>DASTUM010000088.1:0-3837 GCA_035759665.1 Micavibrio sp.
CATCGCCGTAATCGACGTCATCAGGATCGGACGCAGGCGCAGTTCGGAGGCATGGAGCAGAGCCTCGGTGAATTCTACCCCTTCATCGCGAAGCTGGTTCGCGAATTCCACGATCAGGATTCCGTTCTTCGCCGCGAGGCCGACCAGCATGATAAGGCCGATCTGCGTATAGATATTCAGAGTCTGCCCCGTCAGGTAAAGCCCGGCAAGCGCCCCCGCCATCGCCAGCGGCACCGTCAGCAGGATGACGAAGGGGTGCACGAAGCTTTCGAATTGCGCCGACATCACGAGGAACATGACGAGAAGGCCCAGCAGGAAGACGAAATAGATCGATCCGCCGGAATATTTGTAATCCTGCGATTGCCCCTTGTAATCGATCATCACCGTGTCGGGCAGGTTGTCGCGCGCGAGTTTTTCCAGGTAATCAAGCGCCTGTCCCAGCGTATAGCCCTGATCGAGGCTGGCCTCGAGCGTAATGGAACGTACGCGGTTGTAGCGGAACAGGGTCGAGGCATCGGCGAATTCGTTGATCGTCACGAGGTTCGAAAGCGGGATCAGCGCGCCTGTGGCATCCGAACGCACATATATGTTTTCCATGTTGGTCGCCGTCCGCTGCGCCTCGCGCTCGCCTTCCATGATGACGTCGTATTCCTGACCAGCGTCGATATAGGTCGTCACGCGGCGCGATCCCAGCATGGTTTCCAGCGTGCGCCCGATATTCTGGACGGTTACGCCCAGCGATGCGGCGCGGTCGTAATTGATCAGCACCTCGAATTGCGGCTTGGTTTCCTTGTAGTTGGAATCGACACCGTTTAGGCCTGGGTTGTTCTCCTCAATCTTGGCGATCATGATGTCGCGCCATTCCTTGAGCTGGTCATAAGTGCCGCCGCCGAGGACGAACTGCACGGGTTTTCCCGACGTTCCCGTGAATCCCTGGCGCATGACCGGCGAAATGCGAACGCCCGTAAGGTCGGAAAATTTGCTGCGAATTTCCGTCATGATGTCGGGCGCGGGCCTGCGCGTTCCCCATTCCGACAAAACGGCGATCGCCATGCCGCTGTTGAAAGAGGAAAGATTTCCAAACCCGCGCGGCGCGCGGATCATCAGGCTTTCGAATTCGCCGCTGTCCAGATAGGGCTGCAGGCGGCGCTCTATTTCATCCATATATACCTTCATATAGGAAAAAGTCGCGCCCTCGGGGCCGTTGACCATGATCGTGAACGCGCCGCGGTCTTCCGTGGGCGTATATTCGGAGGGTATCTGCGTAAATAAAAGGACGATGCAGCCGAGAACCGTGACAAACCCCGCGACCACGCCGATCGGGCGCATCAGAACGCGGGCCAGAATTGACCTGTAGCGGCTGCGGACGCGCCCGAACACATGATCTATTTTTTCCGTGACGATGCTTTCCTTCGCGTCCGCCTTCAGGAATTTGGAGGCCAGCATCGGCGAAAGCGTCAGCGCCACGATCCCCGAAAAGCCGATCGACGCGGCCATGGCGATGGCGAATTCGGAAAACAGGCGGCCTATATCCCCTTCCAGATAGGTGATGGGCAGAAACACAGCGATCAGGGTCAGCGTCGTCGCGATAACGGCGAAGCCCACCTGCTTCGTTCCGCGATAGGCGGCGACCAAGGGCGTTTCGCCCAGTTCCTTCATCCGCCGCACTATATTTTCGACGACGATGATCGCATCGTCCACCACGATGCCGATGGCCAGAATAAGGGCGAGAAGAGTTAGGATATTGATCGAAAATCCCATCACCAGAAGGACGATGAACGAGGAAATCAGGGAAACGGGCGCCGCCACCGCCGGAATGACCGTCGCGCCGAGGCTGCCCAGGAAACTGTAAATGACGAGGATGACGAGAACGACGGCAATCGCCAGCGTGACATAGACTTCATGTACCGCCTTTTCGACGAACACCGACGTGTCGAAGCGCTCTTGAATATTCATGCCGTCCGGCAAGTTTTTGTTCAGCTCCTCCGCCTTCGCCTGCGCGGCGCGGGCGACGGAAATCGTGTTGGCCGTCGATTGCTTGATGATGCCAAGGCCGACCTGCTGTACCCCGTTGCCACGGAAAAGTGTGCGGTCTTCTTCGGAGCCGCGTTCCACCCGAGCGACGTCGCTAAGCCGGATCAGGTATCCGTCCGCGCCACGGCCTAGAACGAGATCGCGGAATTGTTCGGGCTCGCGGAATACGCGCTGCAGCCGCACGGTGAACTGGCGGTCGCTCGATTCGATGCTTCCGGCGGGAAGTTCGATGTTTTCGGCGCGCAGCGCGCTTTCAATATCACTGACCGTCAAATTTCGTGCCGCAAGCGCGGTGCGGTCGATCCAGATGCGCATGGCGTAAACCTGCTGGCCGCTGATGCGCACTTGCGATACGCCGTTGATGACGGAAAACTGGTCCACCAGATAACGGTCGGCGTAATCGGTCAGCTCAGCGATGCTATTCCGGTCGCTGGTCAGAGAAAGCCAGATGATGACGTCGTCGCTGGAATCCACTTTCTGGACTTCGGGCGGGTCGGCCTCTTCGGGCAGATTGTCCATCACGCCCGAAATCTTGTCGCGGACATCGTTGGCGGCGGCCTCGATATCCACGCCGACATGGAATTCCAGCGTGATGCGGGAGCGCCCGTCCTCGCTGGACGATTCGATGAAACTGATGCCGCTGACACCCGAAATCCGGTTTTCGATAACTTCCGTCACGCGGCTTTCGACGATGGAGGCCGACGCGCCCGGATAATCGACGCTGATGGAAACGATGGGTGGATCGATGTCGGGATATTCGCGCAGGCTCAGGCGCGTATAGGAAACGATCCCGAAGGTGATGAGCAGAAGCGAAACGACGGCGGCGAAGACGGGCCTTTTGATAAAGACATCGGAGATGAACATGCCTTTATTTCCCCTCGCCCCCGGATGTTCCTTTTTCGCCGCCCTTAAGGCGTTTCAAAAGATCGGCGAGGGATTCGCCCTTCTGCTGCTCGGCTATGACTTTCACAGGCTTGCCATTTTGCGCCATCATCGTGCCCTGTACGATCACTTTTTCGCCGGGCTTTAGCTTTTCGATCACTTCGACGTCACCGGGACGGCGGGCGCCGATGACGATCTCGCGCTTTTCGGCCATGCTTCCATTTTCCCCTTCGTTAACGACGAAAACGAAATGCTTGCGCCCTTCGGGGATGATCGCGGTTTCTGGAATCGTCACGGCGTCGCGCGGGTTCTTCAAAAGCTCGACCGTCATCAGAAGGCCGGGTTTCAGCTTGCCGTCGGGATTGGGAATGATGGCCCGCACCATGACGGAGCGCGTCGCCACATCGACCTGGCTGTCGATGGCCGCGACTTCGCCTTTGAACTCTTCGGCAAATCCCGTGGCGCGCGCGGTGATTTCCACGCCCGGATGCAAGGTCGGCAGGAATACGGAGGGTACGGAAAAATCCAGTTTCATGACGCTGTCGTCATCGAGCGTGGTAATTTTCGTTCCCGGCTGCAAAAGCGCGCCGGGGGAAATATTGCGAAGACCGACGACGCCCGAAAATGGCGCAACGATGATGTAATCCTGCAGCCGCGATTGCAGGGCCGACAGCCCGGCCTTGGACGACACGTATTGCCTCTGGCGTTCATCGAGTAGGGAACTCGACGCCGCCCCGCTTTTGGCGAGGTCGCGCGTCCTCTCAAGCTGCTTGTAGGATTCGTTGACCAGCGCCTTTTGCTGGTCGAGCAGCGCTTTTTCCTCGCCGCTTGTCATCTCGACGAGGATGTCGCCCTTCTGTACGCGCTGCCCATCGACGAAATTCACGGACGTCACCGTGTCCGTCACGGTCGAGGCCAGCG
>DASTUM010000089.1:0-18258 GCA_035759665.1 Micavibrio sp.
TGCCGAAATCGTCGATGGAAATGCCCAGTCCGGCCTTGCGGCACATGGCCAGCGTTTCCTTGGCGTTTTGCGGCTGGTTCATCAGGAGGCGCTCGGTGATTTCGAGATGAATTTTGTGCGGAGCCACATCGGTTTCGCTGAGGATCGTATAAAGAGTGTCGAGGAAATTCTCTTCGGCAAAATCGGTAGAGGAGAAGTTGACGCTCATGAACAGGTCGCGTTCCAGGCCGACTCTTCCTTCCATGCGGCGCAGCGCGCGGCAGGCTTCACGAAGCGCCCAGCGGCTGGCTTCGACGATCAGGCCGCTGTCTTCGGCGACGGGGATGAAAATTCCCGGCGAAATGTAGCCTTTTTCAGGGTGATTCCAGCGCATCAGCGCTTCGAAACCGTCGACATGCCCGGTGTGCAGATTCATGATCGGCTGGTAATGCAGCGAGAGCTGCTCCGTGCCGATGGCGGCGCGAAATTCATTCGCCATCGTGATCGTTTCGACGGCGTTGAGTTGTTCCATATAGCCGCGCTCCAGCTCTTCGGGCGTGGGGTAGGAAGATGATTCTTTCAGAATCGCGGTGCGCATCAGCATGTCGCGGTAACGCGTCAGAATGACCTGCGCGGTGATTTGCAACACAGGGTCTGCGTTTTTCAAACGGCGGTTGAAATCGGCCTGCGTGATTTCAAGAAGGCTGCAATCTTCGATCGCGACGATGGTGGCGATGCGCGGTTCGTTGTCGACGATGGCCATTTCACCGATCAGCGTACCTTCGCCGCGCGTGCCGACGCGCTGCGTGACCCCGTTCGCTTTCTCGATGAGAATCTCGACGCGGCCTTTTTCGATAATATATGCGGATTCGCCGTGCTCGCCCTGGCGCATGATCGTGTCGCCGGCCTTGAACATCTTGCGGGTTTGAATGCCTTCCATGGAATCGCTTTATGCAGAAGAGGTTGGTTTCAGGATACTTAGACTACACTATGCGTGAAAAACGGTTAGGAGATGGTTAATGATGGGTATAATTCGAAACGAAATCAACAGACGCCGCCATTTCGGCGCTTGGAAAAGAGGGCCGTCGAGGGCATAATGGAAAGGCCTGTTTGTTTTATTCCATAAAGATTCCCGCCATGGATGCCTTTTCCCTCGTTCTTTTATATATATTGTTCCGCCTGAAGCATTTCATCTGTGACTTCCTGTTGCAGACGGACTGGATGGCATTGACCAAGGGAAAGCCGGGAAAAGAAGGCTTTTCCGCTTTGTTTTCGCATACGACCATACATGCGGTCGGCACCATGATTACGACGGTGATCTTCGCGCCGGCTCTGTGCTGGCTCGGCCTCGTCGATTTCGTCGTGCATTCGATCATCGACCGGGTGAAAGGGGTCTGGACTTACAAAATGGGATGGACGCCTTCGGACAAGATGTTCTGGTGGACGCTTGGTGCAGACCAGGAGGCCCATAATTTCACCCATATGGTCTATATAATCGTCATATGGATGTACCTGAACGGCACCCTATAAATCCTTGACAAGGCTGGGGCCGGTGGCTATTGTCCGCCCACAATTCAAGATTCTGTGAGCGGAAGATACTATTATGAAGATCGTTAACTCTTTGAAAACAATCAAAAAACGCGACCGTAACTGCAAGGTTATCAAGCGTCGCGGACGCATTTACGTCATCAACAAGACGAACAAGCGTTACAAAGCCCGCCAAGGCTAATTAGAATTTCCGATATTCGGAAGTGGGAGAGTCCGTGGATGCGTTTACGGGCTCTTTTGTTTTGTCTTTTCCGGCGTGGACAGGGGTGGAAAAGCCCAAATTCCATGGTGCGCCGCCTCTTTATCTTTGCTATATGTCCTAAGTCTTTATCACACATACATGTCTGGCCTCGGAAAAACTCAATGTTTTCAAAGCTTTTTGGTTTTATGTCTGCCGATATGGCAATCGACCTCGGCACCGCCAACACCCTCGTTTACGTCCGCGATCAGGGGATTGTCCTGAACGAGCCTTCGGTGGTCGCGATTTCGCAGGAGGCGGGCAAGAAGAGAGTTCTAGCCGTCGGCAACCGCGCCAAGCAGATGCTGGGCCGCACCCCCGGAAATATCGTCGCCATGCGCCCGTTGCGCGACGGCGTCATCGCCGACTTCGAAGTCACCGAGGCGATGATCAAGGAATTCATCCGCATGGTTCACAACCGCAGGTCTTTCGTGTCGCCGAAGATGATCATCTGCGTACCGTCAGGATCGACCGCCGTAGAGCGCCGCGCGATTCAGGAAGCGGCGGAAAGCGCCGGCGCTTCGGAAGTGCACCTGATCGAAGAGCCGATGGCGGCCGCGATCGGCGCGGGCCTTCCGGTTATGGAGGCGACGGGGTCGATGGTCGTCGATATTGGCGGGGGCACGACGGAAGTTGCCGTCATCTCGCTGGGCGGTATCGTTTATGCGCGCTCCGTGCGCGTGGGCGGTGACAAGATGGATGAAGCCATTATCGCCTATATCCGCCGCGTCCATTCGCTGCTGATCGGCGAAAGCACGGCGGAGCGTGTGAAGAAAGCCATCGGTTCCGCCTGCATTCCGCCGGACGGAGAAGGCCGCTCGATGGAGATCAAGGGCCGCGACCTTATGAACGGCGTGCCGAAAGAAATCACGATCACCGAACGCCAGATGGCCGAAGCCCTTGCCGAGCCGGTCGGCCAGATCGTTGAAGGCGTGAAGGTCGCTCTCGAGCACACCGCGCCCGAACTCGCCGCCGATATCGTCGAAAAAGGAATCGTCCTGACCGGCGGCGGCGCTCTGCTTTCCAACCTCGATCTCGTCCTCCGTCATGCGACGGGCCTGGCCGTGACCATTGCCGACGACCCGCTATCGTGTGTCGCGCTTGGCACGGGACATGCATTGGAAGAGTACAAAGCCCTGCGTAACGTGCTTGTCGGCGCTTACTAAACGGTCTTTTAGAAAAAGCCGTTGATAACGCGTTGTGATTCTCCCGTTTTTTCTATAAAATTAACGAAGTGGAAGTAGAGTTTACGTAGAGACGGCTGAGTCTGTCATCCGTTTGACTTTAATGGGGAATTACCGTGAAACGCCGCAACCGCAGCAAAGTGCAGGTCCGCTTTTCACCCTTGCAGTTCATAGGGCAGGGGCAAGCTTCCCTTATTTTCATATTGGCGGCAACACTTCTTCTGACAGTCTCCTTCGTCCGTCCCGGCGTGTTCGGCGGCGTGCGCAGCACGGTCACCGACGCCGTCACCCCCGCGCTGGTTTTCCTGAGCGAACCGTTCCGCCAGGTCGCCGCGTTCACCAGCAGCGTCACGGGCCTGTCCGAAATGCGCGCCGAGAATGCGCAGCTTCGCGCGGAAAACGCCCGCCTTCGGGAATGGTATCAAACCGCGCTGATGCTGGACGCTGAAAACCAGTCGCTGCATTCGCTTCTCAACGTCAAGCCCGATCCGGCGCACCGCTTCATCACGGCGCGTGTGATCGCCGATTCCGGCAACGCCTTCGTCAAGAGCGCGATCGTATCCGCCGGCGGCGACGACCTCGTGCAAAAGGGGCAGGCGGTTTTGTCCGGTGACGGGCTTGTCGGGCGCATCATTGAAGCGGGCCGCAATTCCTCGCGCGTCCTGCTCTTGACGGACGTGAACTCCCGCATTCCGGTGCTCCTCGAAGGCAGCCGCCAAAAGGCTATCCTGGCCGGCGCCAACGAAGATATGCCGGTTCTGAAATATCTGCCTGCGGACATCGAAATCAAAGAAGGCACGCGCATTATTACGTCGGGGAACGGCGGCATGTTCATGCCGGGCCTGCCAATCGGCACCGTCGTGGTGCAGGACGGCGTCCCGCATGTCAAACCTTATGCGGATATTTCCCGCATTACCCATGTCCGGATCGTCGATTTCCCCGAAGATCCGAACCTTATTGAAGGCGGAGAACTCCGATAAACCCCGCGACAAATCTGCCGCGATGTTCTAAAACAATTTCATGTCCAATCCTCTCCCGACCGACTTCCTGAACTGGGCCGCGCGCCTGCTTTTGGCGCAGGGGGTGATCGTTCTTTTCCTGCTCCTCAACGTCGTCAGTTTCTCAATGCCGCATGCGGGGGATTTCAAACCGTTCTTCCTTTTGATGGCGGTCTACTACTGGGCGATCTACCGCCCCACCGTAATGCCCGTTGCATACACATTCGTTCTGGGCCTGGTATTCGATCAACTCGCCCATCTACCGTTCGGTTTGAGCGCGTTGATCTTCGTAGGCTTGCAAACCGTCGTCCAGCGCTCGCGCCTGTTTTTAATGGGGCAGCCTTATGTGATGGTATGGCTCGGTTTTGGGATCATGGCGTTTGCCTACACGCTTTGCTTCTGGATTTTGATGTCGCTTTCGGAATTTTCCTTTGCGTCGATCAAGGCGCTGACGCAAATGCTGATGGCAGGGTTGCTGAGCATCATGATATTTCCGCTGGCGTCGCTGTTGCTGCAAGGCGTTCACCGCCTTCTGCCCGTTGCGTCCAGTCCTTTCCGTGTGGCGGGGTAGGCATGGCTCTTGAGAAAGACAGCGACCGCGCAGCATCCTTTTCACGCAGGGCCTTCGTCGTCGGCGCTTTTCAGGCCGGTTTCCTGGCCGTTCTCGGTGGCCGTCTTGCGTGGCTGCAGATGGTCGAGGGTAACAAGTATAAGGTTCTCGCCGAACAAAACCGCATCAACCTGAAAATGATGGCGCCCGCGCGCGGACAGATCGTCGACCGTTTCGGCGTGCCGTTCGCGGTCAACAACCAGAATTTTCGCATCATGGTAATTCCAGAGCAGACGGACGATTTGCGCAAGTCTTTAAAATCTCTGCAAAAGCACATCAGGATCGACGACAAGCAAATCGAAAAAGTCATCGCGCTTGCTAAAAGATCGCCGTCCTATACGCCGATCGAAGTGGACGACAAGCTGACCTGGGAAGAGGTGGCGACGGTGGAGGTTAATATTCCCGATCTGCCGGGCATGAGCATCGATATGGGCGAGGAGCGCCATTATCCCTTCACCGATGCGACGGCGCATGTCATCGGCTATGTCGGCGCGGCCAGCAAAAAAGATCAGGAAAGCGATAAAGACCCGCTCCTCACGCTCCCGAAATTTCAGGTCGGAAAAATCGGGATCGAACGCACGTTCGACAAAGAGCTGCGCGGCAAGGCCGGCAGTTCGGAAGTCGAAGTCAATGTCGTAGGCCGCGAGGTGCGCGAGCTTAACAATCTGCAATCGCAGGAAGGAAAGCGTGTTGTCCTTAGCCTGGACGCGGAACTGCAACGTTTCGCCCAGCAGCGCCTCGCATCCGAGCGCAGCGCGTCAGCGGTTATCATGGATGTGCATTCGGGTGAAATCTACGCGCTGGCGTCTTATCCGGGGTTCGATCCGAATTACTTTACGGGCGGGATAAGCCATGAACGGTATGAAGAGCTGCGTTCGGACATAACGCTGCCGCTGATCAACAAAGCCGTGGCAGGGCAATATCCGCCGGGCTCTACCTTTAAAATGATTACGGCGCTTGCGGCGCTGGAAGCCGGCGTGGTGACGGAAAATACGACCTGCTTTTGCCCGGGGCACTACACGCTAGGCAACACCCGGTTTCACTGCTGGAAGCCCAACGGTCACGGCACGGTGAATGTGGTAATGGCGCTTGAGCAATCCTGCGATACGTATTTCTACAAGCTTTCGACCGATCTTGGCATCAAGAGGATCGCCGCCATGGCGCACCGCCTCGGCCTCGGCCAGCTTTTCGACATGGAATTGAATGAAGAGCGCGCGGGCCTAATTCCGGACGAGGAATGGAAGAAGAAAAACCGCGGAGAAGTCTGGCATCCCGGCGAAACGGTTATTGCCAGCATCGGGCAGGGCTATATGCTGGCGACCCCGCTGCAACTGGCGGTGATGACCGCCCGTATCGTCAATGGCGGCAAGGCGGTGAAACCGTGGCTGGCCGGCTATGTAGGCGATGAGCGCATCAAGCACGGCGTCTGGGAAGATTTGAAACTGAACCCCAAGCATGTCGCTCTCGTCATGCGCGGCATGGAGCGCGTGGTGAATGAGCAACGCGGCACGGCCTACGGCTCGCGCATCAAGATCGAAGGTCTGAGCATGGGCGGAAAAACGGGAACGGCGCAGGTCAAGCGCATCACCAAGCAGGAGCGGGCGACAGGCGTAAGGAACGAAGACCTCGCGTGGCAATTCCGCCACCACGCCCTGTTCGTCGGTTATGCGCCGGTCGACAATCCACGCTACGCATGCTCGGTCGTCGTCGAGCATGGCGTCGGCGGATCGAAGGCGGCGGCGCCGATTGCGCGCGACCTTTTGACCATGGCCCTCCAGCGCGATCCGTCATCCAAGCCGATCGTCGCCATGCCGTTCGATCCGAAAAAGGATAAATCCCATGCCTAACGCCCTTGAAATTCCCGGCGAGGGATCTCTTCTCCAGAAGCTCAGATATATCAACTGGGGACTTGTCATCCTGATCGTCCTGTTTGCGAGTGTGGGTTTCACCGCTCTGTATTCCGCTGCGGGCGGCAGTTTCGAGCCATGGGCGGGCAAGCAGATGTCGCGCTTCTTCGTGTTCCTGCTTGGCATGATCGTCATCGCGCTGGTCGACATAAAGATATGGTACAGGCTGGCCTATCCTCTTTACGGCGTCTGCCTTGCCCTGTTGGTCGTCGTCGATGTGATGGGGCATATAGGAATGGGGGCGCAGCGTTGGATCAATTTCGGTTTTATCCAGTTGCAGCCGTCAGAAATCATGAAGATTTGCGTCGTTCTGGCGCTCGCCAAATATTTTCATTCGGTGTCGTCGGAGGATATGAGGAGTTTGCGTTTCCTGCTGGTCGGACTTTTCCTGCTTATCGGGCCGTTCATTCTCGTGGCGACGCAGCCGGACCTCGGCACGGCAACGGTCATCACGGCGGTCGGCATCGCCATGTTCTTTCTGGCGGGGGCGCCGCTCTGGATTTTCATCGCGGGTTTTGCCGCGGTCTGCGCCGCGCTGCCGACAGGGTGGATGCTCCTGCATGATTATCAGAAGAAGCGGGTGCTGACCTTCCTCGATCCCGACCGCGATCCGCTGGGCGCGGGATATCACATCACGCAATCGAAAATCGCGCTGGGGTCGGGCGGATGGGAAGGGAAGGGCTTTCTAAAAGGCACGCAAAGCCACCTGAACTTCCTGCCTGAAAAGCAGACGGACTTCATCTTTACGCTTTGGGTCGAGGAATGGGGGTTTTTCGGCGGGATATTCATTATCGCGCTCATCGCCCTGATCCTCTCTTACGGCGCATGGATATCCCTGCGCTGCCGCCATGCATTCGGGAGGCTGCTGGCGTTCGGGCTGATGGTGAATTTTTCCATCTATTGTTTCGTCAATATCGCGATGGTGATGGGGTTGATCCCGGTGGTAGGCGTTCCGCTGCCGATGGTGTCATACGGCGGAACGGCGATGATGGCCGTCATCATAGGCTTTGGCCTGATGATCTGCTGCAACGTCCATAAGGACGCCAAATTGCCGAGGATGTAGGCTAAGCCGCGGCAGCCTTGAAGGCGATGCCTTTGTCTTTCAGGAGGTTCTGAAGCTCGCCGTCCATATACATTTCGCGGACGATGTCGCAGCCACCGACGAATTCGCTTTTCACATAGAGCTGGGGAACGGTCGGCCAGTTGGTGTAATCCTTGATGCCCTGACGCACGGTCGGGTCTTCCAGAACGTTAACGTCCTTGAACGCCACGCCCAGTTGCGAAAGTATCTGCACAACGGCGGCGGAGAAGCCGCATTGGGGGAACGCAGCCGTGCCCTTCATATAGAGGACGACGTCATTGGCGGCGAGTTCCTGTTTGATGCGTTCGAATACGATATTTTCCATGTCTAGTTCCCCTCGGTTATCAGTCTTTCGGCGTCGATGTGTGAATGGCCAACGCGTGAAGCTCGACCCCCATTTTTCCTTGCAGGGCTTTGTAAACCATCTGGTGCTGCTGCACACGGCTTAGGCCCTTGAAGGTGGAGGAGGTGACTTGCGCGGAATAGTGCTCGCCGTCTCCCCGTAAATCCTCGATTTTGACGATGGCGCCGGGGATACCGGAGCGGATCATTTCCACGATCATTTGTGCGTCCATGGCCATGGTAGATACTTTGTTTCCCTTATTCGCCGCCGTTTTATCCGGCCTTTGCCTTAATTCAAAACCTAGCAAATTGCTTGTCAGAATGCCAGTGGTATAGCAAGTCTTTCTTATATGACAATGATGAAGGCTTAAGCGAAAAAGATTAACAAAATCTTAAACCGCCGCACGCGCTGGTCGGAGAAAAGCGCGCTTTATTTCGATTCAGTCATGATCTGGACGCGGGCTTCTTCCATAAAGTGGGCGAGCTGCGTGTCGATCACATGATCTGAAATCTCGATGCCTTTTTCGGCGAGAGGAGGGAGCACCGCGCGCTTGACGTCGTCAAAGCCCGGCTCATCCAGATTGGCCGCGACAACGCTGGCCGCAAAGTCTTTGGAATCGTCTCCGCTCATGCCCAGTTTTTCCGCTATCCAAAGGCCGAACAGCTTTACGGCGCGGGCTTCGATGCGGAACATAAGTTCCTGATCCAGCGCGTATTTATTTTCAAAAGCCTTTTCACGGTCGTCGAGATCGCTCATTCGTCTTTATCCTCTATTTAAAACGTACAAAAACAGGAAATTAGTACCATTTGCACGTTTTTAAATCCATTGTTATATGAAGGGGAATTTTAATAAGGAAAACCCATGGTCAGCATATTCGGCAGCCGTCGCAAAGTCATCTATGAAGGCAACGCCAAGATCATTTACGAAGGCACGGAGCCGGGCACGTTCATCCAGTATTTCAAGGACGACGCGACGGCGGGCCACGGCGCGAAGAAAGCGACGATCGCCGGCAAGGGCGTTCTGAACAACCGGATTTCCGCGCATATCATGACGAAGCTGGAGGGGATCGGCGTACCCACGCACTTCCTGCGCTCGCTGAACATGCGCGAGCAACTCGTACGCCAGGTCGAGGTGATTCCGCTGGAAGTCGTCGTCCGCAATATTGCGGCGGGTTCGCTATGCAAGCGCCTCGGCGTGAAAGAAGGCACGATCCTTCCGAGCCCGATCATCGAATTCTATTACAAGAAAGACGATCTCGGCGATCCGATGGTGACGGAGCAGCATATTTTCAGCTTCGGCTGGGCCGACCCGTTTGAGCTTGAAGAAATTATCGGCCAGACATACCGCGTCAACGATTACCTCAACGGCTTGTTTGCCGGAATCGGCTTGCGCCTTGTCGATTTCAAACTGGAATTCGGACGGCTGTGGGGCGAATATGACGAACTGTATATAATTCTCGCCGATGAAATCTCGCCGGACAATTGCCGCCTGTGGGACGCGAAGACGGGCGATAAGCTAGACAAGGATCGTTTCCGCCAGGATCTCGGCAACGTCGTCGAAGGCTATCAGGAAATCGCCAAGCGTCTTGGGCTGATCCCGCAGGGCGGGCTTATGTCGGACGGGAGTTTCGACGAAAAGCTGGCCGAAGGTCTGGAAGAGATCGACAACGAACTTGCCCGTCAGCGCCGCCTGCGCGCCGTCAACAAGACGCCCCCGAAAAATCCGCGGGGCATTTAGGTATGTTCCGATTCCTGTTGCTTTCCGCCTGCCTCTTTGCAGGACCTGCTTTCGCACATGTTACGGCCAACCCCGACAAAGGCGAGGCCGGGAAGTATTTCGAAACCGGCTTCCGTGTCAGCCATGGGTGCGGGGGCAGCGACACCGTTTCCGTTTCGATCAAAATGCCCAAGGGTATGGTAACGGTCAAACCGCAATTCAAGCCCGGCTGGACAGTCTCCGTGAAGAAAAGCAAGCTGGCCGAACCTGTACCCGCCGGTCATGGAAAAATGACGGACGAGCAGATCGACGAAATTGTCTGGAGCGGCAATAAACTTCCCCACGGTCAGTACGATACGTTCGGCCTGTTGATGAGATTGCCGGAGAAGGCGGGAGAAATTTTGTGGTTTCCCATCACGCAAATCTGCGAAAAGGGCAGACTGGAATGGGTGGAAATTCCCGCGGCGGCCCAGCAATGGCATGATTTGAAATCGCCTGCGCCGTTCGTGAAGCTGGAAGGCGCCGCGCCTTCCGCGCATCACCATTAAGAAACGAATTGTTCCTTCAAAATACGTTCTTCCAGATGATGGTCGGGATCGAAGAGCAGCGTGCGGCTGATGCTGACCGATTGGTGGATGTCGAGGCTGACGACATCGCGGAATTCCTGGCTGTCCGCCGTCGCGCTGACGGGGCGTTTTGCGTCGTCGAGGGAACCGACGCGCACCGACAATTGGGAGGGGATAAGCGCGCCACGCCAGCGGCGGGGCCGGAAGGCGCTGATCGGCGTCAGGGCCAGCATGTTCGAAGATAGCGGCAGGATCGGGCCGTGCGCGGAAAGGTTATAGGCCGTGCTGCCCGCGGGAGTCGCCAGAAGAATGCCGTCGCAAACAAGTTCGGGAATGCGTACGACATTGTCGACCGAGATCTGCAACCTTGCGGTCTGACGGGTTTCGCGGAGCAGGGCGACTTCGTTGAAGGCCACGGCTTCATGCGTCTTGCCGTGAATATCGACCGCTTTCATTTTCAGGGGGTGGATGACGACAGAGCTGGCCTTGCCGAGACGCGCAACGAGATCGCTTTCATGATACGGATTCATAAGGAAGCCGACGGAGCCGAAATTCATACCGTATACCGGCCTGTCGGAGCCGTGATATTTGTGCAGGGCTTCGAGCATCGTTCCATCGCCGCCGAGGACGACGATGACGTCGCAGGTTTTTTCGTCTCCTTGCCCGTATTTCGCGGACAGGGATTCGAGGGCGTCCTGCGCCTTTTCCGTCCTCGCGGCGTGGAAATGGATTTTCATGCCTGTTCTTTCGCGGGCATTTTGTGGGCGTTCTGCCTGCCCCATTCGTCGGGTTCCTTCAAAAAGAATTCGACGGATTTGAGCGTCTCTTCATCGAAGTATTTTTGCTCGCGCGCGACCTTGAGGACGTCCGCCCATGTCGTGATGGCGTGAAGCTGCAGGCCCCAGTCCTTCATGTTCTGATAGCTTTGCGGGAAGTTGCCATAGTGGAAGACGACGAAGGCGTGTTCGACGATCGCCCCGGCATTGCGAAGCGCGTCGACGAAAACCTTCTTCGATCCGCCGTCGGTTTGCAGGTCTTCGATCAGCGCAACGCGCTTGCCGTCTTCTTCGAGGCAGCCTTCGATCTGCGCCATCTTGCCGAAGCCCTTGGGCTTTTTACGGATATACAGCATCGGCTTGTTCAGGCGCTCTGCGATAAAGGCGGCGTAGGGAATGCCTGCCGTTTCTCCGCCCGCGACGTAATCAAGATTCAGGTCTTTCAGCATCTCGGCGGCGAAATCCATCAGGATGCCGCGCTCTTTGGGAAAGGAAATCATCCGGCGCATGTCCGTGTAAACGGGGGAGAGGCGGCCCGACGTAAAGACGAAGGGTTTTTCCGGGTTGAACAGGATCGATTTGGTGTCGAGCAGAATCTTGGCGGCCGCGGCGGCCATTTGTTCCTGGGTCATTGTTTTTCCTTTTGATTACGGGCCGATATTCCCAAAAAGGCGCCGGAATCGCAAGAGAAAAGGCCTGCCTTTCGGGGGCAGGCCTTGGCTCAAACAATGGAACTAATTGTAGCTTTCCGTGCTTTTGGTGGTCGAGCTGTTGAACCAGCCCTCAGGGTCGGTCTTGGTTTTGGTTTCGACCACGGCTTTCTTGTCGCCCGACGGGTCGCGGTAAACATGCGTCGTCTGGTCGGTCGTCGTTTTGGTGCCCGTCGTATCCGTGTGCGTGGACGAGGATTTATATGTGCCTGGCGCCTTGGATGTCGGCCAGGATTCGCAGGCGGCCAGGCCGAGTGCGGCGACGGACAGGACGGTCAGGGTCAAAAGAGTCTTGGTCATAATTTTATCTCCAGATGTTAAGGCAATAAACCGCATCACCAATGGACAACGCGGCCAAAAATTCCCTAAGAAACGGAAATTACTGTGAAACCCAGAGAATGCGGGCCATCCACGACACATCGCCCGCAGGCAGGACCAGGTTGCCGTGGTCGGGATTGAGGGATTTGAGTTCCAGTTTCCCTGCCGTTTTGCGCACGAGCTCTTTGGCCATGACTTCGCCCTTGCGGGTGCGCACGACTACACGGTCGCCGCGTCGCACCGTGGCATCGCGGGAAACAACGAGGACGTCGCCCTTGCGGTAGAGCGGTTCCATGGAATCGCCGTTGATTTCGAGGGCGTAGGAGCCTTCGCCGCCATCGTTGTCGGGAAATTTGATTTCGTCCCACGCGTCGCCCTTGGGATAGCCGTCTTCGTCGAAATAGCCCTTCGCGCCGGCCTGTGCAAAACCGAGAAGGGGAATAAAGCCCGTCTTTATTGAATCGGATGACAGTTCGTCATCGGCGTCCATGAGCGTCAGGAAATCCGACATCGTCGCGCCCGTGGCTTCGAGCACGCGGGAGATGCTTTCCGTCGAAGGCCAGCGCGGTTTCCCGTCGCCGCTGAATCGTTTGCTTTTGTTGAAGGAGGTGGCGTCGAGCCCCGCCTGTTTTGCAAGTCCCGAGGCGCTGTAGCCGAAGGCGGCTGCGAGGCGGTCGATGGCGTGCCAGATATTTTCGTGTGTCCACATAGAGTTAGGTTAAAATTCCTACGTACAAAAGTAAACAGGAAAATATTCTTAAAAAATGCTTGACGTTCTTTCTTTGTTCTGTCATTGATAAGAACACAAAGGGAACATTTGTGTCAAGGCACAATTTCGGGCCTTTCCACTCCAACAATAAGAAGACCATCCGATGAATGACAAAAACCGTTACACACCGAAAAACCAGCCGGACGTCAAAACGACGCCTTTCGACAATGCCGAAGATGCCTGGCTCTGGTTCATCCTTGCGCAGGAAGCGAGGAGCGAGGGCGCGCGCTTTACGGCAGGGGCCGGGCTGATCGCCCGCCCGTGCGAGCCCGCAGATATTTTGACCTGCGTCGACCGCCTTTACCGCAACCGCCGCCTTGTGATGGATCATCTGCTGGTTCTGCGCCATTACGGTAAGCGCCAGTTGCCGCCCGATCCGCGCCGAGTGAAAGAAGTGCGGGCCTTCGCCCTCTGGAAAGAGGCGCTGGAGCGGATCGAGCCCGTTCTCGTGAGAAAGGGCATCGTGCGCCCAAAGCTTTCTTTACCCCAACCGGGCCGCTACTGGGCCCACCAAGCAGTCATCTATGAAGGAGGATTACCGGCATGAGCGGACTTTTATCGAACGTGAACGAGTATCAAAAGGCCTGGGTCGTGTTCAGTGGCCAGACAGAAATATCGTGGCTGAAATTTTTAAAGCCGGGCTTTCGCCATTGCTACGTCCTCATCAATGACGGCGAGCGCTGGATGAGCCTCGACCCGCTCTCGCATGTGACGGAAGTGTCCGTGCACCACCATGTGCCCGCGGATTTCGATCTGCCCGCATGGCTGGAGTCGCGCGGCAACCGCGTGGTGAAGGCGCCGATGAACCGCGATGTGACGAAACCCGCGCCGTTTATGATCTTCACGTGTGTCGAGGCCGTGAAGCGCGTACTCGGCATCCACCGCCGCGGCATCGTCACGCCGTGGCAGCTCTACCGCCATTTAACCTACGCCATTTAACGCACTGTCATCCTGAGCCGCAGGCGAAGGATATCAAGAGATTCTTCACTTTGTTCAGAATGGCAGATCAGAATAAGGAGTATAAAAACCATGGGTGATATCACCGACCGCCCGAAAGCCCCCAAGCCCCAAGTCGTCTATGTGCCGCAATATGTGCACACGCCGGCGGCTCCGGCAGGCGGCACGACGAACAATAACGACAATGAAACACCGGCGACCGAAGGGCAGCAGCGCGAGAAAACCCTGCTCAGCCGTTCCCGCTCGCGCCTGGGTACGATTTTAACGGGGTTCCGCGGAATCCTCGCGCCTTCGGAAAACGAGAACCAGCGCAAAACCCTTTTGGGAGAATAGACATGCAGACAGTCATACCTTTGACGGCTCCGGCGGATCCGAAGGATTACGCACATCTTCTGCGCCGCTATGGCCAGGCGAAAGACCGCCGGTCGGCGTGGGAACAGACATGGCAGGAATGCTACGACTATACGCTGCCCCAGCGTGGAGAGTTTACAACCGTCCTTCAGCCCGGAAAAATCCGCACCGACCGTTTATACGACGGCACGGCGCTGGACGCCGTCGATCAACTTGCGGCAAGCCTGCTCGGCCATTTAACGCCGCCGTGGACGCAATGGTTCGGCTTCAAGCCCGGGCCGGATTTATCGCCGGAAGAAGCGCAGGCGCTCGCGCCCGTTCTGGAAGAATCCGCCAAGATCATCCAGGCGCATTTCGACAGGTCCAATTTCAGCGTCGAGATGCATCAGTGTTTCCTCGACCTCGTCGTCGGCGGAACGGCGGCCCTGTATTTTGAGGAAGCGGAGCCGGGCGCATTTTCGGCCTTCAAATTTTCATCCGTGCCTTTGAGCGATATTGTTCTGGAAGAAGGAGAAAACGGTTTTCTTGAAGGATCTTTCCGCCAGTTGAAGCTGACTCTGGCGCAAATCAAAGGCCGTTATCCCATGGCGGAAATCCCAGCCGAAGTCGCCCGCGATGGCGAACGCGATCCGCAATACCCTTTCTCCGTGCTGGAAAGCATTTTGCCGGAGGACGGGGCGTATAATTACACGGCGCTTCTCACCGAACGCGGCCAGCCCACGGAATTGCTGACGGGCCGCTTTGCGACGTCGCCGTGCATCGCCTTCCGCTGGATGAAATCGCCGGGAGAGCTTTACGGACGCTCGCCGGTGATGAAGGCTTTGCCCGATATCAAGACCGCCAACAAGGTTGTCGAACTGATTTTAAAGAACGCATCGATCGCCGTGACCGGAATCTGGCAGGCGGACGATGACGGCGTTCTCAACCCCGCCAACATCGAATTGGT
This sequence comes from Micavibrio sp., assembly GCA_035759665.1. Lineage (GTDB taxonomy): Bacteria > Pseudomonadota > Alphaproteobacteria > Micavibrionales > Micavibrionaceae > Micavibrio_A. Next base: position 14,998 of record DASTUM010000089.1, read on the forward strand.
GCCCGGCGCGATCATTCCGAAGGCCGTAGGGTCGCAGGGGTTGAAGCCGCTCGAAATGCCGGGGCGGTTCGATGTGTCGCAGATCGTTCTCGACGATTTGCGCGCTCGTATCCGCCACGCGCTTCTGATCGACAAGCTCGGTCAGATGGACGGGCGGAAGATGACGGCGACAGAAGTAATTGAACGCGCGTCTGAAATGGCGCTGCTGCTCGGCGCGACCTATGGCCGCCTGCAATCGGAATTGCTCACGCCGATGATCCGCCGCGCCTACGCCATATTGCGCCGCCGCGGGGAAATTCCCGACATCGCGCTCGACGGGCGCTTCGTTGCCCTCGATTACCGCGCGCCGCTGGCACGGGCGCAGGCGCAAAGAAACGTGCAGAATATCATCATGTGGCTTACCACCACGCTCGGCATGGGCGGGGAGGCGGCCAGCGTCGTCGATATTCCGCGCGCCGCGCGTTTCCTCGGCGAAGCTCTCGGCGTTCCAAGCGATATCATCAGAAAGGATGTAAGCGATGCTGTTCTCTAAAACCGTTCCCTTCGCTGAACTGGCGGAAAATATGGACTATACCAGCCGCATCGCGCGGCTTGAGCAAAAGGAGATCGAACGCTCTTTCGCCCGCGTCTTTTTGAGCGACGAAGGGAAGAAAGTTCTCGCCTATATGCAGGTGATGACCTTTCAGCGCGCAGGAAATGCGAATACCACCGACGAACAGTTGCGGTACATGGAAGGGCAGCGCAGCCTGATGGCGGCGATCCTGCGCATGATCGACCGCGGCAAGAGCAATTGATCCCACACCGTCATTGCGAGGAACGAATTGACGAAGCAATCCAGACTGGATTGCCGCGTCGGCTGCGCCTCCTCGCAATGACAATTTAGATAAAAGGAGAAAACCATGACGACCACACTGACCATTCCCGAAAAATTCAAAGATCCGTCCACCGGCGAATTGAAAGTCGATTCCCTTCTGACATCCTATTCCGAGCTGGAAAAGCGCCTGTCGAAAACGCCGAGCGTGCCAAAATCGCCGGACGATTACTGCGTCAATTGCGACCACGGATATTTCGGCGTGGACGAGGACCTGAACCGGAAACTTCACTCCAAGGGCTTCACCAATGAGCAGGTGCAGACGGTCTATGACCTCGCGGCTGAAAAGATGGTGCCGCTCGTCTTCCAGATCGCGGCGGATTACAACGCTGAGCGCGAGATCGAAAAGCTCGTCAAGCAATTCGGCGGCGAGGAGCAATGGCGCGAAGTTTCCCGCCAGCTTCTGGCGTTCGGCCAGAAGTCGCTCTCCGCGGATGTTCTTGAAACGCTTTCCAGCTCGTATGAAGGCGTGATGGCTCTCTATCGCATGATGAAAGGCGATGAGCCGGGCCTGTCCCGCGCGGAAAGCGCCGGCCTCGGGCAGGGCGAAATGGAATTGCAATCCATGATGCGCGACCCCAAATACTGGCGCGACCAGGATCCGTCCTTCGTGGCTAAAGTCACGGAAGGGTTCCAGAAACTCTACGGCAGAAAATAAAACTGAAATCCCCGCGAAAGCGGGGATTTTTGGTCTGCTGGAGTTGCTTTTTGAGATTCTAAGCAGCCTTCGCGCTTCTCTCTATAAACTCATGATGTCGCTCTCTTCATAATCAAGGAGGCGGGCAGTTTGGGGGATGCAAAGTCTTGGGAAAATCTTTTTTTCGCTCGCAACATAAGGAGCAAAAGATTTTTCTGGAATTATTTCTTCTGTAATTTCTTGACCTTCGATGACGGCTTCGAAAAAAAGCAGCCAAGTGCTTTTTGCCTGCTAGCATCAGCTTCAGTTCTTTTCCTTCATGTGGCCCGATCATGATTGATCCTAAGATGATTTTGGGAAAGATGGCAGAGATGACGCTGCAAAATCATAAACTGAATTATTTTTTGAAAAACTTTTGCTGTCGGGATTATCAGGCGAACTGGCTTTCGGCGAATTCGCGGGTGACGTAATCGTCGACGACCTGTTTGAATTTTTTAGTGACTTCGTAAGTCAAGGGTTCGAACTGGATCGCCAAACGGTCGCGCATTTTGCGGACGATGCGGCCGCGATGAGGAATATCGACGATTTTGTTGGTCAGGCGGAATTTCATCGTGACTTCGACAGGTGCGGCGACGCTGAACATGCGCTCATCGGCCTGCACCAGCATGCCGCCGTCGCTCCAGTTGTGAACGGGATAGGCTTTTCCGTTGATCATGGAAACGCAGTTGTCTGCCGCGCGCCGGGGCGATTTGCGGCGCGTGCTGTCGCTATAGTCGTTGCTGGCGTCTGTAAACAATGGTTCCACTTGTCTATACCTTGAAAGGCTAAATGTTGTTAAAAGTTTATTAATACTATCTTAGAATATATGAATGTAAAAACGAATAGCAAGTTATTATAATATTTTAATCACAAATTAAGACTTGACATTTTAGGAAAATGATCCTAAATTGATTTTTATCAACGCCCGGGTTGCGCCTTTATGAAGCGCTTCGGGCGTTCACTGTTTTTTGGACAACGATACAAAACTATCGCCCATCCTTCCGGTTCCAGCCCTCTGGGCCCCTTATGTATGCAGGACAACCCCTGTGACCGGCCATTCCCCTGAAAACACAAACCTATGAAAGGTATCCATCATGGCTACGACCATAGATCAGGCCTTCACCAAGCAATTCGAACGCGAAGTGCATGAAGCCTATCAGCGCCAGGGTTCCAAACTCCGGAACACTGTGCGCAACTCCAACAACGTCAAGGGCGCCTCCACGATCTTCCAGAAAGTGGGCAAGGGCACGGCTTCGACGAAATCCACGCACGGCATGGTGCCGGTGATGAACATCGCCCACACCAATGTCGAATGCACGCTGCAGGACTTTTATGCCGGCGACTGGGTCGATCGTCTCGACGAACTCAAGACGAATATTCCCGAACGCCAGGTGATTGCGAACGCAGGCGCCAACGCGCTTGGCCGCAAAACGGACGAACTTATCATCGCCGCGCTGGCTACGGCCTCGACGCATACGATCGTCGACAGCAACACCGGCCTGACCAAAGCCAAAATCCTCGAAGCCTTCGAAACCTTCGGCGAGAACGATATCCCGGACGACGGGCAGCGTTTCGCCGTGATCGGCTGGAAGCAATGGAGCGAACTGCTCGCTATCGAGGAGTTCGTGAGCGCGGACTATATCGGCCCGGGCAATCTGCCTTACAGCACGATGACGCAGGCCAAGCAATGGCTCGGCACGATCTGGATTCCGCA
>DASTUM010000090.1:0-13382 GCA_035759665.1 Micavibrio sp.
CCTTGCAACGTGATTACTTTGCTTTTATTTAGGTAACTGATCCTGTGGAGGGGTCGCAATGCGTACACTTCTCGAATATATCGAACGCGCAAAACTACGCGCTGAACCACAAAACTACGATGGTTTAGCGGGTGCGCTCGGCGTCAGCAAAAACAGCATTTATTTATATAAGTCAGGCGAAATTTATCCGTCTGAAGATGTCATGATTTTGTTGGGCATTATGGCGGACGTACAACCCGGCCAGGCGATCATAGACCTCATGAATATAAAAGCCCTCGCTAAAAGTAATGAGAAGCTAATCCGGCGCGTTTCTATTATAAACGAGCATCTAGGCATAGATGATAATGAATACAAGCAAAGTAAATCGCAACAAAAGGCGATTTGGAACACACGGTGAATAGTTAGCCTATTCTTTATTCGCTTTATACATTATCACATTTGTAGGTTACACTAAACCTTCCCGAAAACATATCCCCCATACCGCACTAAACTCTAAAACAGAAAAACATCACATAAGCTTGCGGCGATGCGTCCGTGGCTTTATTTTTAAAGACACCCGCCTGTAAAAAGAAACGCCATGCCGAACCCGTCATTTTTTACCATTCCATTTTTTGCCCGCGGCTTTCGTCCGTTTTTCTTTTCAGGTGCATTGTTCAGCGTCCTCAGCATCGCCCTGTGGGGTTCTTTTTACGCGGGCATCAGCACGCCGCCCGGCTTTTTTGTCGATCCGATCTCATGGCACGCCCATGAAATGATCTACGGATTCGCCCTTGCCATCGTCGCGGGTTTCCTCCTGACCGCCGTTGCGAACTGGACGGGCACGGTACCCGTGCGGCATCTGCATCTGGCCGGGCTCTGCGCCCTTTGGATCGCGGGCCGCGTCGTCATGGGCGTCGATCTTGGCCTGCCGTCATGGGGCATAATCGCCCTGGAATCTTCGTTCGTCCCGGCTCTGGCGATTTCCCTGGCGCTCCCCCTTCTGCGAACATGGAACAAGCGGAATTTCATTTTTCTGGCGTTTCTATCCGTTCTGTTCGCCTGCGATGTCTGGTTCTTGACAACCGGAAACATGACCGCTCTCTACGTCGCCCTGATGATGATCCTGAACATGGTCTCCCTGATCGGCGGAAGGGTCATCCCAGCCTTCACCGTGGCCGCGCTGCGGCGAAGGGGAATCGACGCCGCCCAGACCGGCCAGACGCGCATGGACATAGCGGCGCTCGCCTCCCTCGCCGCCGTAACGCTCTGCCTTGTTTTTGTCAGGGAAACAATCCTCCTCGGCGTAATCGCCGCGCTCTCCTGCATCATCCACGCGCTGCGAATGCGCCACTACCACACCCTCAAAGCGCTAAGCGATCCTTTGCTCTGGATTCTTCACGCCGGCTACGGCTGGCTTGTCATCGGCCTGGCGCTGCTTGCGCTCACCGGGTTCGGCCTGCTCCACACGACAGCGGCAATTCACGCGCTAACGGCGGGCTGCATCGGCTCCATGATTTTAGGCATGATCTGCAGGGTGACTCTTGGCCACACCGGGCGCAACCTCGAAGTCGGCCGCCTGACGATCCTGTCTTTCTACACCATCCAGATCGCGGCGCTCCTGCGCGTTTTCGGCCCCATGCTGGCGGCGCCCGGATACATGACGCATGGGATCGTATGCTCCGCGCTTCTATGGACGCTTTGCTATGCCGCCTATCTTGCTGTTTTCAGCGGAATGCTTTTCAGTCCAAGGCCGGACGGGCAGGAAGCCTGACCGTTAACGAAATGCCCGCTTTCAAAACGCAGCCGACAAGCCTATTATTTAAAAACGAAAACGATGTCCTAAAGGTAGCCACATGCATCCTCTCAAACTCGCCCTGATCATCTTTTTGTCTTTCGCCTACACCGCTCCGGCAAAGGCAAAAAGCGCCGCCATACAGACGCTCGGCAACAACGCGGACACGGCGATGCAGGCCGCGAAGAAAACCTGGACGAAAAACGGCAAAACCAGCACCAGAAACCTCGCTAAAAAAGAAATCTATTCCAGGCACAAAGAGCCGCGCTGGAAACAACAGCAACGCGCCCGCAACCAGAAACAATCAAAAGCCAATTCCGGCGTTAACGAATAACATGACCCACCCCGCCGCCATACCGCCTCTGGAACAAAATCCCGTCGATCGCCTTCTGGAGATCATGGCGCGTTTGCGTGACAAGAACGCGGGTTGCCCATGGGACATAGAACAGACGTTCAAGACCATCGCCCCTTACACAATCGAGGAAGCCTACGAAGTCGCCGACGCCATCGAACGCGGTAACATGAAAGACCTCAAGGAAGAACTCGGCGATCTTCTCCTGCAAGTCGTCTTTCACGCCCAGATGGCACGCGAGGATTCACTTTTCGATTTTAACGAAGTCGTTAACGCGCTCTGCGACAAGCTCGTCTACCGCCACCCGCACGTCTTCGGCGGCGCCAGCGCCTCGAACGCAGCTGATGTCCTGACCGTCTGGAACAAACAAAAAGACGCCGAGAAAAACCACGCCAGCGCCATAGACGGCGTCACGCTCGGCCTGCCCGCGCTGATTCGCGCGCAAAAATTGCAAAAGAAGGCCGGAAAATCAGGATTCGTCTGGCCCGACAAACAATCCGCCTGGGCGAAACTCGAAGAAGAGCTTGCCGAATTCAAAGCCGCGAAAACAAAAGAGGAAGAGGCCGACGAACTCGGCGACGTGCTTTTTTGCATCGTGAATTACGCGCGGCTCGCGGGGCACGATGCCGAAGAAATCCTGACGGCCACAAACCGGAAATTCGAATCGCGCTTCAAAGCCATGGAAAAAATCCTGCAATCCCGCGGCAAAAAAGTTAACGAGGCCACCTTGGAAGACATGCTGAACGCATGGAAACAGGGGAAAATTTAAACCACCACACCAAACGTCATTGCGATGAGCGCAGCGACGCGGCAATCCAGACGAAAAACTCCGTGCCTTCGTGTTTTGGTGGTTCAAACCTTTTTTCGGGTCAACCCTTTTTCAAAGCCTCCAGAGGCTCCTTCAAAAACTCATCGTAAACGCGCCGCCACAATCCTTCCGACGCTGCGCTGATCAGCCCGCCGTCGAGATCTGCCCCGCCATACACAGACCAATCCCATTTGCGAACATGCAACCCGGCTTCTTCCAGCATCAAAACACCGGCCATGTGATCCCACGGTTCGATGCGGTTATAAACCGAAAAGGCCGCGCGCCCTTCGAGCAGCTCGATATAATCCCACGCACAGCACCAATAACTGTCCGCCTCTTTCAGCATCCCGATCTTATCTCCGACATAAGGCCCGATTTTCGGCGGCATGAATTTGCGGCTGACAAGGGCGCTCAATTCCGAGAACGGAGCCCCCTCCTCCGGCCTTGCGGGCGGCTGAAAAGCCGCGCCGTCGATCCGGATTCCCGCGCCTTTTTCGCACGAAATCAGCCGCTCCCGCGGTATCTGGTAAATCCAGCTCGCCACCCGCTCGCCCTTGTCGATCAGGCAGACCATCGTGCCGAACACTTCTTTCCCATGCGCGAAATTGTTGGTTCCGTCCACGGGATCGACGATCCACACCGGATACTCGCTCTGCTTTAACACATCGCGCAAAACCTTGCCGCTCGAAACCGCCTCTTCGCCCAGCACCAGAGACCCCGGCAAAATCGTCGGAAGAATACGAGTCAGCTCTATTTCCGCCTCTTCATCGGCGACGGTCACGAGGTCGTTCGGCCCGCTCTTGGCCCGCACCTCCGACTTTTTAAGCTGGCGAAAACGCGGCGCGATTTTATCCGCTGCGACTTCGCGTATGACGTCGGAAACTTTCTGGTGATCTATTTTCATCACGCCGCCTTATAACGGAACCTTGCCTCAAACCGTCCGCGATTATCGGCGCTCAAACGGACTTTGACAAGGATGCGATCGTCCGACTCGTCTTTACCAACCACCTCGCCCTCCTTGTGAAGCCAGGCAAGCGCCTTTCCGTCCGACATCGGCACGTCATATTCATACATTTCGTCCGCCTGCGACACATGCGCCGCGATCCGGGCCAGCAGCGCGTCGATCCCCTCGCCTGAACAGGCTGAAACGGGAAAGACACGCTCCCCGCTGAACGCCGCGTCGCGCTTGAAATCCTGCAAATCCTCATGCGGCACGGCGTCTATTTTGTTCAAAACTTCATAAATCCGCGCGTCATGATCGTAATCGATGCCAAGCTCCGCCAGCACGTTGATCACATCCTGCCGCTGCCACGGATGGTCTGGGCTGGAAACATCGCGCACATGCAAAATAATGTCCGCAAACTGCACCTGCTCCAGCGTCGCACGAAACGCCTCGACCAGCGTCGTCGGCAGGTCGGCGATAAACCCCACCGTATCGGACAGAATAATCGTTTTGCCGTTTTTCAATTCCAGCCTGCGCATCGTCGGGTCGAGCGTCGCGAAGACCAGATCCTCCGCAAACACATTCGCCCCCGTCAGCCGGTTGAACAGCGTCGATTTCCCCGCGTTGGTGTAACCGACCAGCGCGACGATCGGAAACGGCACCCGCTCCCGCTGCCTGCGGCCCAGATCGCGCGTGCGTCGCACCTGCTGCAGATCGCGCTTCAACTGCGCGATGCGGTCGGTGATGGCGCGCCTATCTAATTCGATCTGCGTTTCGCCCGGCCCGCCCATAAACCCGCCGCCGCCCCGCTGCCGCTCAAGGTGCGTCCAGCTCCGCACGAGTCGCGATTTCTGGTATTCGAGCATGGCGAGATCGACCTGAATGCGCCCCTCTTTCGTCTGCGCGCGCTCGCCGAAAATTTCGAGGATAAGCCCCGTCCGGTCGATCACCTTCACGTTCCAGAGTCTTTCGAGGTTCCTCTGCTGCACGGGCGTGAGCTTGTAATTCACCACGACGACATTCGGCTTCTCATCTTCCACCGCAAGCCCGATCGTCTCCGCCGCGCCCTTGCCGAGCAATTGCGCCGGGCTGATCTTCGTGACCTTCGCGACATGCGTGCCCGACACTTCCAGATGGATGGCATGCACAAGCCCCTCCGCCTCTTCCAGCAGATCGTCGATGTCGCGATGATGGCGCGTCGTCCCCTTTTCGATCTTCAACGGAAGAACGGGATGGACGATCAGCGCCTTTTCAGTGATTTTCTTTGGCTCCAAACCTATGACCTCTCCGTCATTGCGAGGAGCGAAGCAACGCGGCAAATCCAGTCTGGATCGCTGCTTTTTTTCCTACAGTAACGGCAATAAAACAGGATTACGCACCCGACCCCGTGTCAGTCCCCTGCTCTTCGCCTTCATAGAAGGAGATAGGCCCGCCCGGCATGATCGTCGAGATCGCATGTTTGTAGACGAGCTGCACATGGGATTCCCGTCGGAGCAGCAGCGAGAAATTGTCGAACCATGTGACAATGCCCTGCAATTTGACTCCGTTCACGAGAAAGACAGTGACGGTCATTTTTTCTTTGCGGATTTTGTTCAGGAACACGTCCTGAACATTCTGTGCCTTCTCAGCCATGTAGTTTCCCTAATTCAACAAGTTTTGAAACTTTATAGCCTGTTTTAAAGAACTTATCCACATGGATCAAGCCCCCTTTTTTCAAGGCTCCAATACAAAATGTATAAGCGTTTCCTTAAGTTGCGTCAAATTATCCACAACGTAAGCCGGCCTGTAGAGGGCAATCAGTTCGTCCGTGCGGGCCGTGCCGCGGATAAAAACGATCGGACACCCCGCTTCCTTCGCGCAGGACAGATCGCTTTCCATGTCGCCGACATAGAGCGTGTCCTCGATGCGCGGCTTTGCCGGGTGGTGCGAGAGCGCATGGAGTAGCGGCACACCGGACGGTTTATCCTTCTCCGCCTGGCCCGAACCGTGGACGACGCCGAAATACTTGTCCCATCCCAGATGCTTGACCTCGATGGTCAGGAATTCGTGGGTCTTGTTGCTGACGACCCCCATGACCACACCCTGCCCCACCAGTTCATCGAGCATCTCAGCCGCGCCCTCCATAACGTTGAGCTCCTGCAAATGATTTTCCGCGATGAAATCGACCAGAACTCCCCGCGCTTCTTCCGCCCGCTCGCCGTAAAGCCGCGGATACAGCTCCTTTGTGGAATAAACGATAGCCTGCGCGTATTCGTCCCGCGTCCAGAGAGGATGGCCCAAACGCCCACGTACGTGATTGTGCGCCTTGAACAGCATGGGAAGGGAATCGACCAGCGTGCCGTCCCAATCGAAAAAAATCGCTTTAGTCATACAATCCCCTTTTCCTTCCCGTCATCCCGTTTCCTTTCCCCTACTATCATCCTGAGCGCAGCGAAGGATCTCCCACACGCCACCTCAGCGCGAACCCACAAGATTCTTCGCTTTGCTCAGAATGACAAATGGCCGCAATCAGATAGCGCGTTTCAACCCATTGGCGGAAGCGGAATCTTCATCTCCCTTGTCGCCGTTGGACAGGTCGAGCGTTTTCAGCTTGCGGTGCAGCGCCGACCGCTCCATCCCCACATAGGCTGCCGTCTTGGAAATATTCCCGCCGAACCGGGCGAGCTGGCGCTCCAGATAATCCCGCTCGAACGCCTCGCGCGCCTCGCGCAGCGGATAGGTCAGATAATCCTTCATCGCCGCCGTGCGGCCCTCGCCACTGGCGGGCGCCTCGCCGGTGATTTCCGGCGGCAGATGTTTCTTTTCGATCGGCTCCTTGTCGCCTGCGCCCATGATCATCACCCATTCGATGACGTTGCGGAGCTGGCGGACGTTGCCCGGCCAGTCGTAATTCTGTAGCGCAATGATCGCCCCTTGCGACACGGGCCGCGCCGGCTGCCCCGATTGCTTCGAATACAGCTTCACGAAATGTGCGGCGAGCGCGGCGATATCGTCGCGGCGCTGGCGCAGCGGCGGAATGGCGATAGGCACTACGTTCAGCCGGTAATATAAATCCTCCCTGAAATGGCCGCATCTGATAGCCTCGGCCATATTGCGCGCCGTCGAGGCGACCACACGCACATCGGCCTGCACCGGGTCGCGTCCCTTGACGCGCAGAAATTTCTGCTCCTGCAAAAACTTCACTATCCTGCTCTGCGTCTCCGGCGGAAGGTCGGACACTTCGTCGAGCAGCAGCGTGCCGCCCTGCGCCTGTTCCAGTGCGCCTTTCTGAACGCCGTTGGCGCCGTCCTCCACGCCGAACAACTCCGCCTCAAGGCTCTCGGGGTCCATGATCGCGCAATTCAGAGTGACGAACGGCATATCCTTGCGCGCCGACAATTTATGGAGCATTCGCGCCGCTATCTCCTTGCCCGCCCCGGCGTCGCCCGTAAACATCACGCGGCTGTTCGCCCCCGCTACCTTCTCGATGGCCTGTATGACGGCATTCATTCCGTTCGACCCGCCGATCATCTCCACCGGCGCATCGCGCTTTTCCTTCAGGGCTTCGTTCTCGCGGCGCAGGCGCGAAATCTCCATCGCCCGCTCGATCATCAAAAGCAGGCGGTCTGACTTGAACGGCTTTTCGATGAAATCATACGCGCCGATCTTGATCGCCGACACGGCGGTTTCAATTGTGCCGTGTCCCGAAATCATAATGACGGGCAAATGCGGATATTTCTTTTTGACGTTCTTGAGGATTTCCAGCCCGTCATGATCGCTGCCCTGAAGCCAGATATCGAGGATCATCAGATCGGGCGCCTTCGCGTCGATTTCCGCGTACGCTTTGCCCGACCCGTTCGCCTGACGCGTCGTATAGCCTTCGTCCTCCAGAATGCCTTTAATCAGCTTCCGGATATCGTTTTCGTCGTCGACGATGAGAATATCTATACTCATGCGGCCTTACTGTTCTTTTGCGTCGTTTTGTCCGGGATCGGGAGAACCAGCGTGACGGTCGCCCCGCCGAGGTCTTCCCATCCATCCAGTGATTTTATCCACTCATTGGCGCCGATGACCAGACGCCCGCCATGGTCTTCCATAATTTTCTTCACGATGGCAAGCCCCAAACCCGTGCCGCGCGCTTTATGAGTTATATAAGGTTCCGCTAATCGTAACGGATCTTCGCCCTTGGGCAGGCCCAGGCCGCTGTCAGAAATGCAGATCACGCAGTTTTCACGCGCCGCGTCTGTGGTCAACAATACATTCAGGCGCGAAGTTCCCGCTTTTTCATGAATGGAATCGATCGCGTTCTGGATGATGTTGGTAAAAGCCTGCCGGATTTGCTGTTCATCGCACAAAATCTGCAAATCGCCGGCCTTGTCGATCATGCGGAACTCGATATCCGCATGCGCTTCTTTTTCCAAAACCATCGTCTGGCGGATATGCATGGGAAGGTTCTCTTCCTTGAGGACGGGCTCCGGCATCCGCGCAAAATTTGAAAACTCGCTGACCATCCTGCCGATATCGCCGACATGGTTTATGATCGTGTCGGTCATCTCGGCAAAAGTTTCCTTGTCGCTCGTAATCTCTTTCAGGTATTTGCGCTTGAGCCGCTCCGCCGAAAGCTGAATCGGCGTCAGCGGGTTCTTGATCTCGTGCGCGATCCGGCGGGCCACGTCGGCCCACGCCGAAACCCTCTGCGCCGATTGCAGTTCCGTGATGTCGTCGAACGTCAGAACCGCGCCCTCGCCCATCTTGTCGACCGAAATCCGCACAAGCAGAGTCCGGCGCGACATGTCCCGCGCCAGATGCGGTATCTCCGATTGCGTAATCTTTCCCGGCTTCGCCAGAGCCTGGTCGAGCGCGGACGAAATTTCCGGAAGCACATCGACGATATTCCGCCCCGTCACCTTATCCTGCGGCAAGCCGAACATATCGGCGGCCGACGTATTGACGAGCGAAATCGTCCCCTTCTCGTCGATCCCGACGATCCCCGCCGTAACCCCCGCGAGCACAGCCTCGGTAAACCGGCGGCGCTGGTCGAGCTGGCGGTTCGCGCTCATAACCTCGTCGCGCTGCTCCTGGATCTGCATCGTCATGCGGTTGAACGACGTGGCCAAATAATCGAACTCGTCGATCTGCCCGCCTTCTTCGACCCGCGCTGTCAAATCACCCCCGCGCACCCGGTCCGACACCGTAATCAGCGCCCCGATCGGGCTGACTAGCTGCCGTGCAAGGATAATTCCGAACCACGTCGCCGCCAGCAGGAACATAAACGCCACCACGATAAAGATCAGCGTGATCGTGACCATCAGCCCGGAATTTTTCTGCGCCAGCATCGTATAGGCCGACGCCGCGTCCCGCGTTTTGTCGATCTGCGAAAGCACGTTCGGATCGACCATCCGCCCCACGAATAGATACGTATCCGCGAAATTGTTGAGCTTGACGAGCGCCCGCACCCGGTCTTCATACTTGCCCGTCATCAAAACGACTTCGCCGTCCTTCGCCTGATCGAGCATGAAGTTCGGCAAATCTTCGAAGGTCAGCGTGAATGTCAGCCCCGTGCGCGCCACGACGCGCCCGTTGCTTTCGAACATCATCGCCTCGGAGAGGTTGCGCATGAAAGCCTGCGTTTCGAGAAACCCGTCGAACTTTTCCTTGTCCTCATAAAACAGCGCCGACTGGCGATCGAGGTCGTTCGCCATGGCGAGAATGTCGGCCTTGATGACCTGCTGGTGTTCCTCCAGATAGGATTGCGCCACAAGTTGCGCCGAATCCACCGCCGTCCGCACCCGATCCGAAAACCACGCCTGCACGCCGAAATGGAAGAAGAACGTCGAAAAAATCGCCATGATGACGGCGGGCGCCGCCGCCATGATCGAGAAGATCACGACAAGCCGGATATGCAGCTTCGATCCGGCAAGCCCTCTCCGCCGCCCGCTGAGCAGCTTCGCAAACCGCCGCGCAATCAGCCCTGCCAGCAAAATCATAAATACGAGATCGAGGTTGAGCAGCCAGATCACCGTGTTCGGGTCGTTCCCGAACGGCGGCGTCTCCGAGAGCGCCGCATAGGTCGCAAACCCGCTTGCCGTGATGGCCAGGAGCAGGATCAGGGCGAGCCGCCCGCTCCACCCTTTGCGGAACAAAAACTTGCTGATTTTGCCGATCCCGCTATCGGCCCCGACGGTGGCCGTTTCAAGCGTACGCCAAAAAGCCGTTCCGCCCCTGCGGGAGGGGCGTAAAATCTCGGTTTCCTGCTGGCTTTGCGGCGTCAATGACATAAGCCGGAATTGACCTTTTCAGTTTTAAAGACTATCCAATGTCTGGCCCGAAAACGCAAGGGGATTAGAATATGTCAAAAGATAGCCGGGCAGGCTTCCACGTCCTCATTCCCGCCGCCGGAACCGGCGCGCGGACGGGCCTCGCCGTTCCCAAACAATACCGCGTGATCGGCGGAAAAATGATCCTGCGTCACACGATAGAAAAATTCTTGGGAATTCAGGGCCTTAAATCCCTGCGCGTCATTATCGATCCACGACACGCCGATTTGTATCATGAGGCGGTTCAAGGCCTCGATCTCCCCCCGCCTGTCCACGGTGCCGACACGCGCAAACGCAGCGTTTATAACGGCCTGTCTGCCTTCTCTAAGAAAGAAGATGAAGACATTATCCTGATCCATGACGCGGCCCGCCCGTTCGTCTCCGCCGACTCCGTGTGCACCGTGGTCGCCGCCATGGAAACCGCCCAGGCCGCAACCCTCGTTTCCCCCGTCGCCGACACTTTGGTCGATCCCGACTATAACCGCCTCGACCGCGACCGCATCAGCTCCGTACAAACTCCCCAGGCCTTCCGCATCGGCGCGTTGAAAACCGCGCACGAAAAATTCGAATACGACAATTCCTTCACCGACGACGCCGGACTCATCGCGGCCATGGGCGGCAAAATCACCCTCGTCCCCGGCAGCCACGAAAACTTCAAGATCACGAGCGCGGGCGACATGGCCATGGCCGAAAAACTTCTGGCGGGCGCCACCGAAACCCGCACCGGCTTCGGCTACGACGTCCACGCCTTCGACCCCGCGCCGGCAAGCTTCATCCGCCTCGGCGGCATCGACATCCCGCATGACCGCAAACTCCTCGGCCATTCCGACGCCGACGTCCTCCTCCACGCTCTCACCGACGCGCTGCTCGGCACCATCGGCGAAGGCGATATCGGCCAGCTTTTTCCGCCCTCGGACATGCGCTGGAAAAACGCCGACAGCGAAATCTTCGTCGCGGAAGCCGTTCGCCGCGTCCATGCGCGCGGGGGAAAAATCATCCACGCCGATCTCACCCTGATCGCCGAAGCGCCAAAGATCGGCCCGCACCGTGAAAAAATGATCGTACGCATCGCTTCCATGCTCAGCCTCACCCCTGACCGCATCGGCCTCAAAGCCACCACCTCCGAAGGCCTAGGCTTCACAGGCCGCAGCGAAGGCCTCGTAGCACAAGCCGTCGCCAGCATCACCCTCCCTGTCTAACCCCCACCTACCCCGTCATTGCGAGGAGCTCTGCGTAGCCTTGGCGAAGCAGGGCGCCGCGGCAATCCAGAATCCCCACTGAGAAACTAAAAACTCTACATACTCCGCGTCCCTGTGGTTTAACCCCTTAAAACACGCTACAATTGCCCCATGAAACTCACCCTACCCGACCCCGAACTCATCAAAAAACTGGATTTCAAAAATCCCGCGATCTGGCTCGCCACATGGTTCGGCTGCGGCCTGATGCGCCCCGGCCCCGGCACATGGGGAACTATCGGCGGCCTGCCACTCGGCCTTATCCTGCTCGTCGGCGGTGAATTGTACCTGATCGCCGGCATCATGCTGATCTTCACCCTCGGCCTCTGGGCCACGCGCAAATTCGAAGCTATGACCGAAACCCACGACAATTCCATGATCGTCATCGACGAAGTCGCCGGGATCATGATCGCGCTCTTGGGAAGCACGCTCTCGCCAGTGTCCATTCTTCTCGCCTTCGCCCTGTTCCGCTTCTTCGACATTTTGAAACCGTGGCCCATCCGCGCGCTCGACCGGAACGTAAACGGCCCTCTGGGCGTTATGATCGATGACGTCGCAGCGGGTTTCGCCGCAGCGGCCTGTTTATACTGGATAAATCATTATGCACTCATTGGTTGAAGAATTATCGCTCCTGCTCACGCAAAAGAACATGCGCCTCGCCACTGCCGAATCCTGCACGGGCGGGATGATCGCGGCGGCGATGACGGACCGCTCCGGCTCATCCGCCGTCTTCGAGCGCGGTTACGTCACTTACTCGAACGAAGCGAAAATCGAGGAACTCGGCGTTAAATCCGAAACCATTGAAACACACGGCGCCGTTTCCGAACAAACCGCCGCCGAGATGGCCAAGGGCGCGCTCAAACACAGCCACGCCGACATCGCCCTCTCAGTCACTGGAATCGCCGGCCCCAACGGCGGCACGGAAGAAAAACCCGTCGGCCTCGTCTATATCGGCCTCGCGCTCCAGAACAAAGAACCGCACATCGTCAAAAACAATTTCGACGGCGACCGCACAACCATCCGCCAGGCCACGGTCGAAAAAGCGTTGGAATTGCTGATAGACATCTTAAGCACCAAACCCGCCTGACACTCCAGGCTGTCATTGCGAGGACCCCGGACTTGATCCGAGGGACGCGGCAATCCAGAAAGAGCTCAGCCCGGAACGGAATTCGTATCCCCCGTCCCATAAAGCGCCTCAGCCCGCGCCTCGAACGCCGACACCATGCGCTTCACCACCTCATTGAAAAACATATTGGCAAGCGTCTGCAACGCAACATTGGAAAATTCAAACTCCACCGTAAAGTCGATCAGACAGGAATTGTCCGGCTGCCTGATAAACTGCCACCGATTCCTAAGATTTTTAAGCGGCCCCTTGAGATATTCTATCTGGATGACATGCGGACGTTCCGTCACCACCCTCGATGAAAACCGCTCGCGGAACATTCTATATCCCACGATGAGATCGGCGTAAAAAACACCCGCGCCCTCGCGTTTATTAACACGGCTGGCGATACACCACGGCAAAAATTCCTGATATCTGCCCACATCGGCCACAAGATCGAACATCTGCTCCGGCGTATAGGAAAGCTGCCTTTGCTCGATATGCTTGAGCATTCACGCGCACTCTTTTCTCTGCTGAACTTCCAGAAACCAGACAAGCGTAAAAGGCAGCCAGAAAACAAGCCAGTGAATATAGACGCCGATAAGATAATGCGAAAAATTAATCAGGCTCGCGGTCAGGCCAAAGCAGATGACCAACCCTGTAAACAACGTGATGAAGCTGGCGCGTTTCTTTTCCCGCATCTCCCTAAGATACTGCGAAATGGAAACCCTGCACATAACGACGACCAGACCGGCAAACACCAAAAGCCCCAAAACCCCGCCCGTATACAAATGCCCCAGAATGACATTATGAGGCGATTTCCACCCCCGCTTGGAATCGTTCGCCTCCAGAAAGAACTCAGGTTCGGTGGAAAT
>DASTUM010000091.1:0-4536 GCA_035759665.1 Micavibrio sp.
CAGACAAGCAGGACGAACTCAGACCGATCATCGTCAAGAAGATCAAGAAGGGCGGCGGCGGGCATCACGGCGGCGCGTGGAAAGTCGCCTATGCCGACTTCGTGACCGCGATGATGGCGTTCTTTCTTTTGCTGTGGCTGCTCAACGTCACTACCAAGGAGCAAAAGGCGGGCATCGCCAACTTCTTCGACCCCACTCCGAAAATCGCGACGACCGTTTCCGGCGCGAACGGAATGCTCGGCGGCCTCACAGTGTCTAAGGACGGCGCTATGGCGACCGACCTCCAGCAGCTCGCCCCGCGCCAGGAAGAATCGCCGTCGATGCAGAACCAAGACATCACCGACGAGCAGTTCGAAGAGGAAACAAAGAAGCGCGAGGAAGAGAATTTCAAGAAGGCTGAAAAAGCCATCCAGGACGCCATGAAGGAAAATCCCGAGCTCCAACAACTCGAGAAAAACCTGAGGATGGATATGACGCCCGAAGGATTGCGCATCCAGATCGTCGATTCCGAAGGCAAGCCGATGTTCCCGTCGGGCAGCGCGCAGATGTATGAGCGCACGGAAAAGCTGATTGAAAAGGTCGCCGAGGTGATCCGCAAGATGCCCAACGAAATCTCCGTGCGCGGCCACACCGATTCAGTCCCCTATTCCAAGGGCAACGCCTATACCAACTGGGAGCTTTCCGCCGACCGCGCTAACGCCTCGCGCCGCGTGCTCGTCACCGCCGGCGTACCGGACGCCAAGATCAACAACGTCCTCGGCAAGGCGGACAAGGACCATCTGGTCGCCAACAAGCCCAACGACGCCCAGAACCGCCGGATCAGCATCATTCTTCTGCGTCAGGAACTTGTCACCCAGGTCGGCGCGAACCGCAGTACCAAGGCCGTGCAGGAACAGCAACGGGCCTACAAAGACCCGCTCTACCGCCGCAGCTCTGGCTCTGTAGATTTTCCGTAAACGTTGCAATTTTATAAAAAACGGCTTATATAGGCCGTTATGACCCATACTTATTTTACCAGTTCGATACCACATCTGTGCAACTATTGGGAGCGGAGCATGAAAGAAGGCTCCTTCCAATTCATAGGCTGCGATCAGAGCGAACGGATGTCGGACGAACAAAAGCGCGCTTTTAAATTCAGCATGCTCGAAAAGGGCGCTGTCGGGAACACGGATGGACGAGTCGTTCTGCCAGTCTGCACCGATTGTCCCGCCGATCAGCTCTGCCGCGCTGTGCGCCTCAACCACCAGACGTTCGAAATGTCGGTGTCGCAGAAAAAGAAGATGGAGATTTTCTACAAAAACTGCGCGATGTCGATCGCCGGCCCCGTCTACGATCCGTCGCTTTTCCGCCTTTACAAAAATTACATCATCGCACGGCACGGCAGCAGCGGCACAGGCATGGTCAACCATACGCCCGATGATCTGAAAAGAAACATGGAAAAAGCGAAATGGATGATCGTCGCGCGAGACACAAAAAACCAAGAGCCTGTTTCCTTTGCGTTGCTCGACCAGCACGATAACTTTTTCTCTCTGGAATATCTCGCCTACGACATGCGGCAAATGAAATTAAGCCCCGGCCTGTCCACGATCATCGCTGCGGCCTATTCCCTCAAATTCGCCTATCCTGACGGGTATCTGTATCTGGGATCATGGTCGCCGGGCAGCCCGAAGCTTGGTTACAAAAACCAGCTCATAGGCCTGGAAACCCGCACGTCCAGGGGATGGCATCCCCTGCCAAGAAACGCAGGGCCGCAGGACGCGCCCCTCCCGCCGCCCCTCACAAGCTTTATTATCTAGGCACAAGCTCCGGGCCGCCCGAATTCAGCCTGGCGGTCAGCTTCCCGACATACCGTTCGAAAAAATCATCGACGCCGATGACGTGTTTCACTGCAAGATGTCCGGAGATGGTCGCAGAGAAATAGCGTTCGCTCTTCGGGTCGTAGCCGTGTCCTTCGGGCGCAAGCGAATCGAAAACGACCTCGTCGCCCTTCGTCAGAATCGTATGCGCGATCGTCGGCCCGAATCCCAGCATCACGATTTTATGATCGGAGGTCAGCCTGTCCTCGTCGTGCAATCTGCCGATCTCGCGCGCGGCAAGCTGATGGCAACTGCGTTTGAGGGAATATTCATGGCCCGGCTGGCACATGGTCAGCGCCATGCGCGGCAAAAGATATTCCGGCGTCTGGGGTTTTCCTGAAACGGAGCCATTGAACCATTCGGTGGCCATACGCCATTCTAGGAACGGTTTCGTAAAGAAACCGTCAAGATCAGCAGAACTTGTTGCTCTTGGGGAATCCGTTCGGCGGCAGCTTGCCGGCGTCGGCGCGATTACCCACCCATTCCTTGATGTTGCCGACGGTGGTTTCACCGGTGCCGTACTTGAAGACCAGGCCCTTCTTCCAGTTGAAGGTCTTTATGTCGGACAAGCCGCCATCCTTATATTTTTGCAGCGCCACGCCTTTGCCGCGCGCCATTTCGGGAATGGCGTCCAGCTTGAATACGAGGAACTTGCGGTTGCGGCCCACAATGGCGATATGGTCGTCGCCCTCATGGATGATGCGGCAGAGCTTCGCCTCGTCCTTGCCGTCGACATTGAGAACCTGCTTGCCCTTTTTCGTCTGGGCCAGAACGTCGGCCATCTTGACGACGAAACCGCGTCCGGCGTCCGACGCCACGATCATCTTGACGTCCGGATTGTAGATTTCCATCTGAACGATATCGGCGTCGTTCGGCAGATCAACCATCAGGCGCACGGGTTCGCCGAAACCCCGGCCCGACGGCAATTTATCACCGCCCAGCGTGTAGAATACGCCGTTGCTGCCGAACAGGACTATCTTGTCGTTCGTCATCGCGGGGAAGACGAAGCCTTCGCGATCGCCGTCTTTGTATTTCAGATCCTTGCGTTCGACCTCGTGACCCTTCATTGCGCGGATCCAGCCTTTGGCGGAACAGATGACCGTGATCGGCTCTTTTTCCATCAACGCTTCTTCTATGTTCTCGATCGCTATCGGCGCCGGTACCTTGCCCGCCATCGTGCGGCGTTTGCCCAGCGGCGTGGTCTTGCCGAACATATCCCGCAATCCCGTGACCTGTTTCTTGATCGCCGTCCACTGGCGCGCTTCGGATTTTATCAGCTTTTCGAGATCGTCCTTTTCCTTGGTGAGCGCGTCGTGCTCCTTGCGGATTTCGATCTCTTCGAGCTTTGCCAAGGAACGCAGGCGGATGTTCAGGACGGCTTCCGCCTGAATTTCCGTCAGGCCGAATTTTTTCATCAGCGCGGGCTTCGGCTCGTCCGACTTGCGGATGATACGGATGACTTCGTCGATATTCAGATAGACGATCAGGTAGCCGGCGAGCACTTCCAGCCGGTGGATGACTTTTTCGAGGCGGTGCGTCGAGCGGCGGACGAGCACCTCCTGCTGGTGGTTCAGCCACGCCCGCAAAACATCCTTGAGCGGCATGACTTTCGGCACAAGGCCGCCGTCCAGAACGTTCATGTTCAGCGC
Source organism: Micavibrio sp. (assembly GCA_035759665.1). GTDB lineage: Bacteria > Pseudomonadota > Alphaproteobacteria > Micavibrionales > Micavibrionaceae > Micavibrio_A. Next base: position 3,506 of record DASTUM010000091.1, read on the forward strand.
GAATTTGATTTCAAGGTCACAATTGCGGAACAAAGCTTCCATGAGCAGTTCCGGTTCGACGTTCCGCGATTTCGGCACGATCACGAGGCGGATATCTTCCGCCGACTCATCGCGCACATCGTCGATCAGCGCGATCTTCTTCGACGTGATAAGTTCGGCGATGCGCTCGATCAGTTTGGATTTTTGAACCTGATAGGGAATTTCAGTGACGATGATCTGATAACTGCCGCCCTTGAGTTCTTCCTTTTCCCAGCGCGCGCGCAGGCGGAAAGATCCCCTGCCCGTCTTATATGACTGGATAATGCTTTCCTTCGACTCGACAAGAACGCCGCCCGTCGGAAAATCCGGCCCCGGAATCATTTTCGCGAGCGCCTTTTCATCGACGTCGCCTTCCAGCATCGCCAGCATCGCTTCGCAGAGCTCGGCCACGTTGAAAGGCGGGATGTTTGTCGCCATGCCGACGGCGATGCCCGACGATCCGTTCGCCAGCAAATTCGGGAACGCGCCGGGAAGGACGATCGGCTCGTTTTCCGATCCATCATAAGTGGGGCGGAAATCGACCGCGTTTTCGTTGATGCCGTCGAGGAGCAGCAGCGCAACCTGCGTCATGCGCGCTTCGGTGTATCGCATGGCCGCGGCGTTGTCGCCGTCGATATTGCCGAAGTTGCCGTGGCCGTCGACCAGCGGATAGCGCACGGAGAAATCCTGCGCGAGTCGCACCATCGCGTCGTAAACCGAGGAATCGCCGTGCGGGTGGTATTTACCGATGACGTCGCCGACCACCCGCGCCGATTTTTTCGGCATGGTCGTCGGGTTGAGCTGTAACTGGTACATCGCGTAGAGAACGCGGCGGTGAACGGGCTTCAGCCCGTCGCGCACATCGGGCAGCGAGCGGGACATGATGGTGGAGAGCGCATAGGAAAGGTAGCGTTCGGACAGGATCTTGCCGATCCCCTCGTCCACAATTTTGGGCTCTATATTCTTCTTCTCGGTGGTCGTCTTTTTGGCCATGACGCTCTTCTTACAGTTCC
>DASTUM010000092.1:0-7301 GCA_035759665.1 Micavibrio sp.
AGGACGAGAATCTGGTCCTCGGTCAGCGCCGTGCCAAGCGGTGCAACCGCGCCTTTGAATCCCGCTCGGAAACAAGCGATCACATCAAGATAACCTTCCACGACGATAACGGACTGGCCGTCATTCGCCGCCTGGCGCGCATGCGGTTCGCCGTAAAGCATCTTGCCCTTGTGAAAGAGCGGCGTGTCAGTGGAGTTGATATATTTCGGCGGCTTGAAATCACCGCGCTCGGGCGCCCGCAAGTGTTCGGGAAGTACGCGCCCCCCGAACGCAACGATGCGCCCCCTCCTGTCCGGCACGGGGAACATCACGCGTTCGCGGAAGAACGCATAAGGCTCTTTCCCTTTGTCGGAAGCCTTTAAAAGCCCCCCTTCGATCATTTGCGCATCGCTGTAGCCGAGCCCTGCGAGATGCTTGCGCAATGCCTGCATATCGGACGGCGCATAGCCCACGCGGAAGGAGCGCATCACTTCATCGGGCACGCCGCGCTCTTTCATATAATCAAAGGCGGTCTTGTTGGCGGGCGCGCGGAATTGTTCTTCCATCCATTTCGCCGCCGCATCCATCAGGGTGTAGAGATTCTTCTGCCTCTCCGCTTTTTCGATATCTTCGGGGGCGCTTTTGGGAACCTGCATCCCGACTTGCGACGCCAGCGATTCCACCGCTTCGGGAAAAGAAAGATTGTCGTGGCGCATGACGAAATCGATGATCGACCCGTGCGCGCCACAACCAAAACAGTGATAGAACTGCTTGTCATCATTCACATAGAAGGACGGCGATTTTTCGTTGTGGAACGGGCAGCACGCCTTGAATTCCCGCCCCGCTCGCGTCAGGCGCACACGCTTTCCGACAATGTCAGAAACATTGATCCGCGAGCGTAACTCATCAAGGAATCGTGGGGGAATGGTCATCGCCTTATGCATAACAGGCGATATTGAAAAAGTCACCGGAATAGAAAAAATCTCGGCCCGGATCAACTATATGGAAATTACTGATTGCATACAGCCATACAATGTTCCTTGCTTTCCAGGCCGTCAGGCCAAAGACGTTTAGAAAATGGCGAAGAACCTTGTAGCGGCCTGAGATTACGCCGACAATTTCTGCTTGATGACGCCACCCGCCTTGCCCATGTCGAGCTGCCCGGCATAGTTGGCCTTCAATTCGGCCATGACCTTGCCCATATCCTTGATAGACGATGCGCCGGTCGAGGAGATGATGCCCTCGATTGCCTTGGCCATTTCGGCGTCAGACAATTGCTTGGGCAGGAACCCCTCGATCACGGCAATTTCGGCCTCTTCCTTGGCGGCCAGTTCGGGGCGATTGTTCTCCCGGAAGATTTTCGCGGATTCGTTGCGCTGTTTTACCATGCTCTGGAGAAGCGAGAGAATGCCCGATTCGTCGATACCGTCATTGCGTCCTTCGGTGCGCGAGGCGATGTCTTTGTCTTTCATAGCCGCAGTTATAAGTCTTATAGCAGCCACACGCTCCATCTCCTTGTTTTTTAAGGCGTCCTTCATGGCTGCATTAATTTTTTCGCGGGTGCTCATGTTTTTCCTTCCATTAAGGGATCAAATTCTTTACTAAATCGTCTTCCAGTGGCCCCTGCCAAAACAAGGTGAAAACCGGAGCTGTTGGAATGACAGATATATCTACCCCCAAGCCCCCCAAAAACGCAAGCGCCGTCATAGTTTTAGCCGATGGAAGCGTGTTCTATGGGCAGGGCGTCGGGGCACAAACCCGCACGGTTGGCGAAATCTGCTTTAACACTTCGATGACCGGGTATCAGGAAATCCTGACCGACCCGTCCTATGCCGGCCAGATCATCAATTTCACCTTCCCCCATATCGGCAATGTCGGCACCAACGACGAAGATACAGAGACGACCACTCCAGCTGCCCGCGGCGCAATCCTTCGTGAACCTATCACTGATGAAGAGAGCTGGCGCGCCGGAAAGAATTTCGATGCTTGGCTAAAAACCTACAATCTTCCCGGCATTTGCGGCATAGATACCCGTGCGCTCACGCGCCGCATCCGCGATATCGGTGCGCCCAACGGCGTCCTGTGCCATCAGGCGGACGGTAAGTTCGACCTAGACACTTTAAAGAAAGAAGCCGCCGCATGGCCGGGCCTCGAAGGCATGGACCTTGCGAAGGAGGTTTCCTGCACCCAGACTTATAAGTGGGATGAAACAACCTGGACCCTCAAAGACGGCTACGGCAGGCAAACCGACCCGCAATACCATATCGTCGCCGTCGATTACGGCGCGAAACGCAATATTCTGCGCTGCCTTGCCAATTCGGGCTGTAAAGTGACGGTTGTTCCGGGAAACTCCACCGCCGAAGATATCCTCACCCACAAACCCGATGGCGTGTTTCTTTCCAACGGTCCCGGAGATCCCGCTGCGACAGGACAATATGCAGTTCCCGTGATCAAGACGCTGCTCGATAAAAACATGCCGATTTTCGGCATCTGCCTCGGCCACCAGATGCTAGCGCTTGCCCTCGGCGGAAAGACGATGAAGATGCATCAGGGCCACCGCGGCGCGAACCAGCCGGTGAAAGACCTGACCACAGGAAAAGTCGAAATCACTTCGCAAAATCATGGATTCTGCGTCATGCCGGAAACCCTTCCCGCCAATGTCGAGGTCACGCACGTTTCTTTGTTCGACGGGTCGAACGAAGGATTGCGCCTTAAAGACAAGCCGGTCTTTTCCGTGCAATACCACCCCGAAGCCTCGCCCGGCCCGCAGGACAGCCATTACCTCTTCGGGCGTTTCTTCGACATGATCAGAGAAAGTAAAGCGGCATGAGCCTTCATGAAGATATGGTCAAACACGGCCATACGATGTTCCGCTACCGGAGCTACCTTCCGCTTTTAATCATTGGGCCCTTGTTGATCGCGATGAAAGAAAGCGTTTATGTCGAAAACCTCGTCGGCGACCGGGTAGAAGATCTCTGGGTTCTGCTCAGCTTCATCATCTCCCTGACCGGTTTCGCCATACGCTGCTATACAGTGGGCCATGTTCCCGCCGGCACGTCGGGGCGAAATACCCAGTCGCAGCGCGCACACGGCCTGAATACGACCGGCGCTTATTCCATTGTCCGCAACCCTTTGTATTTGGGGAACTTCATCATCATCCTGGGCGTGCTTTTGTCCATCAAGGTCTGGTGGCTGATCGCGCTCGGCTGCCTTGCCTTCTTCATTTATATGGAACGTATCATCCTCGCCGAAGAAACATTCCTTGCGGAAACATCTGGTCGGCAATATACAGACTGGCGCGAAAAAACGCCGGTTATCCTGCCCAGCTTTAAACTCTGGCAAAAATCCGAGCTTCCCTTCTCATGGAAGACTGTGATGAAACGGGAATATCCGGCGCTTATCGCCATCGGCTCCGTTTTCTTTATAACCGAACTCGTGACCGACCTTTATTTTGAAGGCGAAAATCTGGGCGAATGGCTGATCGATGACTGGGCATGGCCCGTCATGTTCGCCGTTTTCCTGGTTGCGGGCCTGACATGCCGTTATCTGAAAAAGTACACTAGTAGTCTGAAAGTAGAAGGCCGTTAAATGGTACAATGTTTGCTCAAAGGCTTCGAGCTGTTCCGCAAAGAGAATTACGAGGGGAATACCCTTATGAAACATTTGGTAAAGAACGGGCAGTCGCCCAATTACTTCATCATTTCCTGCATTGATTCCAGGGCGAACCCCGGTGCAATCTTCCGCCCCGAACCCGGAACATTTTTCGCACACAAGTCCATGGGCACCATCGTCCGTCCCTATGAAAAGGGCTCCGCCCTCGCTGCAGCCCTGCAATTCGCATTGATACACAACAAAGTGAAGGAAATTATCGTTCTCGGCCATACGGACTGCGGCGCGATCAAGGCGCTGATCAATGAAATAGACGACGACGAAATTTCCTCCTGCATCAACGTCGCAAGGAAAGGGCTTGAAAAAGCCAGATCCCGTTGCGGAAGTAACTGCACGCACGGCGAATTGCTCCATGTCGCCGAAGAGGAAATAGTCCTTTTGTCCGTCGAAAATCTGAAATCTTATCCCAGCGTCGTAACCGCTCTCGCCGAAGGCCGCGTTACCATCCGTCCGTGGATTTTCAACATGGAACTCGGCGAGCTGTTCCATTATGACGCCGGACTCAAAAAATTTACCCCTCTCACATCTCATAAAGAGAGCAAAAATGCCTAGGCGCACAGACCTTAAATCCATCTGCATCATCGGCGCCGGGCCGATCGTTATCGGCCAGGCATGCGAATTCGATTATTCTGGGACACAGGCCTGTAAAGCGCTCAAAGAGGAGGGATACCGCGTCGTTCTGGTGAACTCCAACCCCGCCACGATCATGACAGATCCCTCGATGGCGGATGCAACTTATATCGAACCGATCACGCCGAAAGTCGTTACCAAAATCCTTGAAAAAGAAAGACCTGACGCGTTGCTCCCCACGATGGGCGGGCAGACGGCACTCAATACGGCGCTGACGCTAGCCGAAGACGGTACGCTGGATCGTCTAGGCATCGAATTGATAGGCGCGAACCGCGAGGCCATAGCCAAGGCGGAAGACCGCGATCTCTTCAAACGCTGCATGGACGAGCTCGGCCTTGAATCCGCGCGCTCCGAACTCGCTCATAATATGGATGAAGCCCGCGCCGCGCTGGCCAAGATCGGCCTGCCCGCGATTATACGTCCCGCCTTTACGCTCGGAGGTACGGGCGGCGGCATTGCCTACAACAAAGAACAATATGAACAGATCACGCGCGAAGGACTCGATGCGTCGCCTATTTCGCAAATCCTCGTCGAAGAATCGCTTCTCGGCTGGAAGGAATTTGAGATGGAGGTCGTGCGCGATAAAAACGACAACGCCATCATAATCTGTTCCATCGAAAACATCGACCCGATGGGCGTGCATACGGGCGATTCCATTACGGTGGCGCCTGCCCTTACGCTTACGGACAAGGAATACCAAATCATGCGCAACGCCTCGATCAAGGTGTTGCGTGGCATCGGCGTTGAAACCGGCGGATCGAACGTGCAGTTCGCCGTCCATCCCCAAACGGGCCGCATGATTGTCATCGAAATGAACCCGCGCGTATCGCGGTCTTCCGCCCTCGCCTCAAAAGCTACGGGATTCCCGATCGCCAAGGTCGCCGCGAAACTGGCGGTCGGCTATACGCTGGACGAGCTCGGAAACGACATCACAGGCGGCAAGACGCCGGCGTCATTCGAACCGACCATCGATTATGTCGTCGTCAAAATCCCGCGCTTCAATTTCGACAAGTTCAAAGGCACGAAGAAATCGCTGACGACCTCCATGAAATCCGTCGGCGAAGCGATGGCGATGGGCCGCTCTTTCGAAGAAGCGATGCAAAAAGCCCTGCGTTCGCTCGAAGACGGGCTGAACGGTTTCAACGATATCAAGATCGGCGAAACGGACGACCCGCACCACGACGAAATCCGCGCGGCCTTGTCGAACCCTACGCCGCGCCGCATCCTCTATGTCGCGCAGGCCATGCGTCATGGTTTCAGTCTCGAAGAAATTCACGAAGCCTGCAAGATCGACCAATGGTTCCTGAAACGCATCAAAAACATCGTCGACAAGGAAAAGGTTATCGAGGAAAAAGGCCTGCCCGTCGATGCCGAAGGCTGGATGAGCCTGAAGAAAATGGGCTTCTCCGACAGCCGCCTTGCGGGGATCGTCGGGGTCGAGGAAAAATCCGTGACGAAGGCCCGTCACAAGCACAATATCCATCCGGTTTTCAAACGCATCGATACGTGCGCGGCGGAGATTCCATCGGAAACGCCTTACATGTACTCCACCTATGAAGGTAACGGGCTTTCAACGCCGGAATGCGAATCCGAGCCGACGAAAGCGAACAAGGTCGTCATCCTCGGCGGCGGCCCGAACCGCATAGGCCAGGGTATCGAATTCGATTACTGCTGCGTCCATGCCTGCTACGCGTTGAAAGAAGCGGGTTATGAGACGATCATGATCAACTGCAATCCCGAAACCGTATCGACGGATTACGACACGTCCGACCGCCTGTATTTCGAACCTCTGACCTCAGAAGACGTCATAGAAATTATTCGCAAGGAAGAAACGAACGGCAAGGTCCATGGCGTAATTGTCCAGCTCGGCGGTCAGACGCCGCTGAAACTCTCACACAATCTCGAAGCCACGGGCATTAAGGTTTTGGGGACGGATACGGATTCCATTGACCTTGCGGAAGACCGCGAGCGTTTCCAGCAGCTTCTTCATAAGCTGAAACTGCGCCAGCCGGATAACGCGCTCTGCCGTTCTGAAAAGGAAGCGATCGAAAAAGCGGAAGAACTCGGCTTCCCGCTCGTCATACGCCCGTCTTACGTGCTCGGCGGCCAGGGTATGGAAATCGTCCAGACAATCGACGAGATGAAATCCTATATGGCGCGCGCGATTGAAGTGTCGGGCAAAAACCCCGTTTTGCTCGACCGCTACCTGAAAGGCGCTCTTGAGATCGATGTCGACGCCCTGTGCGACGGCAAAGATGTTTATATCGCTGGGATCATGGAGCATATCGAGGAAGCGGGCATACATTCCGGAGATTCCGCCTGCGTCCTGCCGCCCCATTCCCTGCCCTTCAAAACCGTGAAGGAGTTGGAACAGCAAACGGTCAAGCTGGCCAAGGCCCTTAAGGTCAAGGGCCTGATGAACATCCAGTACGCCCTGAAGCGCAACAAGGAAACGGGCGAATACGACATTTTCATTCTCGAGGTAAACCCGCGCGCCTCCCGTACTGTGCCGTTCGTCGCAAAAGCCACTGGTGTGCAGGTCGCCAAGATCGCCGCACGCATTATGGCCGGCGAACCGCTGTCGAAATTCTCCGGCCAACTGACCGGGATGCCGATGAATCATACAGCGGTGAAGGCTCCCGTCTTTCCGTTCAACCGCTTCCCCGGCACCGACGTCCTGCTGGGGCCTGAAATGAAATCGACGGGCGAAGTCATGGGGCTCGACAAGGATGTGGCGCAGGCATTCGCAAAAGCGCAGCTGGCGGCGGGACAGTTTCTTCCGACTTCCGGCACAGTGTTCCTTTCCGTCAAGGACAGTGACAAAGAAGCTCTGGTTCCCATTGCCCGGGAACTCGTTGAGCTTGGCTTCAAGATCGTTTCGACGGGCGGCACGGCAAAATTCCTGCAAAATGCCGGACTCGACGTCACGCGCGTCAACAAGGTGATGGAAGGACAGCCACATATTGGCGATGCCATCATTAACGGCGACATCGATTTCATGATCAATACGACGACGAAAGGCG
>DASTUM010000093.1:0-2991 GCA_035759665.1 Micavibrio sp.
CAACCAGACGGCGCCCGTGAAAATAGGGACAAGTTCATGGGTGCAAATTACGGCGGGGGCTCTTCATACCTGCGGTATCCAGGCGGACGGATCGCTGTGGTGCTGGGGATGGGCCGGAAACGGAAGGCTCGGAAACGGATCGACCTCGCCTAACCAGACGGCGCCCGTGAAAATAGGGACAAGTTCATGGGTGCAAATTACGGCGGAAGGTCACACCTGCGGCGTCCAGCCGGACGGATCACTATGGTGCTGGGGAGCGGCGGGCAGCGGACAACTCGGAAACGGATCTACTACGCCCGACGAGACAGAACCGGCCCTGGTTCTTCCTAACCCTTACGTTGACCCCTGTACAACGGGGCCGATCGGAACGGTCTGCGAGACGGACAGCGCGATTTACATCGGCACAATCGGCAGCGACCGCATTTACGCGGCGTCGGCAGATGAGAGTGCTTCGCTTCGCTGGAAAACAAGCGTTACGTCCACAGCCGGTACGACAAGTGCTACCGACGGCCTTGCGAATACCACCGCGATGATCACAGCGGGTGCCGTAGCGCACCCTGCCGGAAAGGCGTGTAACGACAAGGCTCCGTCGGGGACATGGTATTTGCCCGCGAAGGATGAATTCAATCTTGTCTGGACAAACAGAGTGGCGATCAATCTTGCGGCCAGAGGATTTAATACCACCAATTGGTACTGGTCTTCCACGGAACTGAACGCTATGAGTGGGAACATGCAGACTCTCGACGACGGCTTCCAGAGCTTTAGCTCCAAGACTGACAGCAACCGAGTCCGGTGTGTCCGGCGCTAAGCGCATCCAAATCGCACTCACCCAAACGTCATTGCAAGGAGCCAAGCGACGAAGCAATCCAGTGGATTTCACGAAATTCCGGATTGCTTCGCTACGCTAGCAGTGACGAACTTCGAGCCACATACTCACGAATTGCTTTGATCCGCGTCCCCGTTACGCACTTCTTTTCCAGAGAGGATCTTTGAGGCCGTCGATCATTATATCATGCGCGGCGATATCCTCTTCGCTTGGCGGAAAGGCGCGCGGTTCGCGGTAGACTCGCTCGACGGTGACGGTCTGCACGGTGATGGATTGCACCGCCGTTTCCTCAACGATCGCAAGCCCCTGCTGCCGTCCGCCGAGAAGTTCCAGATAGACTTCGGCCAGAAGCTGGGAATCGAGCAGAGCGCCGTGGAAGTTGCGGCTGGAATTGTCTATGCCAAAACGGCGGCACAGCGCGTCGAGATTCGCGGGGCTTCCCGGGAATTTCATGCGTGCGATTTTGAGCGTGTCGATCGCCCGGCGGGAATCGATCGAGGGAAAGCCAAAAATTTTCAGTTCCGCGTTCAGGAATTTCATGTCGAATTCCGCGTTGTGGATGACCAGCTGCGCATCGCCGATGAAATCCAGGAAATCGCCGACGACCTCGCCGAAGGTCGGCCTGTCCTTGACGAAATCGTTGGTGATGCCGTGCACCGCCGTCGCCTCCGCTGGAATCTCACGCTCAGGATTGATGTAAACATGGTAGGTTCTGCCCGTCGGAAGGTGGTTTTCGAGCTCGACGCAGCCGATCTCGACCAATCTGTCACCCTGCGCCGGATCCATGCCCGTGGTCTCTGTATCAAGGACGATCTCTCTCATCATACGCCTGCTTTCTTCAATATTTTACCGAGTTCGCGAAACGTTGTGGCGAGGCCCATGCCCGTCTGCACCACGAAATCGGCCCGCGCCTGTTTTTCGCGGTCGGGCATCTGGCTCTCCAGAATGCGGTTGAATTTTTCTTCGGTCATGTTTTTTCGCGCCATCACGCGGCGGCGCTGGATGGCGGGCGGGGCCGTCACTACAATCGTATAATCGACGCGCCGCTCCGCCTCCGTTTCGAAGAGAAGCGGAATTTCCAGCACGGCGGCGCGTTTTCCCGCCGCCCGCATGGACTGGATGAATTTCTTTTGTGATGCAGCCGCGACCGGATGCAAAATCGCCTCCAGCTTTTTAAGTTCGGCCTTGTCGTGAAAGACTATATCGCCGAGCGTCTTGCGGTTGATGATGCGGTTCTTTTTGTCCCACGCTTCGGGGAAGGTTACGGCCACTTCCTCGAACGCCGCTCCGCCCGGCAGAAGCGCCGCATGCACGGCCCTGTCGGAATCGTGCACGGGCAAACCTTGCAGCTTGAGCATTTTGGCCGCCGTCGATTTCCCCATGCCGATGGAACCCGTCAGGCCGAACACGATCATCTTGCCAGCACCTTTTCTTCGAGATCCGTATCCACGTCGGGCAGCACCCCGAACCATTTTTCAAAGGCGGGCCGCGCCTGATGAAGCAGCATCCCGATGCCGGTGACTACCTGATGCCCCTTATGCTGCGCCTGCCGCAGCAAATCGGTCATAAGGGGGGCATAGACGATATCGCTTACCACCGCCTGCGCCGGCAGGGCCGATAGATCGATCTCCAGCGCTTCTTTGCCCGTCATGCCGAGCGCGGTCGCGTTGACCAGAAAGCCCGCGCCGTCCAAAGCCGAGCTGCGTTCTTCCCAGGGAATTACTTCAACGATATCCGCATCCATCGCCGCAACATCCCGCGCCTTGTCTTCCGTGCGGTTGGCGAGGATGATTTTTTGTGCGCCAGCCTCGATGAGTCCATACACGATCGCCCGCGCCGCGCCGCCGGCGCCGAGGACGACGCAGGGCCTGTGCGCGAAATCGACGCCGAAGGCTTGCTGTTTCACATTCTCGATAAAGCCGAAGGCATCGGTGTTGGCGCCGTAAAGCTTTCCGTCCCTGATGACGGTCGTATTGACCGCGCCGATGATTTTTGCGGTATCGTCCACATCCGCGCAGAGCTTGAAAATTTCCTGCTTGTGCGGAATTGTGACGTTGAACCCAGCATAGCCCGCGTCGATAAATTTTTGTACGCCTTCCTTTAAATTCTCCGGCGCGATATCGACCGCCCTGTATTCACCGGACAGGCCATATCGCGCAATCCAG
>DASTUM010000094.1:0-22345 GCA_035759665.1 Micavibrio sp.
GCAATATATCAAGCATTTTTGTTATCGCGCCGCTTCGCCCAGTAATCGAGGCGCTTCCTGATTTCGCGCTCGAACCCCCGCTCGGGCGGGTTGTAGAAAACCTCGCGCTCCATCTCGTCCGGGAAATAATCCTGCCCCGAGAACGCGCCTTCGGCATCGTGGTCGTATTCATACCCGTCGCTGTAGCCAAGATTTTTCATCAGCTTCGTCGGCGCGTTGAGAATATGCTTTGGCGGCATCAGCGATCCCGTGGCCGCCGCCGTCCGCCGCGCCGCGCCGATCGCCTTATACGCCGCGTTCGATTTCGGCGCCGTCGCCATGTAGATCACGGCCTGCGCGATCGCCAGCTCCCCCTCCGGCGAGCCGAGCCGCTCATACGTCTCCCACGCGTTGATCGCCATGGTGAGCGCCTGCGGGTCGGCCATGCCGATATCTTCCACCGCCATGCGCGTCACGCGCCGGGCGATATAGCGCGGATCTTCGCCGCCGTTGAACATGCGTGAAAGCCAATAGAGCGCCGCGTCCGCGTCGCTCCCGCGCACGCTCTTATGCAGCGCGCTGATGAGGTTGTAATGGGAATCGTCCTTCTTGTCGTAGAGCGGCGCGCGCTTTTGCAAAAGCTGCGTCAGCCCTTCCGTATCGAGCGTTTTGCTTTGCGCTAGAACCTGTTCCGCAAGATTGAGCGCATAACGCCCGTCCCCGTCCGCCATCGCTTTCAATGTTTCCCGCGCATGGGCGTCGAGCGGGAGCTTCCTCCCCGCCGCCTCTTCCGCGCGTTCCATGATCTGCTCCAGCGCATCGTCGTCGAGACGCTTTAGCACCAGAACCTGGCTGCGCGAAAGCAAAGCGCCGTTGAGTTCGAAGGACGGGTTTTCCGTCGTCGCGCCGATCAGGATGATCGTCCCGTCCTCCATCACGGGCAGGAACGCATCCTGCTGCGATTTGTTGAAACGGTGGATTTCATCGACGAAGAGCAGCGTGCCGCGCCCGTTCTGCCGCCGGAATTTCGCGGCCTCGAAAACTTTCTTTAAGTCGGCGACGCCGGAAAAGATCGCCGAGATTTGCTCGAAATGCAGGTCGGTGTGACCCGCGAGAATACGCGCCATCGTCGTCTTGCCGCAACCGGGCGGGCCCCAGAGAATCAGCGACGACAGGCTGCTGCCATCGATCATGCGGCGGAGCGCGCCGCCCTCGCCCACCAGATGCTCCTGCCCGACAATCTCTTCGAGCGATTGCGGGCGCAAACGGTCGGCCAGCGGGCGCGGGGCTTCGCTGCTTAAATCTTCGGCTGAAACGTCAAAGAGGGACGGCATGGGAAAGAACATAGAGCGAACAGAGCAAAAAGGCGAGTCCCTTCTTTCCTGTCACGCCCGCCCCCCACGGTCATAGCCACCCACCCCACCGTCATTGCGAGGAACGAAGTGACGAAGCAATCCATATTTGAAGACGGTGACAGGAAAGCCCCTCAACGCACAGTAATCTGCGTCTTCTGGCCGTTCCGCTCAAGCACGAGGGCGAATTTCCGCTGCTCGTTCGCGGCCTTCAGGGCGGGCGCGATATCCTTCACACTCTTGATTTCCATGCCGTTAATGGCGGAGATAATGTCGCCGCGCTGGAGCAGGCGTGACATGCCGCGCGTCTGAGACACATCGGTGACGATAACGCCGCTCATTTCCGTCTGGACATTGAGTTCGATGGCCACCGCGGGATTGATGTTCGAAATCTTCGCGCCGGTCAGCGGGTTGTTGCCCGTAATCAGCGTTTCATCCCTAGCCGGCGCGTCGGGGGCACTCATCGTTTTCACGGTGAAGCTTTTCGGCTCCCCCTTGCGCAGCACGTCGAGCGTCACCTTCTGCCCCAGCGGCAGTGTCGCCAAGCGGAATTTCAGCTCGGCGCCATCGCGCACCTCGCGGTTGTTGATCTTTACCACGACATCGCCGACTTCCATGCCGGCTTTTTTCAACGGGCTTGCGGGATGGATTTTATTGATGAGAACGCCCATCGGACGGTTCAGCCCCAGCGTGTCGGCAATATCCGCCGTCACTGGCTGGCCATTGATGCCGAGCCATGTGCGGGCGACGGATGTATGGCTGCCCGATTTTTCGGCGGCGATGACGGATGCCGCCATTTCAGACGGAATGGCAAAACCGATGCCGAGCGATCCCCCGCCGCGCGAATAGATCGCCGAATTGATCCCCACCACGCCGCCGTCGGTGGCGACCAGCGGCCCGCCGGAATTGCCGGGGTTGATCGCGGCGTCCGTCTGGATAAAGAAATCGAAATCGTTGATGTTGAGCGTCGAGCGCGCCAGCGCCGAGACGATCCCGCTCGTTACCGTCTGGCCGACGCCGAACGGGTTGCCGATGGCGATCACGATATCGCCCACCTCCAGCTTCTCGGACGCTTTCAGCGGCGCATGCGGCAGCGCCTCGCCCTTCGTATCGACGCGCAGGATGGCAAGATCGGATTTTTCATCGAGCAGCGAAAGCTTTGCCTCATACTCCCGGCGGTCGTTGAGGACAACCATGATCTCCTGCGCGCCCTTCACCACATGCGCGTTGGTGACGATCACCCCGTCCGGCTCCACGATCACGCCCGATCCCAGCGAGCTTTCAACTTGCTCCCGGGTCAGGCCGCGCATCGTGTCGCCGAAGAAACGCTCGAACACGGGATCGCCGCTGAACGGGCTGACATTCTCCTGCACGGTGCGTTTGGTGTAGATATTGACGACGGCGGGGGACACTTTCTTTACGACCGGCGCGAAGGAGAAGCTCAGCTCTTCTTCCGAGCGCGGCACCATGCGCTCCTGCGCGAAAGCTGAAACCCCCACCAGCACGAAAACGACCGCGAATAGCTGTAAAAGCCTGATGCCCATATAGATTCTCTAGTACCGGATTTGGGCGAGATTGTGACGTTTTTTTGCTAAAACAGCCTGCCGCAGAGCGCCTTTTCCCTAGAATAGCGCAGGAAGGGCAGAAGCCGCGCCAGCGGGGCGAAAACGCTGCGCTCATTCATAAGGTCGGCATAGCGCACATAATCCTCATGAATGGAAAGATGGTTTTCCTCCGTCCGCGCCCGCACGTAATAGAGCAGGCACAGGGCGGCGAACAGCAGCATCGTCCACGCCGCCCCCGCAAAACCCGCAAGGCTTAGGAACGGCACGAAGACGAGGAAACGGTTGAGCATCTTGCTCACATATTGCGGATGCTTCGTATAGCGGAACAGTCCCGTGGACATCAGCCCGCGATAGGTCAGGTTCGAAAAGCGGATGCCGAACGTCATGGTGGTGAAGGCCTCCGCGCACATGGCAAGCGCCGCGAGCGCCCCCCAGACGATCAGCAGCATATCGTGCCCCGCGAACCATTCGAACCATTGCGGGTTGTGATAAAAATCGCGCAGCAACCACAAAGCCAGCAAAATCTCGAAGAACGGGGTATAGCAAAGAATGCAGGATATCCATCCCGCCGCCGTCGCTTCTGTAGAGCGCACATCGGCGTCGATGGCTTTGAACGTCATCAGATAGCCGATCACGGCAAACAGCGCGTCGATGGTCATCAGGAAGAAATACGCGGTCATCAAAGCTGTCACGATCCGCATGCCCGGCACATCCGGAAACTGCGCGGCATTATCGGCCAGATAAGCGCCCGCCCCGCCGATATAGGTCTCAAGGCTGGCGATAAAATAAATATACATGGCCGGCACGAAATAGGCGCGCAGCAGTACGGATTTGAAATACTCCCCGACCTTCGCCCGCTCCGCCTTCTTCCAGCGCCCCGTGAGCAGATAGCCGAAATGCAAAAGCCCGTCCTCGGGACTGCCGAGCCGGTGATCGAAGAAATAAAGATACAGATTGCCTATGGCGAACGCCGCCGGAAAAGCGAACGGGATAAGGCGGTGAAATTCCCCATAATAGCTTTTGTGATATTCCGGTATGAACGCGTAACAGGCGAGCACAATCGCAAGCGTAACGTTGAGCGAAAAAATTTTCGTCGCCAGCGCGGGCCATTGGCGAAGCGCATGGAACCTCAGCCCCACCCTCTCCCGTCGGTGCGATTTCAGGAAAAATATTTCACCCGCCAGAAGCGTTACCAGCGCCGCAACAATCCCGCCCGCCGAAAGCAGCACCAGATCGGACGGCCAGACATGCTGCAGCGCCGACAGGCTCGCGAGAAAGACCGCGCCTCCCGCCAGATTGACCGCAAAACTCGAAGCCGAAGCCGGATAACCGCCCTGCATCCCTTCTTTATAAATCCCTGTAAACGAAAGGGAAACGGAATGGGGCGCACCTGCCATTCTTATCCCTTTATTTCGCCGCCATGGGCCGTTATTCTGGGCCCATGCGCAAGACAATCAACGATATAACCGCCCGCAAGGGCGCCTCCTCCCAGCCCCTCGTCTGCCTGACGGCCTATACGGCCCCGGTGGCGAAGGCGTTCGACCCGCATTGCGACATCCTCCTCGTCGGGGACAGCGTCGCGATGGTTCTGTATGGGGAGCCCTCCACCCTTCAGGCCGACATGGAGATGATGATCCGCCATGGCCGCGCCGTGACGCGCGCCACCGAAAAGGCGCTCGTCGTCGTCGACATGCCGTTCGGCTCCTATCAGGAAAGCAAGGAAGCCGCCTTCCGGAACGCCGCCCGCATTCTGAAAGAAACGGGCGCGGCGTCGGTCAAACTCGAAGGCGGCACGGAGATGGCGGAAACGATCGCCTATCTTTCCCGGCGCGGCATTCCCGTCATCGGCCATATCGGTCTGCAACCGCAATCCGTCAACGCCACGGGCTACAAGGCCCAAGGACGCACCGAAGATTCCGCGCAAAAGATCTTAAGCGATGCGAAAGCCGCAGTGGATGCCGGCGCGTTCGCCATCGTCGTCGAAGGCGTGGCGGAATCGCTTGCCGCCGAAATCACCCGCGCGGTGAACGTCCCCACCATCGGCATCGGCGCCTCCGCCCGGTGCGACGGGCAAATCCTCGTCGCCGACGACATGCTCGGCATGACCGCGGGGCACAAGCCCAAGTTCGTCAAGGCTTACGCCGATCTTGCGACATTGATGGACACAGCCGCCGCAGACTATGCGCGCGAAGTGCGCGCCCGCATCTTCCCGCAGACGGACAATGTCTACGCGTCCCAGAACGTCCCCGTCACGCCGCCTTCGGCCACGCCGAAGCCCGCACTCGAACTCGAAGTCGTCCCGGATGAAAAATTGCCGCCGCCAGAAAAGAAAAGCGTTTTCGGCGACATCGTCCTCCGCGCCCGCCGCCCGTCGAATTACTAAAGATAAAAGATCGTAAGCCAAACGTCATTGCGACCCCGACCTTGAGCCGGGGGAAGCAATCCAGTCTGGATTGCCGCGTCGCCTGCGGCTCCTCGCAATGACGTTTGGCTAAACGAATGGAATAAAAAAACCCCGCCGGATTGGCGGGGTTTCTAATTTCTCTGTCATCCTGAAGGAGCAAAGCGACTGAAGGATCTCCGGGATTCTTCGCCTCGCTCAGAATGACAACTTTCTAAGCAGCGGCTTTTTTCTTCGCCGGGGCCTTTTTGGCCGGGGCTTTTTTCGCAGGTTTCGGGCCTGCTTTGCCTGCTTCGGCTTTTTCTTCTACTTCATCATGCTCACTGTCGGTGAAGATCGGGCCGCTGTCCTGGCCCTTGGCCGTGACGTCGCGGTCGACCAGCTCGATAACGGCCATCGGCGCGTTGTCGCCGTAGCGGAAGCCGGCTTTCAGAACGCGGGCATAGCCGCCCTGGCGGTCCGCATAGCGCGTGGCCAGCGTGTCGAACAGTTTCGCCACTTGTTCCAGATCGCGCATGCGGGAAATCGCGAGGCGGCGGTTTGCGAGGCCGCCTTTCTTGCCGAGCGTGATCAGTTTTTCAACGATCGGCTTCAGTTCTTTCGCCTTCGGCAAAGTCGTTACAATTTGCTCGTGCTTGATCAGCGCGGCCGCCATGTTGGCGAACATCGCCGTGCGGTGCGACGAGGTGCGGTTCAGTTTACGTTGCTTCAATCCGTGTCTCACGGCAGTTCTCCTTTTTTAGTGGCGGGCCGACGCATCGGTCCCATCGTATTTCCTGCTGACATCTCGCGATCGAAAACAGGGGCGGACACTATGTCCTATAGTTTTTCCAGTTTGATCCCATGTTCAAACTGGGATTTTTTTTCGGCACTTTCCGACAGGGCGGGAACACCGAAATATTTCGCCAGGTTTTCCGCGACCGCTTCAGCCAGTGCCGGGTCGATCGAACCGCCCCTGTCGTTGGCGGTTTTGCAAACCACGGCGGCCGCCTCTGTAATCGGCCGGTTGATACGCTCTATATGATCTTCGCTGCGCCTTTTGAAGTCTGCGTAAAATTGAGGCCACATATGGGGCATATCAGTCTACTCCTAAGCGAAGTACCGTCACCCTCATGAGGGTGACGGCAAAACATTAATTGCTGAACGGGTCGTCGAGACGCTTGGCCAGTTCTTCGATATTCTCAGGCGGCCAGCCCTCAACTTGCATTCCAAGGTGCAGGCCCATATTCGTGAGCACTTCCTTGATTTCGTTGAGCGACTTGCGGCCGAAGTTCGGCGTGCGCAGCATGTCGCTTTCCGTTTTCTGAACGAGGTCGCCGATATAAACGATGTTGTCGTTCTTCAGGCAGTTCGCCGAGCGGACGGAGAGTTCGAGTTCGTCCACTTTGCGCAACAGGTTGCGGTTGAACGGCAGTTCGTCTTCCTGCTCGCCTGCGGCTGCGGCATCGGGTTCTTCGAAGTTGATGAAGACTTGCAGCTGGTCTTGCAGGATGCGGGCCGCGAAAGCGACGGCATCTTCCGGCGAAATAACGCCATTCGTTTCAACTTGCAGTGTCAGCTTGTCGTAGTCCGTGATCTGGCCGACGCGGGTGTCTTCGATTTCGTAGGAGACTTTGCGGACAGGCGAGAAAACGGAATCGACCGGGATAAGGCCGACAGGCGCTTCTTCCGGACGGTTCAGGGCGGCGGGACGGTATCCTTTGCCCGTGTTGACGACCATTTCCATGTTGAACTTCGCGCCCTTGTCCAGCGTGCACAGGACGAGGTCGGGGTTCATGATTTCGATGTCGGCGCCGGCTTCGATCATGCCTGCCGTGACTTCACAGGGGCCTTCAGCCGATACGCGCATGCGTTTCGGGCCTTCGGCGTGCATGCGCACGGAGATGGCTTTTACGTTGAGGACGATGTCCGTGACGTCTTCGCGGACGCCTTCGATGGACGAAAACTCGTGCAGGACGCCGTCGATCTGGATGCCCGTCACTGCCGCGCCTTGCAGCGAGGACAGAAGGATGCGGCGCATTGCGTTGCCGAGCGTCAGACCGAAGCCGCGCTCAAGAGGTTCGGCAATGATTTTGCCCGTGGTTTTCGAGTTGCTGCCGTGATCGATTTCGATCTTTTGCGGCTTGATCAGTTCTTGCCAGTTTTTCTGGATCATGGGGTAGTCACCTTTCTTGTTAACGTCATCCGGTTCTTAGCCGGCCTCTGGTTGTAGAAACGAAAGAGGCAGCACGAAATGGTTTCGTGCTGCCAAATAGATTAAACGCGACGGCGCTTGCGCGGACGGCAGCCGTTGTGCGGGATCGGCGTGATGTCCTTGATGGAGCGGACATTGAGGCCGACGATGCCGAGCGCGCGGAGTGCGCTCTCGCGGCCCGAACCCGGGCCTTTGACAACGACGTAAACGTCTTTCACGCCATGTTCCTGTGCCTTGCGGCCGGCGTCTTCGGCGGCCATCTGCGCCGCGTACGGCGTGGATTTACGGCTGCCCTTGAAGCCCATCAGGCCGGCGGAGGACCACGAAATCGTGTTGCCCTGATCGTCCGTGATGGTGACATGGGTGTTGTTGAACGTCGCGTTGACGTGAACGTCGGCGGTCGTGATGTTCTTTTTGACTTTCTTGACGGGTTTGCCCGCAGCGGATGCCTGTTGCTTAGCCATTGGTCAATCTCCCTTACTTCGTCACTTGTTTCTTGCCGGCGACCGGTTTCGCAGGGCCCTTGCGGGTGCGTGCGTTGGTGCGGGTGCGCTGGCCACGGACGGGCAGGTGCTTTCTGTGGCGGAGGCCGCGATAGCATTGCATGTCGACGAGGCGCTTGATGTTGATGGAAATTTCGCGGCGCAGGTCGCCTTCAATTTTGTATGCGTCCGTGTCGATCTCGGCGCGGATGGCGTTCAGCTCTTCCTCCGTGAGATTGTTCATGCGGCGGGCTTCGTCGATGCCGACCTTTTTCAGGATTTGTTTTGCCGAATAGCGGCCGATGCCATGAACATAAGTCAGGGCGATAACCGCGCGTTTGTTGTCGGGGACGTTGACCCCTGCAATACGTGCCATGTGGTTCTTCCTTTTTGATCAATATTTACGGGTCCGTAAAACCAACAAAAACGCATCGCTGCGCGCTGCCGGGGCCAGACCCTACACCATCAAAAAGCCTTGTAAATCAAATGCTTACAAACGAAACACAGACGCAGCGGGCTTTAAGATTTGCCGCAATATAGGAACTTTAACCCCTTGCGTCAACTGGTATTTTCGATGATTTAGGGGGCCAAAAGGCCCCCTGCTTTACTTCAAAATCGCCTTGATTTCCTGAGTCACGAAATCGATCGGCTTCATGCCGTCGACTTTGTGCAGCAGGTCGGCGGCTTCGTAATACGGGAGGATCGGCGCCGTCTGGGCGCGGTAAACGCCAAGGCGCTTTCTCAGCGTTTCCTCGTTGTCGTCGCCGCGCACCGGCTGGCCGGCGTCGATAGCCTGCTGGATGCGGGTGTTCAGGCGGCCGACGAGCGCTTCCTCGTCCACCACGAATTCGATGACGGCCTTGATGGTTTTCCCCTTGTCGCTCAGCATGGCGTCGAGCGCCTGCGCCTGATCGACCGTGCGGGGGAAGCCGTCGAAGATCACGCCCTTGGCGCAATCGGGCGCTTCGATGCGTTTGGCGATCATATCGACCATAATTTCATCGGAGATGAGGCTGCCGGCATCCATGATGGCCTTGGCCTTTTTGCCGAGCTCGGAACCCGCGGCAATTTCGGCGCGCAGCATGTCGCCCGTCGAAAGCTGTTTCAGACCGTATTCCTGCTCCAGGATTTTGGCCTGCGTCCCCTTCCCCGCTCCCGGCGGGCCGATCAAGATCAAATACATGTCTAGCGTCTTCCTGTGTCTCTTGTGCCCTTGAGTTTCGCCTTTTTGATCAGGCCTTCATACTGGTGCGCGATCAGGTGCGAATGAACCTGCGCCACTGTATCCATCGTCACCGACACGGCGATCAGCAGCGACGTACCCCCGAAATAGAACGGAATCGCGTAATGCGAAATCAGCATTTCAGGCAGCAGGCAGATGAGCACCAGATAAATCGATCCGATAAACGTGATGCGCGTCAGGACGTAATCGAGATAATCGGCCGTATTCTTGCCGGGACGGATGCCGGGAACGAAGCCGCCGTATTTGCGCAGCATCTCGGCGTTTTCCTGCGGGTTGAACACGATCGCCGTGTAGAAGAAGGCGAAGAACACGATCAGCGCGCCGTAAAGCGCCATATAGAGGGGCTGTCCGTGCTGGAGCAGCGCGACGATCTGCGACATCATGCCGCCCTGCGACGCCGCGCCGGCGAAGTTCACGACCGTAAGCGGCAGCAGCAGCAGCGACGACGCGAAGATCGGCGGGATGACGCCCGACGTGTTGAGCTTCAGCGGGTTATGGTTTTGCTGGGACATCGACATCTGGTTCGCGCCCATCTGGCGTTTGGGATATTGCACCAAAACGCGACGCTGCGCCCGTTCCAGGAAGACGATGAAGGCGATGACGCCGATCACCATCGCGCCGATCCCCAAAAGTTCGATCGCATTGAACTGCCCCTGCCGGCCCAGTTCGAGAACCGAGGCGAGGCCGTGCGGCAGGCCGGCGACGATACCGGCGAAAATGATCAGGGAGATGCCGTTTCCGATACCGCGCTGCGTCATCTGTTCGCCGAGCCACATCAGGAACATCGTTCCGCCGACGATCGTGATGACGGTGGAGGCGCGGAAGAAGAAGCCCGGATCGACGACGGCGGAACCCAGCGAGGATTGCATGCTTTCCAGACCGACGGCGAGGCCGTATGCCTGAAGCGATGACAGAAGAACGGTGAGATAGCGCGTATACTGGTTGATCTTCGTGCGTCCGGCCTCCCCCTCTTTCTTGAGCGCTTCGAGTTTCGGAGACATGGCTGCTGCCAACTGCATGATGATGGATGCCGAAATATACGGCATGATGTTCAGCGCGAAGATGGTCATACGCTGGAGCGCGCCGCCCGAGAACATGTTGAACATGTCGAGGATGCCGCCGCCCTTCTGGTTATAGATGTCTTCCCATACGACAGGGTCGATGCCCGGAACCGGAATATAGGTGCCGAGGCGGTAGACGATCAGCGCGCCGAGCACGAAAAGGATGCGTTGCTTGAGCTCGGTCGCCTTGGAAAAAGCGCCCCAGTTGGCGTTCTTGGCAATTTGTTCGATGGCAGAGGCCATGGCGTCAGTCACTTTCTATGCTGAGGAATATACCTGAATGTTGTAGGGAATTTGGGGGCCGTAAACAAGAGGCCCCTCTATAAATAATGCCGATTTTACACCCTCACCCGGCACCGCCTAAAGCCTTTGGCTTAAGGCTGCGCAACCCTCTCCCTCAAGGGAGAGGGTTTACGAAGGCTTATGCGAAGCATTAGCCGCAGTGGTTGAGGGTTCAGTATATTTTCAGAACATCGGGCGATAAGAAACCCGTAACCCGGCCAAAGCCTCAAAAGAAAACGGGACGGCTCCGATATGGACCCGTCCCGTTTGAAATAACATCGTTACAGCCTGTGCATCGCCCTACCCGCGCTTGCAGATCGGGACAGACAGCCTACTTCGCCTTTTTGCGAACGACCGGCGCGCGCACGATCTTGATCAGCTCGACGGAACCGCCGGCCTTGGAAACGGCTTCCGAAGCTGCCTTGGTCGCGCCTGCGATTTTCAGGCTGACTTTCGCGCTCAGCTTGCCGTTGCCGATGAGGCGGACGCCGTCGCGCTTATGGCTGATGACCTTGGCTTTGAGCAGCGTGTCGGCATCGACCGCGCCTTTCGTGTCGATCAGGCCCTTGTCGATGGCCGATTGCAGCGTGGCGATCGTCAGCGTGGCGTATTCCTTGCCGAAGATGTTCGTAAATCCGTGCTTGGGCAGGCGCATATACAGGGGCATCTGGCCGCCTTCGAAGCCTTTGATGGCTACGCCGGAACGGGCCTTCTGGCCTTTGACGCCGACGCCGGAGGTCTTGCCTTTGCCGGAGCCGATACCGCGGCCAACGCGCTTGTAGTTGTGCTTGGCGCCTTTTTTCGGTTTCAGTTCATTCAGTTTCATATCAATTCTCCTAAAAGAGCGGCCCCGACTAGGCTGCTTCTTCAACTTTCACGAGGTGTTTGACCGCGTTGATCATGCCGCGGACGGCAGCCGTGTCTTCGAGCGTCGAGATGCGGCCCATCTTGTTCAGGCCAAGACCGATCAAGGTCTTGCGCTGGATGGGCAGACGGCCCGCCGGGGACGCGATCTGCGTTACCGTTACCGTCTTGCCGGAGGCTGCCTTTTTCGGGGCGGCTTTTTTGGCCGGAGCTTTTTTCTTGGCTTCAGTCATTGTCATTCACCTTATTCTTCGTCGGATTCGGCTGCGGCTTCACCGGCCTTCGTGCCTTCGCGCTGGGCGACAACATCGGAGACTTTCTTGCCACGGCGGGAGGCAACCTGACGCGGGGATTGCATATATTTCAATGCTTCCAGCGTTGCGTTGACCATGTTGTATGGGTTGTTCGTGCCGACAACTTTCGCGACGACGTCCTGAACGCCGAGGCATTCAAAGACAGCGCGCATCGGGCCGCCTGCGATGATGCCCGTACCGGCTTTCGCCGTGCGGAGAACAACGCGGCCTGCGCCGTAATGACCTTTCGTGTCGTGGTGCAGCGTGCGGCCGTCACGAAGCGGAACGCGGATCATGTTGCGTTTCGCCTGGTCGGTCGCCTTTTTCACGGCATCCGGAACGTCCTTGGATTTCGCGTGGCCCGTGCCGACGCGGCCGCGGCCATCGCCGATTACGACGAGCGCTGCGAAACCGAAGCGGCGTCCGCCTTTAACCGTCTTGGCGACGCGGTTGACCGCGACGAGTTTTTCGACGAATTCGGATTCTTCTTTTTCGCGCGGGTGTTTGTTATCAGGTTTTGCCATCTGCATTTGCTCCTTAGAATTCCAGTCCGGCTTCGCGTGCGCCTTCGGCCAGTGCTTTCACACGGCCGTGGTACAGGAAGGAACCGCGGTCAAATTGAACTTTCTTGACGCCTGCTTTCTTGGCGCGCTCGGCGACGAGCTTGCCAACTTTGCTGGCTGCGTCGACGTTGCCGCCATTCTTCGCCGCGGCATCCTTGTCGAGGCTGCTGGCCGAAGCGAGCGTCACGCCCTTCACATCGTCGATCACTTGCGCGTAGATCGCCTTGTTCGTGCGGTGCACCGAAAGACGCGGACGAATCTCGCGGTTCGGGTTCTGGTTGATGTTGACGCTCTTCAGTTTGTTGCGGGTGCTGAAGCTGCGGCGCTTTGTGCTGTTAAGTCTTTTTCCCATGACTATGTCCTACTTCTTCTTGCCTTCTTTGATCATGACGTATTCGCCGGTGTAGCGGATACCTTTGCCCTTGTACGGTTCGGGCTTCTTGAAGGAACGGATTTTCGCGGCGGCCTGACCGACGGCTTGCTTGTCTATGCCTTCGATCGCGATTTTCGTCTGATCGGTTACGGCGACCTTGATGCCTTCGGGGATGTCGTAGCGGACTTCGTGGCTGAAGCCGAGCTGCATGACGAGCGTGTTGCCCTGCATGGCGGCGCGCAAGCCCACGCCCTGGATTTCCAGGTTTTCCTTGTAGCCGTCTTTGACGCCTATAACGATGTTTCTGACCAGCGTGCGCATCGTCGGCCAGAGCTTCTTGGCGCGAAGCGAGTTCACGCGCTGCTCGAGCTTGACTGCGCCGTCGACCATCTTGACCGACACGTCGTCATGGACGATCACGGTCAGTTCGCCTTTCGGGCCTTTTGCTTTTACGGTCTGGCCGGAAACGTCGACGGTGACGCCTTCTGGAACTGCAACCGGGTTTTTACCAATACGGGACATATTCTG
Source organism: Micavibrio sp. (assembly GCA_035759665.1). GTDB lineage: Bacteria > Pseudomonadota > Alphaproteobacteria > Micavibrionales > Micavibrionaceae > Micavibrio_A. The sequence goes on from DASTUM010000094.1 coordinate 13,181, forward strand.
CTTCCTCTCTTAGAACACCTGGCAGAGCACTTCGCCGCCCACATTCGCGGCTTTCGCCTTGTGGTCAGCCATCACGCCCTGCGGGGTGGACAGGATTTTAATGCCAAGGCCGTTGTAGAACTGCGGCAGACCTTTGATCTGCGCGTAGACACGGCGGCCCGGGGTGGAAATGCGTTTCAGCTCGCGGATGACCGGCTGGCCGGCATCGTATTTAAGCTCGATCGACAGTTCCTTTTTGTTGTTGCCGGCATCGACAACTTTCGCGGCGCGGATGAAACCTTCATCGGACAGCACCTTGCAAACGGCTTCCTGCAGTTTCGAATACGGCGCCGTGATAACGGGCTTGCGCGCGTTCTGGCCGTTTCTGATGCGGGTCAGCATATCGCCGAGGGGATCGTTCATGGACATGTTCTTCTATCTCCCTTACCAGCTGGATTTCGTTACGCCGGGCAGTTCGCCGCGGGATGCCAGGTTGCGAAGCGCGACGCGGCACAGGTTGAATTTGCGGAAGTTCCCGCGCGGACGGCCCGTCAGGGCGCAACGGTTGCGCTGACGCGTCTTCGAAGAGTTGCGGGGCATTTCGGCCAGCTTCAGGACGGCGGCAAAGCGCTCTTCCATCGGGGCTTCCTTGTTAGAAATGATTTCCTTCAGCTTCGCGCGCTTGTTGCCAAGGCTCTTGTTGAGCTTGCGACGCTTCAGGTCTCTGTTTTTTGCACTAGCTTTAGCCATGTGTCATTAGCTCCTTATTAATTACGGAACGGCATATCGAAGCCGCGCAGAAGTTCTTTTGCCTGTTCGTCATTTGCAGCCGTCGTGCAGATGATGATGTCCATACCGCGAACCGCGCCGACTTTGTCGTATTCGATTTCCGGAAACACGATGTGTTCCTTGATACCGAAGGCGTAGTTGCCGCGGCCGTCGAAGCTGCGTCCGTTGATGCCGCGGAAGTCGCGGATACGGGGCAGAGCGATCGTGACCAGGCGATCCAGGAATTCGTACATTTTCTCGCGGCGCAGCGTGACCTTGCAGCCGATATCCATGTTCTCGCGAACCTTGAAGGACGCGTTGGATTTGCGGGCCTTCGTGATGACCGGCTTCTGACCGGCGATCAGCGCGAGTTCGGCGGCGGCAGCGTCAACGGCCTTACGATCCGTCGTTGCGGCGCCAACGCCCATATTGATCACGATCTTGTCGAGTTTCGGGATCTGGAAGTCGTTCTTGAAACCGTATTTGGCTTTCAGAGCGGCTTTCAGTTTCGCTTCATAGCGCTCCTGGAAACGCGGCGTGTATTCTTTTTTCTTTGCCTGTGCCATGTTTATCTACCTCTTACAGCGTTTCGCCGGATTTTTTGGCGACGCGCAGCTTCTTGCCATCTTTACCGGCTTTGAAACCGATACGGGTGGCCGTGCCTTTTTTCGGATCGACCAGCGCGACGTTGGACACGTGGATCGACAGTTCCTTGTCTTCGATACCGCCCTGCGCGAACTGCGAAGGTTTCGTGTGTTTCTTGACGACATTGACGCCGGACACGATAACGCGGTTTTCGGTCGGGATGGCTTTCAGGATTTCGCCCTTCTTGCCTTTGTCCTTGCCGGTGAGAACGACAACCTTGTCGCCCTTCTTGAGTTTCATTTTTGCGGCGGTCATTAGAGCACCTCTCCTGCCAGCGAAATAATTTTCATGTAGCCTTTACCGCGCAGTTCGCGGGTAACGGGTCCAAAGATACGGGTTCCGATCGGTTCGCCCTGCGGGTTAATCAGGACGCAGGCGTTCGTGTCGAAACGGATTTTTTCGCCGTTGGCGCGGTGCAAGCCGTGCTTGGAACGAACGATAACGGCTTTACGCACATCGCCCTTCTTCACGCGGCCACGCGGGATCGCGTCCTTGATCGAAACGACGACGATATCGCCGATGTTGGCCGTGCGGCGCTTGGAGCCACCGAGAACTTTAATGCACTCCACGCGGCGCGCACCGGAGTTATCGGCTACTTCCATATTTGATTGCATCTGGATCATGGTTCTAGTCCTTTAAATCCTGTGTTCTACAACTATGCTTTTTTCTTGGCCGGCGCGTTTTTGGCGGCGGTCTTTTTCTGTGCGGCTTTTTTAGGAGCCGCCTTCGGAGCTGCGGCGGCTGCGGGTTTTTCCGCCTTCGTCGTCACTTCCTTGCCGTCAACCAGCAGAGTCCAGCTCTTGCGTTTGGAAATCGGCTTGCATTCCATGATCTGCACCTTGTCGCCTTCCTTGGCGGCGTTGTGCTCATCGTGCGCGGCGTATTTGTCCGTGCGCTTGAGGTATTTCTTGTAAACAGGGTGCATATAACGGCGTTCAACCAGAACCGTGATGGTTTTATCCATCTTGTTGCTGACGACTGTGCCTTCGAGTACGCGACGTGGCATCGTTCTTTCTCCTTACGCTTTCTTAGCGGCTTTTTTGGCCGGAGCTTTTTTCGCCGCGGGGGCTTTCGCTTCGGTCTTTGCGTTCATTTCCGTTTTGATACGCGCGATGGTGCGGCGGGCGGCGCGCAGGATCGCGGTGTTCTCCAGCTGGCCGGAAGCGCGCTGCAGGCGGGCGTTGAATTGATCCTTGCGGGAATCCAACAGGGCCTTTTGCAGTTCATCCTGCGATTTGCCTTTGAAATCTTCGGCTTTGGTTTTTTCTTTAGCTTTTGCCATTTCTTCAATCTTCCTTTTGGTGTCATCCTGACCCTCGCGAAAGCGGGGGGAAGGATCTCTGCGGTTCGTTCATCTGAGATTCTTCGGGCTGCGCCCTCAGAACGACATCGTTGGTTTATTCTCCGATCCTTGCGACAAATTTGGTCTTCATCGGCAGCTTGGCGGCGGCGAGTTCGAGAGCCTCTTCGGCCAGCTGGCGGGATACGCCGTCCAGTTCGAACAGGATGCGGCCCGGCTTGACGCGGGCGACCCAGAATTCGGGCGATCCCTTACCGGAACCCATACGCACTTCGAGCGGTTTTTTCGAAACCGGCACATCCGGGAATACACGGATCCAGACCTTGCCCTGACGTTTCATGTGACGGGCGATGCAGCGGCGGGCCGCTTCGATCTGGCGCGCCGTGATACGCTCGGGAGCCAGGGTTTTCAGGCCGAAAGCGCCAAAAGCCAGGCTTGCGCCCCCCTTGGCATCGCCATGGATACGGCCCTTGTGGGCCTTTCTGAATTTCGTTTTCTTCGGTTGCAGCATGTTCCAACTTCCGTTTCGACAATAAAAAAATTGCGCTCACATAGACTTATAACCCTTGGGGGAAACAGTCTCTATATGGCCAAATTCCGCTAAAAGTCCGGGAATTTCGTTGAATTCGGGCGGACTATATAGCCAAATTTTTTGAATTACCAGCGTTATTTTGGACCAAAAGCCAAAATTCCGCCCCTTTACTACCCCCTCTCCCTTCAGGGAGAAGGCCGGGGTGAGGGTCTTACCCCCTCACCTAGTAAATCCTCCCCCTCACAAGGGAGAGGATTTGAAATTAAGAATTACGGTTCTGTCCGCCCTGGGCGAGATTGTCGCCCATGCGCTTGTCGCGAGCCATCGGATCGTGGGCCATGATGTCGCCCTTGTAGATCCAGACCTTCACGCCGATGATCCCGTAGGTGGTCAGCGCTTCGGAGAAGCCATAGTCGAGATCGGCGCGCAGCGTGTGCAGCGGCACACGGCCTTCGCGGTACCATTCGGTGCGGGCGATGTCCGCGCCGCCGAGACGGCCGGCAACGTTGATACGGATGCCCTGGGCGCCGAGGCGCATCGCGGATTGCGTCGCGCGCTTCATGGCGCGGCGGAACGAAACGCGGCGCTCGAGCTGCTGGCAGACGCCTTCGGCAACGAGCTGTGCATCGACTTCCGGCTTGCGGATTTCAACGATGTTCAGGGCGACTTCGGAGCCGGCTTTCGAGGACAGATCCTTGCGGAGCTTTTCGATGTCGGCGCCTTTTTTACCGATGATGACACCCGGACGGGCCGTGTAGACCGTCACTTTGGTGTTTTTCGCGGCGCGCTCGATGACGACTTTCGAAATTCCAGCGGCTTTCAGTTTCGTCTGAACGTATTTGCGCAGTTCAAGATCCTGAACCAGCTTGTCCGCATATTTGCGGTCATCGAACCAGCGGGAGTCCCAGGTGCGGTTGATACCGACGCGCAGACCGATTGGATTGACTTTTTGACCCATAGTTTAAGAGCTCCTATTCCTTGTCCTGCTTGGTTGCGGCTTTTTTCTTCGCGGCCGGCTTTTTCGCTGCTTCTTTTTTCTTGGGAGCGGCTTTTTCGCTGGCTTCTTTTTTCGGTGCTGCTTTTTTCGCGGCCGGTTTCTTGGCTGCGGTTTTAACGGCATCGCCTTCGCGGACGACGATCGTCAGGCGCGAGAAGAATTTTTCGATGGGGGCGGCACGGCCGCGGGCGCGGGCCGAGAAACGCTTCATCTTGACCGATTTACCGACATAGGCCTCGGCGACGACAAGGTTGTCGACATTGAGGTTGTGGTTGTTTTCGGCGTTGGCGACGGCGGAGGCCAGAACCTTGCGGACATCCTGTGCGATGCGGCGGTTGCTGAATTCCAGGTCCGTGAGGGCCTTGCCGGCCTTTTTGCCACGGATCATCGCGGCAACAAGATTCAGTTTGCCGGGGCTGGTGCGCAGGAACTTGGCCATTGCCATGGCTTCGTTATCCTTGACGCGTCTTTCGTTTTGCGGTTTTCCCATTTTGAGCCTCTATCTTACTTCTTGGCCGATGCTGCGGCTGCTTTTTTGTCAACGCCCGTATGCGCCTTGAACTCGCGCGTCGGTGCGAATTCGCCGAGCTTGTGGCCGATCATCTGGTCGGTCACAAGGACGGGGATGTGTTTCTTGCCGTTGTGGACGCCGAACGTCAGGCCGACCATCTGCGGCAGGATCGTCGAGCGGCGGGACCATGTCTGGATAATGACATTCTTGCCGGCCTGACGCGCTGCTTCCACCTTCTTGAGGAGGGAGCGGTCGATGAACGGACCTTTCCAAAGTGAACGTGCCATAGTGTTAGCTCCTTATTTCTTCTTGCGACGAATGATGAATTTATTCGTCTTTTTGTTTTTACGGGTTTTGGCGCCCTTGGTCGGTTTGCCCCAAGGCGTGACGGGGTTACGACCGCCGGAGGTGCGGCCTTCACCGCCGCCGTGCGGGTGGTCAACCGGGTTCATGGCAACGCCGCGAACATGCGGACGGATGCCTTTCCAGCGTTGACGGCCAGCTTTACCGAAGTTCTGGTTCATGTGGTCGGGGTTGGATACTGCGCCAACCGTTGCCATGCAGCCTTCCGGAACGACGCGGAGTTCGCCCGAAGCCAGCTTGATCTGCGCAAAGCCCTGGTCGCGGCCAACCAGCTGCGCGTAGGTGCCGGCGGAGCGGCAGAGCTGCGCGCCCTTGCCTTGCTTCATTTCGATGTTGTGAATGATCGTGCCGACCGGCATCGATTTCAGTTGCATCGCGTTGCCCGGCTTGATGTCGGCTTTTTCGCCGGACACCACGACATCGCCGGCCTGCAGACGCTGCGGCGCGATGATGTAAGCTTTTTCGCCATCTGCGTAGGAGATGAGCGCGATGAACGCCGTGCGGTTCGGATCGTATTCCAGGCGCTCGACCGTGGCTGGCTGGTCGAACTTGCGGCGCTTCCAGTCGATGATGCGGTAACGCTGCTTGTGACCACCGCCGCGCTGGAATGCCGTGACACGGCCCAGGTTGTTGCGGCCGCCGGTTTTCTTTTTACCTTCGGTCAGCGTTTTCTCGGGCTTGCCCTTGTGCAGGCCGTCCCGTTCGATCAGGATCAGGCCGCGGGTACCCGGCGTGATCGGTCTAAATTGCTTCAGTGCCATGTTTCTTTACCTCTTCTCCAGTATCGGCGGAGCGCCATAGTTAATTATTGATTACAGACCCGATCCAACGTCGATCGTCTGGCCCTCTTGCAGCGTGACGATCGCTTTTTTCGTGTCGGAACGGAAAGCTTTCGTGCCTTTGAAAACTTTCGTCTTGCCTTTGCTGATCGCCGTGTTGACTTTCGTCACGTTCACTTTGAACAGCGCTTCGACAGCGGCTTTGATCTCGGGCTTTTTCGCGGTCGTCGGGACCTTGAAGGTTACCTGGCCGTATTGCGATCCCATCGTGGACTTTTCAGTCACGACCGGGCTCTGGATGATGCCGTACATCCATTCGGCGACTTTTGCTTCGGTTTTCTTTTTAGCAGCCATTGTCTTAGCCTTTCAGTCTTTCTGTCAGGTCGCTAACAGCGTCCTTGGTGAGTACGAGCGTGTCGCGACGCAGGATGTCGTATACGTTCGCGCCTTGAACGGGCAGCACATCCACTTTCGGGAGGTTGCGCGTCGCACGGGCGAAGTTCGCATCGATTTCCTTGCCGCCGACGATCAGGGCGGAGTCGAAGCCGAGGGCCTCGAATGCCGCGGCCATCGCCTTCGTCTTGTGGTCTTTGGGCGCCAGCGCATCGACGATGATCAGCTTGCCTTCTTTCGCTTTCGCGGACAGGGCCGATTTCATCGCCATCTGGCGCACTTTCTTCGGCAGCTCCGTGGCGTGGCTGCGGACGACCGGGCCGTGAACAACCTGACCGCCGCGGTCGATAACGCGGGTGCGGTCGCCGGCACGGGCGGAACCGGTGCCTTTTTGCTTGAACGGCTTTTTACCCGTGCGGGATACTTCCGAACGATTTTGCGTCTTGTGCGTACCGGCGCGGCGCTTGGCCAGCTGGTAGGTCACCATCTGGTGCAGAACGTCCTGACGGACTTCTACGCCAAAAACGGATGCATCAAGCGTAATATCGCCGGCTGCTTTGTTATCGAGTGTTTTGACTGCGATCTTCATGACTATTCACCTTTTGCTTCTTCTGCTGCCGGTGCTTCTTCAGCTTGCGCTGCGGGAGCCGCTTTTGCAGATTTGGCGGATTGCTTCAGGCCTGCCGGAACAGGCGCGTCTTTGTGCGCAGGCTTCTTCACGGCGTCCGTGATGATGACCCATGCATTGTCCGGACCCGGTACCGAGCCTTTGATCAGGACGAGGTTGTCTTCGAGATCGATGCCGGCAACGACGAGATTTTGCGTCGTGACGGTTTCGGTGCCCAGATGACCGGCCATTTTCTTGCCCTTGAAAACCTTGCCCGGATCCTGGCGCTGGCCGGTGGAGCCGTGCGCGCGGTGCGTGACGGAGTTACCGTGGCTTGCGCGGTGGCCGCTGAAGTTCCAGCGTTTCATCGAACCGGCGAAACCTTTACCTACCGTTATGCCCTGAACATCGACGAACTGGCCTTCGACATAGTGGGCGGCGGAGATTTCAGCGCCGACTTCGAGGCCCGCCGCGTCTTCCAGGCGGAACTCAGCCATCTTTTGCTTCGGCTCGACTTTCGAGGCTGCGAAAACGCCGCGCATCGCCTTGGACGTGCGGTTTACTTTCGCGTTGCCCGCGCCAAGCTGGACGGCGACGTAGCCGTGCTTGTCTTTCTCGCGAACACCTACAACCTGGCAGTTGTCGATTTTGAGCACGGTCACAGGAACCTGCTGGCCATCAGCCGTAAAAATACGGGTCATGCCTTCCTTGCGTGCGATTACTCCGGTTCTCATTGTCTTCTTCCTTACCTAAATGGCCTTCTACTTATGCAGCCGCGCCAATTTTGATTTCAACGTCCACGCCGGCGGCGAGGTCGAGCTTCATCAGTGCGTCCACCGTTTGCGGCGTCGGGTCGACGATGTCGATCAGGCGCTTGTGGGTGCGCATCTCGAACTGTTCCTGCGACTTCTTGTCGATGTGCGGGGAACGGTTAACCGAGAAATATTTGGTGTTCGTCGGCAGCGGAACCGGACCGCGAACCTGCGCGCCCGTGCGCTTCGCCGTGTTGACGATCTCGTGCGTGGACTGGTCCAGCACGCGATGGTCGAACGCTTTCAGTCTGATGCGAATTGTTTGCGAGTCCATTATCTTGGTCCTTGTTGGTTATTTAAGCTTTAATCTTGGCCACAACGCCTGCGCCGACGGTTCTGCCGCCTTCGCGGATGGCGAAACGGAGGCCTTCGTTCATGGCGATCGGCGCGATCAGTTTAACGTGCATCTTCACGTTATCGCCAGGCATCACCATTTCCGTGCCCGAAGGCAGTTCGCACTCGCCCGTCACGTCCGTCGTGCGGAAGTAGAACTGGGGACGGTACTTGTTGAAGAACGGCGTGTGACGGCCGCCCTCTTCCTTCGAGAGGATGTACGCTTCGGCTTCGAATTCCGTGTGCGGGGAGATGGAGCCCGGCTTGCACAGAACCTGCCCGCGCTCGACGTCTTCACGCTTCGAGCCGCGCAGCAGAGCGCCGATATTGTCGCCGGCTTGGCCGGAATCCAGCAGCTTGCGGAACATCTCGACGCCCGTGACGGTCGTCTTCTGCGTCGGACGGATACCGACGATCTCGATCTCTTCGCCAACCTTGATGATGCCCTGCTCAACACGGCCCGTGCACACGGTGCCGCGGCCCGAGATGGAGAACACGTCTTCCACCGGCATCAGGAACGGCTTGTCCAGAACGCGCTGAGGCTGCGGGATGTAATCGTCAACGGCTTTCAGAAGCGCGCGGATCGAATCCTCGCCGATTTCCTTGTCACGGCCTTCCAGCGCGGCCAGAGCCGAGCCTTTTACGATCGGCGTGTCGTCGCCCGGGAACTGGTACGAGGACAGCAGTTCGCGGATTTCCATTTCGACGAGCTCCAGAAGCTCCGGATCGTCAACCTGGTCGACCTTGTTCATGTAAACGACGATGTACGGAACGCCGACCTGGCGGGCGAGCAGGATGTGCTCGCGCGTCTGCGGCATCGGGCCGTCAGCGGCGTTCACGACGAGGATCGCGCCGTCCATCTGGGCTGCGCCCGTGATCATGTTCTTCACGTAGTCGGCGTGGCCCGGGCAGTCGACGTGCGCGTAGTGGCGCGCTTCCGTCTCATATTCAACGTGCGCCGTCGAAATCGTGATCCCGCGGGCCTTCTCTTCGGGCGCCTTGTCGATCTGGTCGTAGGCGCGGAATTCTTTCGAGAAGTATTTCGTGATCGCAGCCGTCAGCGTCGTCTTACCGTGGTCAACGTGCCCGATCGTGCCGATGTTTACGTGCGGCTTGTTCCGCTCGAATTTTTCTTTGGACATTTGT
>DASTUM010000095.1:0-4966 GCA_035759665.1 Micavibrio sp.
AGGAAACGAAGGACGACGACGAAGAGAACGAAGAAAATCGCCGCCTGCCGAAACTCGAGGAAGGCGACAAAACCAGATTGATGGATGTTCGCCAGAACCAGCATTTCACGCAGCCGCCGCCCCGTTATACGGAAGCCTCGCTGGTCAAGCGCCTCGAAGAGCTCGGCATCGGCCGCCCGTCCACCTACGCGTCGATCCTGCAAGTCCTGCGCGACCGCAACTACGTGACGATGGACAAGAAGCGTTTCGTTCCTGAAGACCGCGGGCGTCTTGTCACAACGTTTTTGCAGCGTTTCTTCACGCGCTATGTCGATTACGATTTCACGGCAAATCTTGAGGAAGAGCTTGATGCGATCGCCGCCGGTTCCACCCAATGGAAAGAGGCGCTGCGCCAGTTCTGGATCGATTTCAGCCGTATCATCGACGAAACCAAGGGGCTTAAAATCTCCGAAGTCATCGACCATCTCGATGAAGAGCTCGGTCCCCATTTCTTCCCCAAAGGGGAAGCGGACAGGAAATGCCCTGCCTGCTCCACGGGCCGCCTGTCGCTGAAATTCGGCAAGTTCGGCGCGTTCATCGGCTGCACCAACTACCCCGAATGCAAATTCACGAAGCCGCTAGAAATCGCAGGCGCCGAGGACGGCGAAGGCGGCGATGCGGCGGCGCTGGCAAACGAACCGAAAATCCTTGGCACCGATCCCGGCACGGGGCGTTCGGTTTCGCTGCGGCGCGGACCCTACGGGCCTTATGTGCAGATCGACCTGCCGCCGGAAGCGGAATCCGATCCCAAGAGCAAGGAAAAGCCCAAGCGCCAGGGCATTCCCAAAGGCGTCAACGTCGCCGACATGGATCTCGCCGCCGCGCTCAAACTGCTCGCCCTGCCGCGCGACATCGGCCCGCATCCCGACGACAAGAAAATGATTCAGGCGGGCATCGGACGTTTCGGCCCTTACCTGAAACACAACAACCGTTTCAAATCGATCCCGAAGGGCGACGATGTCATGGTCATCGGCATGAACCGCGCCGTCGAACTTCTCGCCGAACCCGTCAAGGAAACATGGCGGACGAAGAAGAAGGCCGAAATGCTGGCCAAGAAAGAAGCCGAGAAAGCCGCCAAGGCCGCTGAAAAAGAAGCGAAGAAAGCCGCCGCAAAAAAGAAAGCCCCGGCCAAGAAAAAGCCGGCCGCCAAAAAGAAAACCGCCGCCAAGAAAAAACCGGCGGCGAAGAAAGCAAAGTAAATCTACACTGTCATCCTGAAGGAGCGATAGCGACTGAAGGATTCCAAGAGATCCTTCGCGGAGTTTACCCCTGCGAAAGCCGGGGCTCAGGATGACATCAGCCCGCCGGGCCATTCCCGAGTTTATAATATTCCCGGTACCACGCCACGAAATCACGGATGCCTTTTTCCAGCGGCGTGTGAGGCTTGAATCCCGTCGCGTCGGTGAGCGCCTGCACGTCGGCGAAGGTCGCATAGACGTCGCCCGGCTGCATCGGAAGCATTTCCTTCTTCGCCTCGATCCCCGTTTCCTGTTCGATGATGCGGATAAGCTCGCCCAGTTCTTCGGGGTTGTTGTTGCCGATATTATAGAGGCGGTACGGCGCTTTGCTCGTCGCCGGGTCGGGATTGTCGCCCGACCAGTCGGAGTTCGGCGCAGCGGGAATCTGGATGAGGCGCGCGACACCTTCGACGATATCGTCGATATGCGTGAAATCGCGCTTCATGTCGCCATGGTTGAAAATCTGGATCGTCTTGCCTTCGTAGATCGCCTTGGTGAATTTGAAATACGCCATATCCGGGCGGCCCCACGGGCCGTAGACGGTAAAGAAACGCAGGCCCGTGCAGGGAATATTGTAAAGATGCGCATAGGAATGCGCCATCAGCTCGTTCGCCTTCTTGGTCGCGGCGTAAAGGCTCACCGGATGATCGACATTGTCATTGACGCTGAACGGCGTTTTCGTGTTCGCGCCGTAAACGGACGAGGACGATGCGAACACCAGATGCTTCACATCGTTCCGCCGCGCCGCCTCCAGAACGTTCAGGAACCCGACGACGTTGCTCGACGCATAGGCCTGCGGGTTTTCGATGGAATAGCGAACCCCCGCTTGCGCCGCAAGGTTGACGATGGCGTCCGGCCTGAACTCCGCCGCCAGCGCCGCAAAACGCGGATCCTCCAGATCGCATTTCTCAAAGCGAAAATTCGGCAGGGATTCAAGCTGCGCGAGGCGGCCTTCCTTCAAGGATACGTCATAGTAGCCGTTGAGGTTGTCGATGCCCAAAACCTCGCGCCCTTCGGCGCAGAGCCTGCGCGTCAGGTGGAAGCCTATAAAGCCGGCGGCGCCGGTAACCAGAATCTTTTGCATGGATAGTCCCAACTTCCTGTAACTATGCTGTTGGAATAGCAATAAAACACCCTACAATCAATCGTATGTACGAAAAACCCGACAAAGAGGCGATTTTACGCCTGATCGCCGAAAGCCCCCGCCCCTTAACCAAACGCGACATCGTCTCCGCCTTCGGCGTCCGGGGCGACGACCGGCGCGATATCAAGGACATGCTCCGCGACCTCGAAGCGGACGGCGAGATCGTCAAGACCCGCGGGCAGGAATATACGGTGCCCAAGGGCCTGCCCTCCGTTGCCGTGGTCGAAGTCACCGAAATCGACATAGACGGCGATGTGTTTGCGAAACCCGCCGAATGGAACGAAACCACACAAGGCGAAGTTCCCAAAATCGAAATCGTGCCCGAACCCAAGAAAGGGCATCCGGCCCTGAAGGAAGGCGACCGCGTCCTTGCTTCCCTGCGCCGTTTTTCCGACCGGCTTTACGAAGGCAAGGTCATCCGCCGCCTCGACGACCCGCGCGGCACGGTGATGGGCATGCTGGTGCGCCAAAAGAACGGCTATGTCCTGCAACCCGCGAGCAAGCGTGCGAAACATGATTTCGACGTTGCGCAATCCGACCTCAATGATGCCAGGGACGGCGATCTGGTCGTCGGTGAAATCCAGCCCGCGCGCGGCCTGCAACGCAAGAAAGTCCGCATCACGCAAGTCATCGGCAGCAAAAACGATCCGAAAGCCATTTCTCTGATCGCGCTGTATGAGGCGGGATTATCCGAAAAATTTTCCGCCGAGGTGATTGCCGAAGCCAACAGCTTTCTTCCCTCTCCCCACCGGGGAGAGGGTCAGGGTGAGGGGGCCGGTGGCAACACACCCTCACCCCTGCCCTCTCCTTCAAGGGAGAGGGAGTTATGGGCGAACCGCGAGGATTTGCGCCCCTACCCGCTCGTCACCATCGACGGCGTGGACGCGCGCGATTTCGACGACGCCGTGTTCGCGGAGAAGGAAGAAGACGGATATCACCTGATCGTCGCCATCGCCGACGTCGCCTATTACGTGCGCCCCGGCTCCGCGCTCGACCGCGAAGCCCTGCGCCGCGGCAATTCCACCTACTTTCCCGACCGCGTCGTGCCGATGCTGCCCGAGGCGCTGTCGAACGATCTCTGTTCGCTGCGCCCGAAGGAAAACCGCGCCTGCATGGCCTTCCATCTCTGGATCGACAATGGCGGCGGATTGAAAAAATACAAAATCGTGCGCGGCATCATGCGCTCCGAAGCGCGCCTCACCTACGATCAGGTACAGGCCATCCATGATTACAACGTCCCATCTTCCGTCGTCTCGACCGAAGCGAAGCGGAGCGGAGAGATCCCAGATCCCTCGACTTCGCTCGGGATGACGGTGGATAAAGATTTGAATGTCCTGTGGCCGACGATTATCAAGCCCCTTTATGAAGCCTACGAAATTCTCGACAAGGCGCGCACGCAGCGCGGCGCGCTCGATCTCGATTTGCCCGAGCGCAAAATCCTGATCGACGAAAATGGCAACATGACGGGCGTGAAGAACCGCGAGCGGTACGACAGTCATAAATTGATCGAAGAATTCATGATCCTCGCCAACGTCGCGGCGGCGGCAGCGCTGGAGATACGCAAGGCACCGTGCGTCTACCGCGTCCACGACCGCCCGTCGAAAGAAAAACTGGATTCCGCCGGTGAATTCCTCGAAGCGTTCGGCCTTTCCCTGCCCAAGGGGCAGAGCGTAAAGCCTGCGCAGCTCAACCTGATTTTGCACAAGGCGAAAGAGTCTCCCTACTCTCACCTTGTGAGCGAAGTCATTCTCCGTTCTCAGGCGCAGGCGATCTACGATCCGGAAAATATCGGCCACTTTGGACTCGCTTTGCAGAAATATGCGCATTTCACATCGCCGATCCGCCGTTATGCCGATCTTCTCGTCCACCGCTCGCTGATTAAGGCCTACGATCTCGGCCCCGGCGGGCTGAGCGAGGAGGAGGAAGTCACGCTCGAAGAAAAATGCGAACATATCTCGCAGACCGAGCGCACGTCGGCGGAGGCCGAACGCGCCTCCATCGACCGTTTTACGGCGAAATGGATGTCCCAGCGCATCGGCGAGGCGTTTTCGGGCAGGATCAACGGCGTCACCCGCTTCGGCCTGTTCGTCACGCTGGATGAAAACGGCGCGGACGGGCTCGTCCCCATCCGCACCCTGCCGTCCGACTATTACATCCACGACGAAAAGCAGCACGCTTTGATAGGCCAGCGATCCAAACGGATTTACAGGCTCGGCGCCAATGTCCGCGTGCGGATCGTCGAGGCGGACGGCTTCACGGGCAGCTCGCTTTTCGAGCTTGAAGGAACCGAAGGCGCGGATTTACAGGGATTAAAATTCAAACCTTCTAATAATCCTTTGCATGGCGGGCGGAATCGCCATAAGGATAGATCTCATAAAGATAAAAAAGACCGCCCCGGCAAAAAAAGCTTTAAAAACAAGGGCGGAAAGAAGCGGCGTTAGGCGGTGTGCGTTCAACGTGTTTTTTGTTTTTGATGGGAGTTTCCTATGTTGGAGAATTATTCCGCGCGCCGGGGCGTCACTATTCCCGTTATTTCTTTCGTCAC
>DASTUM010000096.1:0-10150 GCA_035759665.1 Micavibrio sp.
ATGCCTTTGCCCGTGCGGTTGAACCGGTCGCGGTAATATTCGACGACAGCCTCTTCGACCGCCTTCTTGCCTCGCCCGGAGCCTGTGAAAAAGCGCTTTAAGGCAAAAGATTTTTGGAAGATATGGGCATGGACGGCACGAAGATGCGTGTTGCGAGTCGCCAAAGAGAAGGACGCCGGAAAATCCAGCATGGCGTCCAGGGGGCGCGCATCTTTAATATATCCTTTTTGGACAACGTCGAGAGTATAGAGGGCGTTTTTAAAAATCGTTTCCGGCGACTGGCAGAAAAGCGGCGGCTGTCTCAAGGCAGCCTTTTCGATATAGGTTTTTTTGTCGATGTCGAGGAGGTTCGCGACGCGCGTGATGTTTCCGTCGATTGCCTTGGGCGACCGACAGAAAAGCGACGGCTGTCTCAAGGCGGCCTTTTCGATATATATTTTTTTATCGATGCCAAGGAGGTTGGCTGCGCGTGTGATATTGCCATCGATCGTTTTCGGCGACCGGTAGAAAAGCGAGGGCTGTCTCAGAGCGGCCTTTTCGATATATGTTTTTTTATCGATGCCAAGGAGGTTTGCGGCGCGTGTAATGTTTCCTTCGATCGTTTCCGGTGACTGGCAGAAAAGCGGCGGCTGTTTCAGGGCGGCCTTTTCGATATAGATTTTCTTGTCGATGTCGAGGAACTCCGCGGCGCGCGTAATATTTTCTTCGATCGTTTCCGGCGACTGGTAGAAAAGCGGCGGTTGTTTCAGGGCGGCCTTTGCGATATAGATTTTTTTGTCGATGCCCAGGAGGTCTGCGGCGCGTGTGATGTTTTCTTCGATCGTTTTCGGCGACCGATAGAAAAGCGATGGCTGTTTCAAGGTAGCTTTTTCGATATAGGTTTTTTGGTCGATGCCCAGGCGGGCTGCCGTCTCCGTTATCTTTCCATGGAAATCCCAGAATCCGCTTTGGGCGGAAAGAGAGGTTTTCGCCATGATAAAATTTATGTCCGTGAGCAGGCGCGGCAGAACCGATTTTATCTGTTTGGGCGTCAACGGCACATCGAGCATTGCGGCGCGGGCGATGGTTTCGTAGGGGGCCGTTTCTTGCAAATCTTCGGAAATAGGCATGCCAGACCTTATAAAAGGCCGGCCTGTCAAAAGCAATAATAATTATGAAAATTATTTATCTGGTTAACGGCAACGCGGCTTCGGCCAGCCTAGTGGCAAGGGAGCGGGGACGCTATATAGGGGAGGGAGCGTGTCCGGCGCGCTGGCGCAGGGGCGTTTCCGGTGCCGGAACCCAATCCGGCAGGGCGGAAATAATCCCGGCCTCGGCCATGATCTGCAAGGTAAGGACGCCTTTTCCGGTGCGGTTGAACTGGTCGCGGTAATGTTCGACGACAGCCTTTTCGACCGTTTTCTTGTCTCGCCTGGACCCTGTGAAAAAGTTGCTTAAGGTAAAAGATCTTTGGACGATATGGGCATGGACGGCGCGAAGATGGGTGTTGCGCGTCGCCAGGCCAAAGGCCGCCGGAAAATCCAGCATGGCGTCCATGAGAGGCGCATTTCTAATATATCCTTTCCCGCCAGCGGCCAGAATATAGAGGCTGTTTTTAAAGATCGTTTCCGGCAACTGGTAGAAAAGCGGCGGCTGTTTCAGGGCCGCCTTTTCAATATAGGATTTTTTGTCGATGCCCAGGAGGTTCGCGGCGCGTGTGATATTGCCGTCGATCGCTTCCGGCGACCGGCAGAAAAGCGACGGCTGTTTCAAGGCTGCCTTTTCAATATAGATTTTTTTATCGATGCCAAGAAGGAACGCGGCGCGGGTAATTTTTCTCTCGATCGTTTCCGGCAACTGGTAGAAAAGCGGCGGTACTTTCAGGGCGGCCATTTCGAGATATGTTTTTTTGTCGATGTGAAGCAGGCTCGCGGCGCGTGTAATATTGCCGTCGATCGTTTCCGGCGAGTGGCAGAAAAGCTGCGGCTGTTTCATGGCTGCCTTTTCGATATAGATTTTTTTATCGATGCCCAGGAGACTCGCAGCGCGTGTAATATTGCTGTCGATCGTTTCCGGCGACTGGCAGAAAAGCTGCGGCCGTTTTAAGAGAGCCATTTCGAGATAGATTTTTTTGTCGATGTGAAGGAGCTTCGCGGCGCGTGTAATGTTTTTGCCGATCGTTTTCGGCGACTGGTAAAAAAGCGGCGGCTGTTTCAAGGCCGCCTTTTCGATAAAGGTTTTTTTGTCGATGTGAAGGAGCTTCGCGGCGCGTGTAGTATTTTTGTCGATTGTTTTCGGCGACTGGCAAAAAAGCGACGGTTGTTTCAGGGCCGCCTTTTCAAGATAGATTTTTACATCGATGCCAAGGCGGTTCGCCGCCGCCATAATCTTTCCTCGGAAATCCCAGAAGCCGCTATGTGCGGAAAGAGGTGTCTTCGTCGTGATAAAACTTATGTCCTTGCGCAGGCGCGGCAGGATCGATTCTATTTGTTTTGGGGTCAAGGGCACGTCGGCCAGCGCGGCGCGCGCGATGGTTTCATAGGGGGCCGACTCTTGTAAATCGTCGTAAAGACCCATGCCATACCTTTATAAAAGCCAGGCTTTATAAAAGCAATAAAATTATGAAAACATCTTATTTTGTTAACGGCATCGCCGCTTCGGCCAGCCTGGCCCAGTATTCGATTCCGGTCGGAATGATCCCGTCGTTGAAATCATAGCCGACATTGTGAAGCCCCTGATTGTGCGGGCTCTGCGGCTGATCTTTTTCCGCCTGCCCGACCCAGATATAGCAGCCGGGCACCTGCTGGAGCATCGCGCCGAAATCCTCCGCGCCCATGCAGGGCTCGACATTGGCATTTACATTCGCTTCGCCGGCCACCTGGCGGGCGATCGAGGCGGCGAATTCGCTCTCCGCTTGCGTGTTGACGGTCGGGTCGTAACCCTCATGGGCTTTGATCTCGAACCGCGTGTTATAGGCGGCGGCGATGGTCGAGGCGATTTCCGTGATGCGGCGATGGAGCAGGGCGCGGGTTTCGGGGCGGAAGGCGCGGTAGGTGCCAGACAGCACGGCCTTGTCCGGAATGACGTTGATGGCGCCAGACCCGGCATGGATGTTGGTGATCGACACCACCGCCTGATCGACGGGATCGACCTGGCGGGAAACGATTGTCTGCAACGCCGTGACGATCTGGCTCGCCGCGATGATCGGATCGATGTTGAAATGGGGAAGGGCCGCGTGGCCGCCTTTGCCCGTGATGGTTATTTCAAAAGAATCCGATGACGCCATGATAGGGCCAGGGCGGAGGCCGATCGTACCCTTGGGCAGGCCCGGCCAGTTGTGCATTCCATAGACCGCCTGCATGGGGAATGTTTGGAACAATCCCTCCTTGATCATGCGGATCGCGCCGCCGCCGCCTTCTTCGGCGGGCTGGAAGATCAGGTGGACTTTGCCGTTGAAATTGCGGGTTTCGGACAGGTATTTCGCCGCGCCGAGCAGCATTGCCGTATGCCCGTCATGGCCGCACCCATGCATCTTGCCCGAAATTTTCGACGCCCAGGGCTGCCCCGACGCCTCGGTCATGTTGAGCGCGTCCATATCGGCGCGCAGGCCGATCGCCTTGCCGGAATCCGTTTTCTGGCCTTCGATGGTCGCGACGATGCCTGTCTTGGCGATCCCCGCCTTGAACGGAATGCCCCATTCGGTGAGTTTCCTTTGCACAAGGTCGCTCGCGAATGTTTCCTCATACGCGGTTTGCGGGTTCTGGTGCAGTTCGCGGCGGTATCCCGCGATCTCGTCTTTCATGCCAGCGATGGAATTGATGGTGCTCATAAAGGAGAGTGTAGGGCTTCAGTTCACCAAATTCAAGGCGCGGGCGCGGCGGGCCTGATGCGGCGTGCGGAACACGATGTCCGGCGTGGCGGGGAGGAGAGTCCACAGCCCGGCCTCCATTTCCTGCCGGAGCGTGGCGGCGTCCCAAAGGCGGAAGCCCGCAACCACCAGAAACGGTTCATGAGCCGAAAGGGAAATACGGGTTGGTGCGCTGTCCGGCGTCATGATGGCGGGTGGATGGCCGGGGATGAGGTTATAGCGAAAGGAACGAAAGGCGAAATCCTCCCCGGCGGGGTGGGAGTCCGGGCCTTTGGCCGCGCTTGTATGGAGAATAGTCAGGGCGTCCTCTCCGCCTTCCGGCCCGCCTTTGAGGATGACGGCCTCGTCAGGTTCCCGGTGCAGGGCGGCGAGGAAGGGCCGATAGGACAGCGCAGCGTGCGGCGTCGTCAGGTCGAGCGCCAGAATGCCGTCTTCGCCCGCATGGAAGACGAACCACAGGCCGGGTTCGATGGCGGTTTCTTGCGAGACGATCAGCCATCCTGCCTGCGGCATCGCGGGGGCCATCATGCTCCTTGTTCTGCTGACGAAGGTTATGTTATGTGTCTGCCGCGCGCGATTCAGCGTGTCAAGTTTTTACGGGCAGAATTTATGCATTATCGTTTTCCTATAGCCACGGCCCTGACCGAATCCCTGCGCGGCGGGTATGGATCTTCCGTATTCAAATCGGACCTTGCCGCTGGCGCCGTCGTCGCCCTGATCGCCCTGCCGTTGGCCATGGCGCTGGCGATTGCGGTGGGATTGCCGCCGCAGCACGGTCTGTATACCGCCATTGTCGCGGGCATCGTAACGGCGCTGTTCGGCGGATCGCGGTTTCAGGTGAGCGGGCCGACAGCGGCCTTCGTCGCTATTCTTGCGCCCATCGTCGCCCAGCACGGGCTTCAGGGCCTGATCTGGTGCCAGTTGATGGCGGGCGCGCTCCTTATCCTGCTTGGGCTTTTACGCCTGGGGCGGTTTATCTCGCATGTGCCCTATGCCGTGACGACCGGGTTTACGGCGGGAATTGCCGTCGTGATCGCCACGCTCTCCCTGAACGATTTTTTCGGGCTGCGCATAGAGCATATGGGGCCGCATTACTGGGAAAAGGTGGCTGTTATTTTCCAATCGCTTTTCCATCTCAGCCTATCGGAAACGATCATCGGATCTTTCTCTCTGGCGGTTATGATCCTCTTGCCGCGTTTTACAAAAGCCTTGCCCGCGCCCGTCATCGGCGTTGCGGCAGGAACGGCGCTTTCCATCCTCGCCGTGCGGATGGGAATGCCGGTCGATACTATCGATTCCCGCTTTTCGTATATTGCGGCGGACGGATCGCAGGGGGCGGGGATACCGCCGGCCTTGCCGGAATTTCATTTACCCGCCGCCATGGATATCATGCCGCTGCTCGTCCCCGCCGTGACGGTGGCGCTGCTCGCGGCGCTGGAATCCCTTCTTTCGGCGACAGTGGCGGACAATATCACGGAAACGAAACACAACCCGGATTCGGAACTGGTCGGCATTGGGTTCGGCAATCTTCTGTCCGGTTTCTTCGCGGGAATTCCGGCGACGGGGGCGCTGGCGCGTACTGCCGCGAATATCCATGCGGGGGCGAAAACGCCGCTGGCGTCGATCTATCACGCGCTGCTGCTGCTCGTTTTCATGCTCGCGCTGGCGCCTTATATCAGCAAGATTCCCATGGCTGCGCTGGCGGCGTTGCTCCTCAGCACGGCGTGGAGGATGGCGCATGTCCATCTGGTTGTCGATATCGTCAAGGTGGGCAACAAACAGGACACGGCGCTGCTCTTCGTCACGTTTTTCCTGACCGTGATTTTCGACATGGTGGCGGGCGTCGGCGCGGGTCTCGCGCTTGCTTACATCTTTCATAAGGCCGAAAAAGCCTAGAGATTGGTCTTGCGCGGATCGAACGCGTCGCGCACCGCTTCACCGATGAAGGTCAGAAGCGTAAGCATAAAGGCCAGCGACACGAACGCCGAAATGCCGAGCCACGGCGCCTGAAGATTGTTCTTTCCCTGTGACAACAATTCACCCAGCGAAGGCGACCCCGGCGGCAATCCCAGCCCGAGGAAGTCCAGCGAGGTGAGGGCGGTAATCGATCCGGTCAGAATAAACGGCATCATCGTCATCGTCGCGACCATCGCGTTGGGCAGGACGTGGCGCACCATGATCGTGCGGTTGGCAACGCCGAGCGCGTTGGCGGCGCGGACGTAATCGAGACTGCGCGCGCGCAGGAATTCCGCCCGCACGACATCCACCAGCGACACCCACGAAAACAGCAAAAGGATCAGCAGCAGCGTCCAGAACCCCGGCACGAACATCGCCGAAAAGATGATGAGGATGTAAAGCGAGGGCAGGGACGACCACACTTCGATCACGCGCTGCATGAACAGATCGGTCTTGCCGCCGTAATAACCCTGGAACGCGCCCGCCGTGATGCCGATGACGGACGAAATAGCCGTCAGGATCAGGCCGAATACGACGGAGAGGCGAAACCCGTAAATCACACGCGCCGCGACGTCGCGCCCCTGATCGTCGGTGCCGAGGATATTGACGCCCGTGGGTTTCGACGGCGCGGGTTCAGGCAGGTCGTAGGAAATCGTATCGTACGAAAAACGGATCGGCGGCCAGACCATCCAGCCCTTGGCGTTGATAAGTTCCTGCACATACGGATCGCGGTAATCCGCCGCCGTTTCGAAATCTCCGCCGAACGCGGTTTCGGGATAATCCTTGAAGACTGGCATATAAATCCCGCCGTCATAGGACACGACGATCGGTCGGTCGTTCGAAATGAATTCCGCGAACAGGCACACGAACAACAGCGACAGGAAAATCCAAAAGGAATAATAGCCGCGCTTGTTCGCCTTGAACTGCGCAAGGCGCCTGCGGGTCAGCGGCGAAAGGGTGCGGGTTTCGAACATCGGCCAACTTTAGCGCAACATGCAGCGGGGCGCACCCTCAAGAATGGCGCTTTGGGGATATTTCCCGCATTTTCATCGGGAAGAGTGGGGCGCCGGTTAATCCGATCGCTTTAATGAACGGCGTGTGAACCCGTGCCGGTTTTCTCGATCAGGCGCAGGCGCTTTTTCTGGTCGTCCGACAGGATGTTGTCGTTGCCGGGGCGCATGGTCATTTTCGTGTTCAGGCGCTGCTGGATGGTCGCCAGCTCGCCGTTTGCGGAAATCAGCGTATCGTTGAGGATATCCTTCAACTGCTGCTCGGACGTGGGGGAGATGTGACCGTCTTTTTTGATCCGGTCGCGCAGCTCTTTCAATTTCGCCTGAATGTCTTTGATATCCATGGTTTTTACGCAGATCCCCGTCCGAAAATGTTGGGGAAATCTAAAGTAAAACTTACATTCTGTCAAATCAAATCTGACGGAAGGCGGACGAAATCTAACCCTTTGGCGGATCGGCCTTTTAAACGGTCCGCGCCTCGAAATCGATACGCGGATCGACCAGAACATAGGTTATATCCCGCACCAAGGTCATGACTAGCCCCATCAGGGTAAAGATATAAAGCGTCCCCAGCACGACCGGATAATCGCGGTTGATGACGCTTTCATAGCTGAGCAGCCCCAGCCCGTCGAGCGAGAAGATCACTTCGATCAGCAGCGACCCTGTGAAGAAGATGGCAAGGAACGCGGCGGGGAACCCCGCGATGACGATCAGCATCGCGTTGCGGAACACATGTCCGTACAAAACCTGTTTTTCGGTCAGCCCCTTCGCGCGGGCGGTGAGGACATAGTGCTTGCCGATCTCATCGAGGAAAGAGTTTTTGGTGAGCATGGTCAATCCCGCGAAACCGGAAATCACCATCGCCGCGACGGGAAGAACCATATGCCAGATATAATCCACCGCGATCCGCCACCAGCTCATATCCTGCCAGTTGTCCGAGAGAATCCCGCGAATGGGGAAGAGATCGAAATACCGTCCGCCCGCGAACAGGATGATAAGAAGGATCGCGAACATGAAAGAGGGGATGGCATATCCGAAAAACACCGCCGCCGACGTCCATACGTCAAAGGCCTGTCCGTCCTTGACCGCCTTGCGGATGCCGAGAGGAATGGAGATAAGGTAGATAATCAGCGTCGACCACAGGCCGAGCGAAATCGACACCGGCATTTTTTCCAGCACGAGGTCGATGACCGACACGTCGCGGTAGTAACTCTCGCCGAGATCGAAGCGCGCGTAGTTTTTCAGCATGATCCAGAACCGCTCCGGCGCGGGCTTATCAAACCCGTAGAGTTTTTCCAGCTCCGCCACGAATTCGGGATCAAGCCCCTGCGCCCCGCGATATTTGCTCGCCGCCGCGCCGCCGTCGCCGCCCGCGCCGATGGCAAGGTCGGCTCCTCCGTCTCCGCCGCCGAAACGCGCCGTGGCGTCGACACTGTGACCCTGCAATTGCGCGATCATGCGCTCCACCGGCCCGCCCGGCACGAACTGTATGATGACGAATGAAATCAGCATAATGCCAAGCATCGTCGGAATCATCAGGAGCAGGCGGCGCAGGATATAATTCAGCATGGGGTCATTTAAGCACGAACGGCGATCGCCGCGAAGCGGTTTTGCCCGGTTTTCACACCGTTATTGGATCTGGGGGCGGACGTTCCAGCCGATAATATGCCAGCGCCCGCCATCATGGGACAGGACGCAGGCCGCGCCCGTAGCTATCTTTAAAGAATGCTTTTGCGCGAACCCCTCGAAATCCCCCGTCAAATGCGGGGCGAACCGGGCGATGCCGTTGGAGGTGACGACCATCACGCAGGATTGCTTGTCGGCGACGATGTGATCGCCGAAATCCTTCCAGTCCCCGATGCATTTTTCCGGGTCGAAATTCCAACCCGGCGGCACGATGGCTTTTTCATCCCAATCTTTGAGCGCGTTTTCCCCGACGCGCGCAATAACGGCGTCCTCAGGCAGGTTTTCATCCGGCCCGTAATCTATTTCGTTGAAGATGGCGAGCGGGAAGATAGGCTCCTTGTATCCCGCCGTCTGCAGGGCGAGCTCCGCCGTTTCTTTCGTCCGGCGAAGCTGCGAGCAATAAACCGCCTCCGGATACAAGGTCGATTGTTTCAGCCAGTGGCCGAGCGCGCGTGCCTGAACGCGGCCGCTTTCGACGAGGGGAAGGTCGGTGCGCGCGCCGACGCGGCGGGGCGTTTCGCCCTTTTCAAAGGTATTGCCATGACGCGCGATAATCAGGGTGGTCATGGGCTTTGCGGGGCTTGCCGGTTTTTACCCCAGGGACGCAAGTCGGACAAGGTCTGTTTCTGCCCCTCGGTCAGGTGAATGAAGTGCTCCGAGAGGAATTCGCGCATCTCGTTCGTGCCTTCGGCGATCCCGGCTTCGGGATACCGTGCGACATAGTCGGTATGGCGGACGGAGTGATTGAACGAGTCATAGACGGAATACCCCCATCCGTGCGTCCCCCGTGTCCGGCTGGCGCCCGTCACGCGTTTTTTCTCATTGGCGATCGTTTCTTCATACATAAAATTGTTGCTCTTCAGGTCGATCACGGCCTTCGCAGCCTCCTGTACCGTCTGTTTTTTCAGGTGCGCGCACAGCTTGACGAAATTCCCCGCCTCCCAGAGGCCATGTGTCTCTTCCAGAAAATTATAAAGGATGTTCAGTTCGCCGTGGGTGATAGGGCGGCGGCTCTTCAAGGATGAAGACAGCTTTGACATCGAATCCCAGAAAAAAACTTCTCTATTCATAAGAAATCCCCCTAGCGCATTTAACCGCGTTTCAAGGGATTTTCCAAGAATATTTATAGAAAATACATTAGTTGTTCATAGGCACATTCAATTCGGCCATTTTTTGCGCCGTACCCATATCCTCCGACATTCCCTGCGCCACCACGACGCCGCTGTGAATGACGCGCCATTTCCAGTTGCTGTTGATTTGTTCGCATTTGTAGCCGTGCTTGTATCTTTCAATAAGAAGATCATAATGTCCTGCGGTCGAGCACATTTTCTCAGGTTGCCATTCCATGACCCCGTCTCTTTGCTGATAATTTTGCCCCTTACGCCTTTAAAACGGCCGCTTGCCGTACTAGGTTCCAAAGGCAGGCAATTTTAGAAAGGAATTTTGATGAAAACGATTTCCCTTCAGGGCCGTCAGATACCTGTACTCGGCTTCGGCACATGGAAGCTTTCTGGCGGTGAAGCCGTCAGGTCCGTCGATTTCGCTATCAACAGCGGCTACACCCATATCGACACCGCGCAAATCTACGAAAACGAAACCGAAGTCGGCGAGGGGATCAGAAATTCCCGAAAGCCGCGCGATGAAATTTTCC
>DASTUM010000097.1:0-40054 GCA_035759665.1 Micavibrio sp.
GAAGATCGTCTCTCCGCGGCGGTCCTGAATCCGGTCGATCAGGGTTGGCGTGATTTTCTTGCCGCCGTTGACCAGCATCGCATAGGCGTTGGTGAGTTTCAGGAGCGTCGTTTCCCCCGCGCCAAGGGCGTAGGAAAGATAGGGTTTCATCTCGTCGGCGATGCCGAAGCGCTTGGCGTAATCGATGACGGTGGGCATGCCGAGATGGTCGGCAAGACGCACGGTCATCAGGTTCCGGGATTTTTCTACGCCGATACGGATCGGCGTCGGGCCGTAAAATTCGCCGGAATAGTTCGTTGGGCGCCAGTAATCGCCTGGTGCCTGTTCCATCACGAACGGCGCGTCGAGAACGCGGGTCGCGGGGGTGAATCCTTTATCGAGCGCGGCGAGATAGATGAAGGGCTTGAAGGCGGAGCCGGGCTGGCGGTCGGCCTGGGTAACGCGGTTGAACTGGTCGGCGCCGTATTTCCAGCCGCCCTGCATGGCGAGGACGCGGCCCGTGTGCGGATCCATCGCCACCAGCGCGCCTTCGACGGCGGGAATCTGGCGCAGCATCCAGGCGTCCTTGATCTTTTCGACCAGAATGACGTCGCCCTTTTTCAAGACTTGGCTGACGCCCGTTATTTCCGGGCCGAGCGCATAGCATTCTCCAACACATTTGCGCGCCCAGTCCACGCTCTTGAGTGCGAGGCTTCCCGTTTCCTTGTCGGCGAAACCGATCTTTGCGTTTTGCGTGCCTGCTTCCAGCACGATGGCAAGCGTCCAGCTATCCGGCATTTCGGCGGGTTCGGGAACGGTGACGAGCTGGGCGGCCCAATCACCGTCCAGCGCGTCGAAATGCGATACCGGTCCGCGCCATCCATGGCGGCGGTCATATTCCATGAGGCCGTCGCGAAGCGCGCGCACGGCGATATATTGCAGACGCGGATCGACGGAGGAGCGCACCGTCAGGCCACCTTTGTAGAGGCTGTCCTCGCCGTATTTCGCCTTGAGCTGGCGGCGGACTTCCTCGGCGAAGAAGGGGGCGTTGACGACGTCGGATTCATCCTTGAGCTTCATCGCCAGCGGCGCTGCCTTGGCCAGTTCGGCTTGCGAAGAGGTGATGTAGCCGTCTTCAAGCATCCGGTCGATCACCCAGTTGCGACGGGCGAGCGCGGTGTTGTGATTGCGCACGGGATGATAATTGTTCGGCGCTTTCGGTAAGGCGGCGAGGTAGGCCACCTCCGAAACGTTCAGGTCGTCGAGCTTCTTGTCAAAGTAGGTTTGTCCGGCAGCGGCGACGCCATAGGAACGCTGGCCCAGATAGATTTCGTTCAGGTAAAGTTCGAGAATCTGGTTTTTCGTCATCGCCTCTTCCATGCGCATGGAAAGAATGGCTTCCTTGATTTTGCGCGAATAGGAGCGCTCGTTGCTCAGGAGGAAGTTTTTGGCAACCTGCTGCGTGATGGTGGAAGCCCCTTTGAGGCGGGAGCCAGGATTGGCAAGATTGGTATATGCCGCGCGCGCAATGGCGGTCAGATCGACGCCGTGATGTTTGTAGAAATTCTGGTCTTCGGCGGCTATGAAGGCGTGCTTTAGGAGATCGGGTATGACTTCGACGGGTACGAAAACGCGCTTTTCGCGGGCGTATTCGGCGAGCAGGCGTCCGTCGCCGGCATAAATGCGGGTGACGATCGGCGGCTCATAGTTCTTGAGCTGGGAATAATCGGGCAGATCGCGGCCATATTGGGCGAAGAGATACGCGCCTGCGCCGATCGCGCCGATCGCCGCCAGAAAACCGAGCGAAAACAGCCATAAAAAGAGTTTGCCGAGGAAGCGCATGATGGCTCTTTATCGCACGAATTTGCGGCGGGGGTAAAGGCGGGATTCGGGCTTATTCAGGGCGGGTTCAGGCCGCTTTGAAGCTGCTGTTTTTGGTGATCGGCCCTTCGGCGCGCCCATGGATGAACTGATCGACATAGGGGTTTCCGGAATGATCGAGGTCGGAGACTTTTCCATACCATATGATCCTGCCTTCATGAATCATGGCGACGTGGTCGGCGATTTTGCGGGCGGAGGCCATGTCGTGCGTGATTGACAGGGCGGTGGCTCCAAGATCCTTGACGCAGTCGACGATCAGATCGTTGATGACGTCCGCCATGATCGGGTCGAGGCCGGTCGTGGGTTCGTCGAAGAAGATGATTTCCGGATTGGCGGCGATGGCGCGGGCGAGGCCGACGCGCTTTTGCATCCCGCCCGAAAGCTCCGCCGGGAAGAGGTCGCCGACCTTGCGGTCGAGGCCGACCTGCGCGAGTTTTTGCAGGGCGATTTCATGGGCTTCGTCCTTGTTCATGCCGCGGCCCTGGATCAGGCCGAAAGCGACGTTTTGCCAGACGCGCAGGGAGTCGAAGAGCGCGGCACCCTGGAAGAGCATGCCGAACTTGCCCATCAGCGCGTCGCGTTCCTGCGAGGAATAACCGGTCGTTTCCTGCCCGTCGATCTGGATGGAACCGGAATCGGGTTTTATAATGCCAAGGATGCATTTGAGGGTAACGGATTTTCCCGTTCCCGATCCGCCGATGATGACGAGGGATTCCCCCGGCGCGACGGTAAGGTTGATGCCGTCGAGAACGACTTTGTCGCCAAAGGATTTCCTGACCTCGCGCATGGCGACTTTCGGCGTTCCCGCCATTTGATGTTCGGCGTTCATGAGAAGAAAACTTTCGTCAGCAGGAAGTTGAAGACGAGGATCAGAATGGAGGCCGATACGACGGCGTAAGTCGTCGCGGCGCCGACGCCCTGCGCCCCGCGGCCGGAATTGAAGCCGTGATAGCAGCCCATCATCGTGACGATAAAGCCGAAGGCAGCGGCCTTTATAAGGCCGGAGATTATGTCGATAGGCTCCAGAATATTCCATGTCTGGTTCAGGTAGCTGCCCTCGGAGAAGCCGAGCGTGTAGATGGAAACGATATAGCCGCCATACACGCCGATAATATCGGCCACGAGGACGAGGACGGGCAGCATCAGCGTTCCGGCAATGATGCGCGGCACGATCAGGTATTTATAAGGATTGACCGAAAGGGTCGTCAGCGCGTCGATCTGTTCGGTCACGCGCATCGTGCCGATTTCGGCGGCAATGGAGGCGCCGATACGTCCTGCCACCATCAGGCCGGCGAGGACGGGCGCGAGTTCGCGCGTGACAGAGAGGGCGACGACGCCCGCGATCGCGCTTTCGGCATTGAAGCGGGTGAAGCCGGTATAGGATTGCAGCGCCAGAACCATCCCCGTAAAGATCGCCGTCATGCCGACGACGGGCAGGGAGTAATAGCCGATATCGACGAACTGGCGCAGGATCAGGCGCGGATACCACGGCGGCGCGAAGACATGCATGACGGATTTGCAGACGAAGAAAACGAGCGCGCCGAGCGATTGCAGGGACCGCAAAATCGCATGCCCGACACCCTCGCACATATCCAGGAGGAGGCTTCCCCCCGTCCGTAATTCCCTGCCATCCATATTCAAAAACCTTCGTCCCCGAAGTAACCGATCCTTGGTTTTTACCGTGTTTTCCGTAGCTTGGGAAGCCCCTACCGCTCGTAAACCCGCATATGCCTCGGCCCCAGCGAGGTCAGGATTTCATAACCGATATTCCCGCAATCCCTTGCCAGATCGTCGACGCCCTGATGGGGGCCGAGGACTTCGAGCCATTCTCCGGCTTGGGGATGTTCGGCCAGATGGCCGATATCAACGATAATCAGATCCATGGAAACCCGCCCGACGATGGGACACGGATGGTCGCCCCAGTACAGCTTCGCCTTGTTGGAGCCTGCCCGCAGGAATCCGTCGGCATAGCCGAGCGCGACGGTCGCTGTCCTCGTGGGTTTGTGAAAGACATGCGTGGCGCTATAGCCGGCGGTCTCGCCTTGTTTGACATCACGCACCTGAAGGATCCGGGTTTTCAGCGAGACGACGCGCTTCATCGGGTTCTTGGCCTCCGGCGTCGGGTTGCCGCCGAAAAGCGCGTAGCCCGGGCGCACCAGATCGTAATGCCATTTCCTGTTGCGGAAGATGGCCGATGAATTGCACAGAGATTTGTAGGCTTTCGGATAGACGCTGGCGATGCGCTCGAACGCGGCGGCCTGACGTTCGTTCATGGCATGGCCTTTTTCATCGCTGCAGGCAAAATGCGACATCACGAGGCGGAGATCGAAGGTCCGCGTTTCGGGCAGATCGTTCGGGGCAAGCCCCAATCTGTTCATGCCCGTATCATAATTCAGGACGGCGGGAAGAACCTGGCCGAACGTTCCGGCCGTCTTCGCCCAACGGCGGCATTCATCCATCGAATTTAGGACGGGGATGATGCCGCGCCCCGCGTAAAAATCTTCCGCGCCTTCGTATAAGCCTCCGAGCACCATGATCTGCGCGCCGGAATCCGTCTCGCGCAATTGAATCGCTTCGTCGGGCGTCGCCACAAAGAAAGTGCCGCAGCCTGCCTTGCGCAGCGCCCTGAACACTGGCACCGCGCCGCAGCCATAGCCGTCTGCCTTGATGACGCCCGCCACATCGGCGTTCGTCATGCTTTGCAGCAGACGGTAATTGGCGGAGAGCGCGCCGAGATCGACGGTCAGGATGGAAGGAGACGTGGCGTTTTTGCTCATGTTCTTAATATCCCTTTGCCGATCCGTTATGGTTATGAAACAGGCGGGCGCAGCACGGCGCGTGCCTTAATCGTAGCGCGTTTCCAGATTTTCAAAACGCGTAATATTGGGATCAAAACGAAGCTCGACTATGCCGATAGGTCCATGTCTTTGTTTGGCGACGATAACTTCCGCAATATTTGCGCATTCTTCTTTTCGCTTTTCATAACCTGCAAAACGGTCTGCCCAATCGGAATCTTTTTCATTGGCTTTGCGTTCGGGTATCTCCCGTGAAAGATAATATTCCTGGCGGTAAATAAACATTACGCAATCGGCATCTTGCTCAATAGAGCCCGATTCCCGTAGATCAGAAAGCATCGGGCGTTTGTCATCTCGCTGCTCGACAGCGCGTGATAGCTGTGAAAGGGCAATAACAGGAATTTGCAATTCTTTCGCCAAAGCCTTTAAGCCTCGCGTAATTTCAGAAACCTCAAGAACGCGATTGTTTTCGGACTGACGTCCGCCGGAACCTGTCAAAAGCTGCAGGTAATCGACGATAATCAATTCAAGACCGTGTGTTCTTTGCAGACGGCGCGCGCGCGAGCGGACTGCACTTATCGACAGGGCTGGCGTATCATCGATGTAGAGGGGAATTGAGGCCAGAGTTTGGGAAGCCTGTACGAACGAAATGAAGTCAGTTTCGCTGATATTGCCTTTTCGTATGGCATCTCCAGAAATTCCTGATTGGTCAGATAGAATGCGGGTGGCCAGTTGGTCAGAAGACATTTCAAGGGAGAAAAATCCCACACGAGCGCCTCCTGCTTTGTTTTCGGCCCATGCCTTGGCTGCATTGAATGCTATATTAACGGCAAGAGATGTCTTTCCCATGGACGGTCGGGCCGCAAGAATGAGAAGATCCGATTTGTGCAATCCGCCTAGCTTCTTATCCAGATCAATAAGACCCGTGGTCACGCCCGTAACGTGCGTGTCGGAATTATAGGCCTCTTGCGCGATTTCGATGGCGATCTTGACGGAGTCTTTCAGCGTGACGAAGCCCGTTTGGTTCGAACTGCCCGTTTCCGCGATTTGATAAAGGCGCCCTTCGGCGGCTTTGATAATACCTTCGGCGTCTTCCTCGATGGCGTAGCTGAACGCCATGTTGGCGATGTCCTGGTTGAAACGGATGATTTCGCGGCGCAGGTGGCGGTCGAAAATCGTCTTGGCGTAATCCTTCACATCGTTGAGCAGCGGCACTTCGGTCGCCAGCTCGACGAGATAGCGGGGGCCGCCGACGGCGGCAAGGCCGTCATCCTTTTCGAAATAATCTTTGAGCGTCGTGGCTTTCGCCTCCATGCCCTTGTCGACCATGCGGATGATGGTCTCGTAAATCTTGCCGTGGGTCGGGTGGCTGAAATGCTCGGGCTTTACTATATCGCTGACGCGCTCGAGATTCTGGTTGTCGACGAGGATCATGCCGAGCAAACCCTGCTCGGCCTCCAGATTGTGCGGAAGCGTGCGGTGGACGAGTGTGTCGTCACTGCCGACGACTTTGAGCTGGGCTGAATCAGAGGACATGGCGCCTATGATAATTCGCCGCCGCTCAATTTAACAGCATGGTTTTGCCCTTGGAAAAATTAAAGCGTAGGCAGAATCGTGGATAGTTCTGTGCATAAAAAAACCCCGCTGGCGAAGGCGGGATTTTTTAATGATTGTAGGGCCTTATTACTCGGCGACGTCTTCAGCCACTTCTTCACCGGCAATGACTTCCGTCTTTGCGGCTTTCTTTGAGGCTTTCTTGGCGGCTTTTTCAGCGTCTACTGCTGCGGCCTTGGCTTCTTCTTCAGCTTCGGCTTTTTCAGCGGCGAGGGCGCCTTCTTCGAGCATCGAAGCTTTGGCGTCGTCGAGATTTGCATCCCGGCGGCCTTTATCGGCTTTCGAGTCTGCAATGACGGCTTTGCCGGTTTTCGCCTGGATTTCGGCCTCGGCTTCGGAGCGTGCCACGTTGACTGTGATTTTTACCTTCACTTCCGGGTGCAGGACGACGTCAACCGGGAACAGACCGATGGTCTTGAAGTTCTGGTTGAGGGCGACCATGCCGCGAGTGATGGATTGCTTCGAAGAAGCGGCCAGTTCGTCCGCGATGTCGCGGGACGAAACGGAACCGAACAGCTGTCCGCCTTCGGCTGCCTGGCGAACCAGGATGACCTTCTTGCCTTCGATCGCTTTCGCGACTTTTTCGGCATCGGCTTTCTTCTCGGCGTTCGCTTTGACGAGGTGCGCTTTTTGCGTCTCGTAGTAAGCGATGTTTTCCTTCGTTGCGCGCAGGGCTTTCGCTTGCGGCAGGAGGAAGTTGCGTGCGTAGCCCGGTTTCACGGTGACGATGTCGCCCATGGCTCCGAGGTTTTCAACACGCTCCAGCAGGATGATTTGTGTAGACATTGTTTTCTATCCTTTCTAATGCCGGCGACTAACGGCTGTCGGCTTCGTTGCGGACATACGGCATCAGAGCCATGTATCGTGCACGCTTGATGGCCTGGGCCAGTTCGCGCTGTTTCTTTTGGGAAACGGCCGTAATACGGCTCGGAACCATTTTACCGCGTTCGGATACGAAACGGCCGAGAAGACGAACGTCTTTCCAGTCGATCGTCGGCGCTTTCGGGCCGGAGAACGGGCAAGTTTTGCGGCGGCGGAAGAAACCTTTTTTACCACCGGCTGCGGCGCCTTCGCTGCGCTCTGCTCTTTCAGGACGATCGGCCATTATGCTGCTTCCTTCTCAAATTTGTTGTCGCGGTCGCCACGGTCGAATTTCGGGCGGTCGCCGCCGTCGAAATCATCCGAGGAGTTTTTGTCGATCGGCTTGGACGGGCCTTTGGACAGTTCGTCGAGTTTGATCGTCATGTAACGGACGACTTCCTCGTTCAGGCGCAGGGTACGCTCCATCTCGATAACGGCCGGTGCTGGGGCATCGGATTCGATCAGGACGTAGTGGCCTTTTTTGTTCTTGTTGATTTTGTAGGCGAGCGTGCGAAGACCCCAGTTTTCGGTCTTAACGACTTTGCCTTTGGCGTCTTTGATGATTTTTTCGCAGGATTCGGTGATCGCTTTTACCTGCGCGTCGCTGAGATCCTGCCGTGCGATGAACACGGTCTCGTAAAAGGGCATGATTTTCTCCTCTCGGATAATAAAGCCGGGCTTTTATGCCATTGTCCCGGCGAGGTTTAACGTTGGCGTGGTTATAGCGGGAATCCCGTAATATTTGCAATAGTTAAAAACCCCTCCCGGCAGGGCCGGAAAGGGTTTTTGAGAATCTGTTTTAGAACAGACGGTTAATGAGGGATATGGATATTCGAATTACCGTTTCTCTCGATGAAATTCGCCATGAACATCGCCCAGGGGGTTTTGCACTGACGGCGTCTTTCCTTGTTCGAAGCGCTGCGGAGCATCTTGCAAAGCTGCTCGTAGCTTAGCTCCGGATCCCCGAAAGCGGACCGGAATTCGGCCAGAGCCTGCTGGCTGGCATAGTCCGCATAGTCCGCGTTCAAACGATCGCGTTCGATTGCGTAGGCGAAACGGGTTTCTTCTAATACCTGGATTACTTTTTTTGCGTTGTTAAGGCTCATGGTACCTCCTCTGGGGTTTTGTTTTTTTATGCCAATGAGTCCTCTATTGTTCCTTTGCCGTAGAGCGGTTTTGTGACTTCCCTGTCCGCTCAGATATTTTCACTGTCGTTCCCTTCGGTGTATCAGATCGGGCAATGACGGTTTTCGGGGTCATTTCCGGCCATATCTTCGTTGGAAGACGAATCGCCAATGCAGTCTGATCCTCGCATTTATATATCAAAAACGCCTGTTCTGCTATAATTTTGTTTTGCGCCGTGCACTATCAGCGCTTGCTCATATACTTATGGACGCCTGTCGATCCGCCCTTGAAAAAGTTCCATCGCTTTGCAAGGATGCCCCGACTTAAAATAACGATAGAGGGTTAAGAATATCATGAGCCGCGCTTTTATTTTTCCGGGGCAGGGATCGCAATTTGTCGGTATGGGCAAGGATCTTGCCGAAACCTTCATCGAAGCGCGCGAGGTTTTCCAGCAGGTCGACGACGCTCTTTCTCAACACCTCTCGAGGCTGATGTTCGAGGGGCCGGAAGACCAGCTCAACCTCACGGAAAACACCCAGCCGGCTTTAATGGCGCATTCGCTGGCCGTCGGCAAAATCCTGCGCAAACAAGGAGGTATAAGATTCGAATCCGCTTGCGCGTTCATGGCGGGTCACAGCCTCGGCGAATATTCGGCGCTGACCTGCGCCGGCGCGTTTGAACTGGCTCAGACGGCCAGGCTTTTGAAAGTGCGCGGCAAGGCTATGCAAAAAGCCGTTCCGGTCGGTGTCGGCGCCATGGCAGCGATACTCGGCCTCGACCTTCCGGACGTTCTGGAGGTCACGAAAAAGGCGACAGCCAAGAGCAACCAGGAAGTCGTCTGCCAGGCGGCGAACGACAATTCGCAAGGGCAGGTCGTCGTCTCCGGCCACTCCGCCGCGGTGCAGCTCGCAATCGATTACGCGACGGAGGCGGGCGCGAAGCGTGCGATCCTTCTGCCTGTATCCGCGCCGTTCCATTGTTCGCTGATGGCGCCAGCCGCGCAGGAAATGGCTTATGCCCTTGCCGATTCCGTCATCCGCCCGCCCTGTGTGCCGATCGTTTCCAACGTCACGGCGAAGGGCGTTACCGAGCCGTCCGACATCCGCCGTCTTCTGGTCGACCAGATCACGGGCATGGTGCGCTGGCGGGAATCCGTGCAGTGGATGAAAGCGCAGGGCGTCACGGAAATGGTCGAACTCGGCGCGGGCAAAGTTCTCTCCGGCCTCGTCAGGCGCATCGAGAAGGATGTCGCTTGCGAAAGCGTCGGAACGCCCGAAGGCATCGAGGCGTTGATTGCGAAATTAAAATAGGGTGGAAATAAAAGCCTGAAATCCATACATGCTTTTATGATATATAAATTCGCGTAGGGGCGTGTAAAAAACCAAAGCTTCTTAACAAAGAAATAGAATCAAGGATCAAAACAAATGATGTTCAGCCTTACAGGTAAAACCGCACTGGTTACGGGCGCTACGGGCGGCATTGGCGGCGCGATTGCGAAGGCACTCCATGCGCAGGGCGCGACGGTGGGACTCTCCGGTCGCAACGAAGGCAAACTCAAAGAGCTGGCCGCCGAACTCGGCGAGCGCGTGCATGTTTTCGCCGCCGACCTTTCTTCGTCCGAAGCCGTCGAAAGCCTCGTCAAATCTGCCGAAGAGGGTATGGGGCAAATCGATATCCTCGTTAACAATGCGGGCCTGACGAAAGACGGGCTTTCCATGCGCATGAAGGACGAAGACTGGCAGCAGGTGATCGATGTCAACCTGTCCGCGACCTTCAAGCTCGCCCGCGCCGTCCAGCGCGGCATGATGAAGCGGCGCTGGGGCCGCATCATCAACATCGCCTCCGTCGTCGGCGTCACGGGCAATCCGGGTCAGGCGAACTATGTCGCCTCCAAGGCCGGCATGATCGGCTGGAGCAAAGCTATGGCCGCCGAGATCGCCTCGCGCAACATCACGGTCAATTGCGTCGCGCCCGGTTTTATCGCGACGGCCATGACCGAAGTGCTGACAGACGATCAGAAGACGAAGATCAATTCCACCATCCCCGCAGGCAAAATGGGGGCATCCGAGGACATCGCCGCCGCCGTGGCCTATCTGGCGTCGGAAGAGGCGGGCTATGTCACGGGCGCGACCATCCATGTCAACGGCGGCATGGCGATGATTTAACGAAGAAAGGCTATTGTACGAGGAAGCCATGCCGAGTAACGAGTTTTTACACAGCGCGCAAGGGGCGCGCGAACTGAGGAAAGTCCTTGCCGATAATTTCGAGAAGTTCGCCGGGCTGTGGGAAAATATGAAGCTCCATGCAATCGACCATGTCGTCGCCCACAATGAAAACGGCGGCAAGGGTATCACCGGCCGTGCGATGGTTATGGTCGACGTATCCGAATCAGGCCTGTTCTTCGCTGAAAAACAGCCCGGCGGCCCGCTTTGTGTTTATGCGGATTTC
Source organism: Micavibrio sp. (assembly GCA_035759665.1). GTDB lineage: Bacteria > Pseudomonadota > Alphaproteobacteria > Micavibrionales > Micavibrionaceae > Micavibrio_A. The sequence goes on from DASTUM010000097.1 coordinate 10,704, forward strand.
GGCCTGTCTCCGGATATGTCGAAAGTGACGCATTTCAGGCACAACCTGATGGAAGAGGCTTTGATCCCTTAACGCCTGGATTGCCAATGCGGACGGACGATTCCGTGCTATACTGGCGCCCCATGTTCGATCTTATCATTTTCGATTGCGACGGAACGCTCACCGATTCCGAATATGTGAACAACCGCGCGTTGCTCGAAGTCCTGCATGAAGTGGGCTTCACGCAATACGATCTCGATTACGCCTACACGCACTGGGTCGGGACGACCGTGACCGGCATCTGCCTTTCCGTCCAGATGGAAACGGGGCGCGAGATGCCCGCCGACATCGTGCCTCGTTATATAAAACGCGTCGCCGAATTGCAGCGGACGAGCTTAAGGCCGGTGGAAGGCGCTCCTGAACTCGTCGCCGCGGCGAAAGAAGTCTTTGAAATCTGCGTGGCGTCGAACGGCGAGCGTGAGAACGTCCTGTGCTCGCTGAGGCTTACGGGCCTGATGCACAATTTCACGCCGGAAACGGTTTTCACGAAAATACAGGTCAGAAATCCCAAGCCCTACCCCGATCTTTACCTCTACGCCGCCGCGCAAATGGGGTTCGAGCCGGAGCGCTGCCTCGTGATCGAGGACAGCGCCGCTGGCGTACAGGCAGGCATCGCGGCGGGCATGACGACCTGGGGATTTTCCGGCTCCGCCCACGATCCGCTCAAACAGGCGGAAACCTTAAAATTAGCGGGCGCGCAGCGCGTTTTTGACCGGCTTATCCACATTCGGGAAAAGCTAGGCCTTTGAATATGCTGGAAAAATAATATTCAGGCTGCTATGCAGCAGGAAAGAGCTTGCATTGATGCGGCGGATTGGTAAATTCGCCGTCGATTTAAGCATTCAACATTAAAAAAACAAGGTAAGGGTTTCGCCATGAGCGATATTGCAGAACGCGTAAAGAAAATTGTTGTCGAGCATCTCGGCGTTGACGCCGGGAAAGTGACGGAAGGCGCCAGCTTCATTGATGATCTGGGTGCGGACTCCCTCGACACGGTCGAACTCGTGATGGCGTTCGAAGAAGAATTCAAAGTGGAAATTCCGGACGACGCTGCCGAGAAAATCCAGACCGTCGGCGATGCCGTCAACTTCATCAAAGCCAACTCGGGCGAGTAATTTACGATAATATTTTCATGACGGCGGCTTCGACTATTGTTATAGTTAAGCCGCCGTTTTTATTGACCGAAAAGGATTGAATATGAGACGCGTCGTTGTCACCGGAATGGGTATGGTCACACCTCTTGGAGTGGGCGTAAAGCGCAACTGGGATTCGATTACCGCCGGGAAAAGCGGCATCCGCATCATCGACGAATTCGATCTGACGGACATGGCCTCTCATGTCGCGGGGATCGTGCCGAAAACGGCGGATGAAAATCCGGCGGACGGATCGTTCAACGTCAACCTGTTCGTTCCGGTCAAGGAACAAAAGAAAATTGACCGGTTCATTTGCTACGGCATGGCCGCGGCGCAGGAAGCCATCGAGAATTCGGGCTGGAAGCCCGAGACCGAAGAAGACCAGTGGCGCACGGGCGTCCTTATCGGATCGGGCATCGGCGGCCTTGGCACGATGTTCGAGACAAGCAAGACTTTGATCGAGCGCGGCCCGAAGCGCCTCTCGCCCTTCTGCATTCCTGCGATGCTGATCAACCTTGCCTCGGGCCATGTCTCCATCAAATACGGATTTAAAGGCCCGAACCACTCCGTCGTAACCGCCTGCGCCACGGGCACGCACGCCATCGGCGATTCCGCGCGCCTGATCGCGCTGGGAGATGCCGATGTGATGGTCGCCGGCGGGGCGGAAGCCGCCGTCACGCCTCTGGGCGTTGGCGGGTTTGCCGCGGCGCGCGCATTGTCCACGTCCTACAACGACCGCCCGTCTGAGGCGTCCCGTCCGTTCGACGAAGGCCGCGACGGTTTCGTCATCGGTGAGGGTTCGGGTGTTGTCGTTCTGGAAGAATACGAGCACGCGAAAAAACGCGGCGCGAAAATCTATGCCGAGATCATCGGCTACGGCCTATCGGGCGACGCCTACCACATCACGGCGCCTGCCGAGAACGGCGATGGCGGCTACCGCGCGATGAAAGCCGCGCTGGACAACGCCAAGCTCAATCCCGAGGATATTGATTATATCAACGCGCACGGAACCTCGACGCCCGTCGGCGACGGGATCGAATGCACGGCGGTCAAGCGCCTGTTCGGCAATGCGCTGGATAAAATCTCGATGTCTTCGACGAAATCGGCGATCGGCCATCTTCTGGGCGCCGCCGGCGCGGTCGAGGCCATCTATTCGATCAAGGCGATTCAGACAGGCGTCCTGCCTCCGACCTTAAATCTCGAAAATATCTCGGAGCCTTGTAAGGGGATCGACCTCGTGCCAAAGGCCGCGAAGAACAAGAAGGTCAGCATCGCCATTTCCAATTCCTTCGGCTTTGGCGGCACGAACGCCTCCGTGGTGATGAAGGCGGTCTGAAATGGCAATCGGGCGAGGCCGCTTTATGCAGCACTCGCCTGATTTCGGCTTTTGTTTTCCGGCCTACTCGGAGCGACGTCCGCCGCCACGGGAGGCTTGTCCGCCCTTGCGGCCAGCTTCGCGGGCGCGTTCGGACCCTGCCTGGAATTTTCCGGCATTGTGGCGCTTTTCCTGACCTTGCTGATTCTGCTCTCTGGACTCATAGGACTCAGATTGGTTAGCCATAACTTTTCTCCTCTTGGGGTTGTTGTGGTTTAGGGGAACTGCCTACGCCAATGATTGTTCACCGCTTCCCGTTCCGCTTAAAAAATTAAAATATTTTTTGCTTTTGCCTTTGTTTGCCCCGATTATGAACCTCCGTCATCGTAAGGCATTCTTGTGAAAAAAATTTTTCTCACCGTAGTTCTTTTGGGTGTGGCCGCGATTTTCGCGGCGGGCGCGTGGTTTTTCGTTGCGCTAAAAAACGCCCATGACCCCGGGCCTCTTCCTGAAAATAAAATTGTCCTGATCGAACGCGGCAAAGGCGTCGCGGCGATTGCCGAAATCCTGGAATCCGAAGGCGTTATCGACTCCTCCCTGATCTTCAAAATTCTCTCACGCGTCGAGCCGGACCAGCGCCCGCTGAAGGCCGGCGAATATGAATTCACCGCGAACGTCACGATGGCCGAGGCCATGAAAATGATGCGCGAAGGAAAAGTATATGACCGCAAGGTGACCTTCCCCGAAGGCGTGACGTCGTGGCAAATCGTGGAAACCCTCAAGGAACTCCCCGATATGAAAGGAGAGATCGCGGACATACCCCCTGAAGGGAGCCTCCTCCCCCAGACCTACCATTATATAAGAAACGATGACCGCAACGTCCTGCTCGGTAAAATGAAGGAAGGCATGACGAAAACGATGGCGGAGCTTTGGCCCGCCCGTGCGCCGGATCTTCCCGTGACGACGGAGGCCGAGGCGATGGCGCTGGCCTCCATTGTCGAAAAGGAAACGGGCGTGGCCTCTGAAAGGAAGCGCGTTGCCGGCGTTTTCGTCAACCGTCTGAAAAAAGGAATGCCGCTGCAGAGCGATCCGACGGTGATTTACGGCATCACCAAAGGCGAAGTGAAAAGCGAAGGGCAGGGCCCCATCGGCCGCCGCCTTTTGACGAAGGATCTGGAGACGCATTCCCCCTATAACACATATCTTAATCCCGGCCTGCCGCCGACGCCCATCGCCAATCCCGGGCGGGAATCGATCGAGGCCGTCCTGCATCCCGAAGCTCACGACTATATTTATTTCGTTGCGGACGGAACCGGAGGGCATGTGTTTGCGCGCACACTGGCCGAGCACAACAGCAACGTCGCGCGCTGGCGCAAAATCCGCCGCTCCCGGTAAAGATTATTCTTCGTCGTCCTTGATGGCCGCTTGGCGCGGAACTGCGCGGACCTGCCGCGTCGCGCCGCCGCCGAGGCCCGGCATCTGCGGCACTTGTTCCAGCTTGGGAATTGCGTTCATCTGTATCCGGCGGGCGAGGGCCGGGGAATATCTGAGCGCGTGCGGATCTGTTCCGCGCAGGATGGAGCACGCGCCTTCCTCGTCCCCCAGATTGTCGCGGTGCAGCGCCTGGGCGAAGATGCAGCGTTTCATGAATTGTTCGAAGGCGACGACCGAGCGCTTGGCTTTGGCTAGGGGGGAATTCTGTCCGAATTCGCTGCCGTAAGGATCGTTTAGGTAGAGCAGGGGAACCTCGAAGGAATCCACCAGCATCTTGTCTTCCAGAAAGCCCACATACATCCGGTGCGCGAAAAGAAGCTTTTCGCGGCGGCCCTCCTCGACGGGTATGTTGAGATGGAACGTATCCCCGTCCGAAAATTCGAGGGTTAGGTTAAGGGTCTGGGCGTCCAGGATGACCCCGACCACAGGCGTCCTGAACGGGCCATCGCATACGATGCCCGCTTCGCTGGAACCGGTCAGAAAGAGGTCGATATTCACAGAGCTAACAAGTCCTTTTCTCTTATAAGGAAATAGGCTATCAAAAGCCGGAAAGCAAAGGCAAGCGGGCGCTTTTATGTGCGGTATTGCAGGATTTTACGCCCCGGACGGGGTTCGGGACAGACAGGAAATGGCGGCCATCGGCTCTGCCATGCACCGCGCCATTGCCCATAGGGGGCCGGACTCCTTCGACGTCTGGCAAGACCCGGACGTTCCCCTCGTCCTCTCCCATCGCCGCCTTGCCATCCACGATCTTTCCTCCGACGGGGCGCAGCCGATGGCTTCGCCGTCGGGGCGCTACATGGTCGTCTATAACGGCGAACTTTACAATTATCTCGAACTCAAGGAAGCGCTGGAAGCGCGCGGACAGGTTTTCAAGACGCGTTGCGATACCGAAATCCTGCTCGCCGCCGTCGACCATTGTGGCCTCGATCAGGCGCTGCAAAAATTCAACGGCATGTACGCGATCGCCCTATGGGATCGCCGGGACAAACAGCTTCACTTCGTGCGCGACCGTTTCGGCAAGAAACCGCTTTATGTCGGCTGGGCGGGGAAGGCGCTGATTTTCGCTTCGGAACTGAAAGCCTTTCATGCGCATCCGGATTTCATGCCCGAACTCGACCGCGATGTTCTCGCGCTCTATATGCGGTTCGGCTATGTCTGCGCGCCGCATGCGATTTTCAAAAATGTCTGGCAGATGGCGCCTGCGGGTCGTTTGACCATCGACCTTGCCGCGATAAAGCCCGGCGACAATCTTGCCCTCCGCATGGAAAGCTACTGGTCGCTGCGCCGCGCTGTCGAGGAAGCGCAGGGCAACCCCGCCGAGGATGACGAGGCGTCAATCCTCACCTCTTTCGAAGACAAATTGTCGCTGGCCGTGAAACAGCGCATGGATTGTGACGTTCCCTTCGGATCGTTTCTGTCCGGCGGTATCGATTCCTCTCTTGTGACGGCGGTAATGCAGAATCATTCATCGCGCCCGGTTCAGACCTATTCGATCGGCTTCGATGCAGAAGACTATGACGAATCGCAGGCGGCGGCGCGGGTGGCGGCGCATCTTGGCACGGACCACCGCGAATTTCGCGTCGGGGCGCAGGACGCGCTGGATTTGATCCCCGCGTTGCCCGACATGTTCGATGAACCGTTTGCCGATGCTTCGCAGATCCCTACGCATCTGGTCAGCCGCCTTGCGCGTGAGTACGTGACCGTGGCCCTGACGGGCGACGGCGGCGATGAAATTCTCGGCGGGTATCAGCGCCACACCCATATTCCCGCGCTCTGGAACAGGATTTCATGGATGCCGGCGGCGGTGCGCCGCACGATGGGAAACCTCGCTCTTCGCGTGCCACAGCAGGCTTATGACCGCATTAACCCGTCCTATCCGCAATTCGGCCGCCGCGTCCACCGGATGGCGCAGGTCGTGGCGCAGGGCGATGTCCGCTCCCTCTACACGTCCTTGCTACAAGTCTGGCCGGAAAGCGAACAGGTGGTGCCGGGTGCATCCATGCCGCTCATTCCCCTCGACGACGCCCATTGGCCTGAGGGTTTGACGCTCGCCGAAAAAATGATCTATGCGGATACGCTCTCCTATCGTCCGAACGATCTGATGGTGAAAACGGATCGCGCCGCCATGGCGGTGGCGCTGGAAGTTCGTGCGCCGCTGATGGATTATAATTTGTGCGAATATAGCTGGCGTCTGCCCGGCCACATGAAAATCCGGGGCCTTGAAGGAAAGTGGCTGCTCCGCCGCCTGCTGGAAAAACACGTCCCGCGAGAAATGTTCGACCGCCCGAAAGCGGGTTTTAACGTCCCCTTGCATCAATGGCTGCGCGGGCCGCTCAAACCTTGGGGCGACGCACTGCTTGACCGCAGCAGGTTGAAAAATCAAAATCTTTTGAACGCCGATCTAGTGGCCAACCGCTGGCAGGATTTTCAGGCGGGCCACGGCGGCCACGCCAACGCGACCGATCTGTGGGCGGCTCTGATGTTCCAGTCATGGCATGACCGCTGGATGAAAGGACAATCATGAAAATTGCAATTACAGGCGGCTCGGGTTTTATCGGCCAAAGGCTGACGGCGCTTTTGAAAGATGCGGGGCATGACTGCGTCAATATCGACATCCGCGATCTGGAAAACCCCATTGATATTCTCGATATTCCGGCGCTGACGAACGCCCTTAAGGGATGCGACGCCGTCTATGCGCTGGCGGCCGAGCACCGCGACGACGTAACGCCGCGCTCGCGCTATTACGATGTCAATGTAAAAGGCACGCGCAATATCTGCGACGCCTGCGACGCCAACGGTATAAAACGCCTGATTTTTACCAGCAGCTTTGCGGTATACGGCCTCAACACCGGGATGCCAGATGAGCGCGCCCAGCCCGCACCGTTCAACGATTACGGTCAGAGCAAGCTCGAAGGCGAAGATGTCTTGCAAAAATGGGCAGCGAAGACGGAAGATACACGGCTTACCATCGTTCGCCCCGTCGTCGTGTTCGGCGAAGACAATCGCGGCAATGTCTATACGCTCGTCAACCAGATCGCTTCCGGAAAATTCATGATGGTGGGATCGGGGCGTAACAAAAAATCGATGGCCTATGTCGGCAATGTCGCCGCGTTTCTGCAGTTTATTTTGAAGGATGCAGGGAACGGCGAAATCTACAATTACGCCGACGGCCCCGATTATTCGATGAATCAACTGGTTGACGTCATCTGCACGAAGCTGGGCTTTGCCAAACCGCGCGCTATTCCCTATGCGGTTGGATTGACGGCGGGCATGACATTCGATGTCATCGCCAGGATGACGGGCCGGAAATTTCCGATCAGCGCCGTGCGCGTGGAAAAATTCTGCGCCGATACGACCAGCGATGCATCCAAGGCGATGCGCACAGGCTTCGTCCCCCCCTACACGCTGGAAGAAGGATTTGCGCGCTTTATCGCGCATGATTTTAATAGCGCAAAGAAGGCCGCATGAGCACGGGCCGGTTTCTTCTTATCGTCAACGATATGGCATGGTTCTGGTCGCACCGCCTGCCGCTGGCGAAGGATATCCTGAACAACGGGTGGGACTTGCATCTCGCCACCAACGATGCCGAAAACAATCCGCGTATCGCGGCGCTCGGCATTGCGGGCCATAATCTCCCGCCCCACAAAAGCTCGCTCAATCCGCTCAACCAGCTGGCGTTGGCTTTTCAGATTTTCCGGACGCTGCAAAGCGTGAAGCCTGATATCGTCCATGCGATCACTATCCGCCATGCTTTTTTTACGGGTATCGCCTCGCGTATTCTCAGAACGCCCCGCGCCGTCTTCACGCTCGCAGGCCTCGGCCCGCTGTTCCTGAGCGACGATCCCAAGGTCAGGGTGATCCGTACCTTTATCGTCCCGCTTTTTAAAGTGGCGTTCGGCGGGGAAGGGCGGTTCGTCATCTTTCAAAACCCCGACGACGCGCGCGCCCTCGTGCGGGTAGGAGCCGTAAAGAGAGAAAACTGCGCCGTCATTCGCGGTTCCGGTGTAGATCCTGTGCAATTTTCTTATGCCCCCGAGCCAGCAAACGACACGCCGGTCGTCCTGTTTTCATCGCGTCTTTTAAAGGCAAAAGGCATCGGCGAATATGTGCACGCCGCACGCATCCTGAAATCCAAGGGTGTCGATGCGCGTTTCCAGATCGCGGGTGATATTTACGCGGGAAACCATGATTCCATCACGCGCGAACAGCTCGACGACTGGATTTCCGAAGGCTGCGTCGAATGGCTGGGACATAGGGACGATATGCCGGCCCTGATGGCGGCGGCGCATATCGTGACGCTTCCCTCATATTACGGCGAGGGGGTGCCGAAGGTCTTGCTGGAGGCAGCCTCGACGGGCCGCGCCATCGTCACGACCGATATGCCCGGCTGCCGCGAAACGGTGGAAGACGCTGAAACAGGATTGTTGGTCGAGCCGAAGAACGCCTGGGCGCTGGCCGATGGAATCGAAAAGCTTTTGAAGGATAAAACGCTGCGGCAGGATATGGGCAGGAAAGGCCGCGCGCGGATCGAAAAGGATTTCACCATCGAGACGGTGAACGCAAAGACTCTCGCGATCTATAAAAAACTAATGGCCCCGAAGGGCCAGTGAGCTTTCATCCTAATTGGAGCGGGTGACGAGATTCGAACTCGCGACCCTTACCTTGGCAAGGTAATGCTCTACCCCTGAGCTACACCCGCGTCCGTTAGGCGAATGGGGCATTTATAAGGGTTCGGAATTAAAAATCAAGCCCAAAAAACGTAAATTTTTCAAACGCCTATCTGCACCAACGGGACCATATAGCCGTAAGGCTCGCGTCCTTCCTCGGCCATGGCGACGATCATGACGTTCGGGCTGGCCTGGACGATGGCCGCGGTACGAGGGCAGAGTTCGCACGGCATCAGGGAGCTTTTCTCGTCTTCCGTGTCAAAAATCAGGCTGAAAAGTCGCTGGTCGCGGTAATATTCGACATATTTGACGTAGCCGGGAAAAGGCTGGTTGCTACCGATAATAAGCCGTCCGTCGGTCGCCTGCGCCAGTCTGATCATGGGTTCGGCCCTCCGGGCTGCCAGTAAGTGGTGCGGTCGATGTCGGGGCTTTTATATGTCATGGACGGGGCGGGCGGCGATAACAGCCCGAGGTCTCGCTCTAGGCTTAGAGGCGGGTCGGTGTCGTCCAGCTTGCACAAATCATACGCGGTAATTCCTGCGACGGAAAATGTCTGTGGCATATCTGCATTCCCTGTATCGTTCTTTTCTTATTGATTGCGCCTATCATAACACAAAATGAAAGAGCGGACAAATTTTGCGGATGCGCCCTCCGGGCCTTGCAAACAAAGGGATTTTTGGCCATAGCTAGGGCTATGAGCAATATGGCGGAACATGTCGATTCGTGCGAACTGCCCACTTCTCCGGATGCGCTGATGGTGCGCCTTGGCGAACTCGGAATCGATTTCGAGCTCCACCGCCATAAGGCCGTTTTTACTGTGGCCGAGGCGGAGGCGGTAGAACACGACATCCCCGGCACGCATTGCCGCAACCTGTTCCTGCGCGACAAGAAGAAAAACAATTTTCTCGTCGTGCTGCAAAACGCCACGCAGGTCGACATCAAAAAGCTCCAGCTCCTGATCGGCGCCGACAGGATTTCGTTCGGTTCGGCCGAACGCCTGTTTGAATATCTTGGCGTACGCCCCGGTTCGGTGTGTCCCTATGCGATCATCAACGATAATAATCTGGACGTGAAAATCATTCTGGATAAATCGATGATGGAGACGGGGCGCGTGAACTATCACCCGCTGATCAACACCATGACCATCGGCACCACGCCCGCCAGCCTGCTTCGCTTCATTGAAAGCACGGGCCATACGCCCTATATCGTCGATCTAAGCGCCGCCGCGCCGGAAAAGGAATAAAGAGATGGGACTGTTCGGACTGAATTCTCCTAAAGAAGCCAAACCGCAAACGCCGCCGGACGATATCGTGTTCGATGTTGGCACAAAAGATTTTGAAACACGCGCTCTGAAGGCGTCGATGGACAAACCCGTCATCGTCGATTTCTGGGCGCCGTGGTGCGGGCCGTGCCGGCAATTGATGCCCGTCCTCGAAGGCGAAGTCCGCGCTGCGAACGGCGAGGTCATTCTGGCCAAGGTCAATATTGACGAAAATCCCGAACTCGCACAGGCGCTGCGGATACAATCCGTTCCCACTGTGATGGCTTTTTTCCAGGGGCAACCCGTCACCGGTTTTACCGGTGCGCGCCCCGCGTCGGAGATCAAAAACATGATCGCGCAACTGGTAAAACTTGCCCGCTCCGCCAAGCCTGACGCAATCGATATTCCCACGGCCCTGAAACAGGCGGCGGAACTGATCGCGCAGGGGCAGGAACAATATGCGCAGGAACTTTATCTTCAGATTCTGCAACAGGATTCGAACAATATCGATGCCTATGTCGGCATTGTGCGCGCGCTCATCTCGGTCGGCATGACCGAACAGGCGCAGGCTTATGTGGATCAGGCGCCGGAAACGATTTCAAAACAATCGGGTTTCACCGCCGCGAAAACGGCTCTGTGTCTTGCGCTGGAGGCGCAAAAAAACGCCGGCGCGATAGGCCCGCTTTTGAAGAAGGTGGAGGCGTCGCCCGCTGACCATCAGGCGCGTTTTGATCTTGCCGCTGCGCAATTCGCAGGCGGGGACCGGGCCGGGGCAATCGACAATCTTCTGGAGATCGTGCGCCGCGACCGCGCCTGGAACGACGAGGCCGCCCGTAAGGAATTGTTAAGATATTTTGAGGCCATGGGTTTTGCCGATCCGCTCTCGGTGGAAGGGCGTAAAAAACTCTCCCGCCTGCTTTTCTCTTAAGATTCAGGGCTTATATCAATTGCCATGACGACCGTGCCGCGCCAGAAATTCGAAGACTTACCGGGGGAAATTCCAATATTTCCCTTGACTGGGGTCCTCCTTCTTCCGCGCGGACAACTGCCTCTTAATATTTTCGAACCCCGCTATGTCGCAATGGTCGACCATGCCATCGCCTCGCACCGCTTGATCGGCATGGTGCAGACCAGAGATGACGGCTCTGTCTATAATGTCGGCTGCGCGGGCAGGGTAACCAGCTATAACGAAACGCCAGATGGGCGCTATGAAATCGTTCTGACCGGCATCTGCCGTTTTCATCTCGCGGAAGAATCGTCCCAGCTCAATGGCTTTCGCCGCGTCAAGGCCGACTGGACGAATTACGCGAACGATCTGCAGAAGCTCGACTCTCTCGACATGGATCGCGGCAAGCTCCGCAGGCTTCTCAAAAACTATTTCGAGAAGCAGGGCCTGACCTGCAGTTGGGATGCCGTCGATCAGGCTTCCGATGAAAAACTGATGACGACCCTCGCCATGATCTGCCCGCTGGGAGCGAAGGAAAAACAGGCGCTTCTGGAGGCGCCCTGCTGCAGGGAACGGGCGAGGCTGTTCATGACCATGCTTGAGATGGAATGCAACGGCGGCTGCGGTTGCAAGCACTAAGCGATCGGGCTATAACCCTTGCATGAGCCACGCCATAGACCCGAAACTTTTGGAAATCCTTGTGTGCCCTTTGACCAAGGTGCCGCTGCGCTATGACGCGGCGAAGCAGGAACTCATTTCCGATCAGGCGGGTCTTGCCTATCCCATCCGCGACGGCATTCCCGTCATGCTGGTCGACGAAGCCCGCAAAATCTAGTTTGACAGGGCCAGGGCTTTGCCCGTATGACTCATCTATGGTTTTGAACAACGCAGCAGCGCTACTCTCCCTCCTCCTTAGAACCCCCTGAAGGGGTATGGGGCGCTTGATGCGCCTACCTTCCGGGGATACGCCAGACCATCCAAAAACATGACAAACGAACCATAGGAGGGAATCCTGTAGGAATTTTAAGGAGTTAGAGCCATGAATCCGTCCCCGGACACTTCCAGAGACCGCGTTTTGATCTTCGACACCACTTTGCGCGACGGCGAACAATCGCCCGGCTGCTCGATGAATCTGGAAGAAAAGCTGCGCATGGCACGCCTGCTCGACGACATGGGCGTGGATATTATCGAGGCGGGTTTCCCGATTGCGTCCCCCGGCGATTTCGAGGCGGTCAACGAAATCGCCAAGGTCCTCAAGCGCGCCACCGTGTGCGGCCTGTCCCGTGCCATCGAGCGCGATATCGACGTGGCGGGCGAGGCGCTGGCACCGGCGCACAACCGGCGCATCCACACCTTTATTTCCACCAGCCCGCAGCATATGCGCTATCAACTCCAGATGGACGAGGAACAGGTTCTGGAATCCGTCGCCGCTTCAGTCACCCGCGCGCGCAAATATACGGACAATGTCGAATGGTCGGCGATGGACGCGACGCGCTCCGATCGGGATTTCCTGTGCCGCGCCATTGAAACCGCCGTCAAATGCGGCGCAACGACGATCAATATCCCCGACACGGTGGGATATGCCGTTCCGGTGGAATTCGGCGAACTGATTACGTACATTCGTGGCAAGGTCGACAATATCGACAAATGCATTATCTCCACGCACTGCCACAACGATCTCGGCCTTGCCGTGGCGAACAGCCTCGCAGGCGTGATGGCGGGGGCGCGGCAGATCGAATGTACGATCAACGGCATAGGCGAACGCGCGGGGAATGCGGCGCTGGAAGAAATCGTGATGGCGCTGAAAACCCGCGCCGACCGGCTGCCCTTCGATTGCGGAGTCGATTCCTCGATGATCACCAGGGCGTCGCGCACGCTTGCCGCCACGATCGGATTCAGCGTACAGCCGAACAAGGCTATTGTCGGCGCCAATGCGTTCGCGCACGAATCCGGCATTCATCAGGACGGCGTCTTGAAGAATGCCAGCACTTACGAAATCATGACGCCGGAATCCGTTGGGCTGACGCGCTCGGAACTGGTGCTCGGCAAACATTCCGGGCGACATGCGCTGAAAAGCCGCGTAGCCGAGCTCGGCTACGAACTGGGCGACAACGCGTTGAACGATCTGTTCAAGCGCTTCAAGGATCTGGCCGATAGAAAGAAACAGGTGTTTGATGACGATATCATCGCCTTGATCGAGGACGAAGTCGGGGCGCAGGACGATGCGATCCGCTTCCAGTCCCTGCAGGTCGTCGCCGGAACGGCAGGCCCGCAAACCGCCGCGCTGGAACTCACCATCAACGGCGAAGTGAAGAAGGCGAAGGTGGACGGCAACGGCCCCGTCGACGCGATCTTCAAGGCGATCCGCGAAATCGTGCCGCATGAAAACGCGCATCTGCAACTTTATCAGGTTCATGCTGTTACAGGTGGTACGGATGCGCAGGCTGAAGTCACTGTGCGTCTCGAAGAAGACGGCAAGACGGTGAACGGGCAGGGGGCGGATGCCGATACCCTGGTCGCCTCGGCCCGCGCCTATATTCATGCCCTCAACAAGCTTTTGACGAAGCGCGCCAAGACCAAGCCGGCAGCCTGTGCAGCTCCTCCTTTGTACAAAAATATGACAAACCAATAAGCATGCAGACAGAAAAAGTATCAGAGATCAACTATTGTAAAAAGCCGGCCTCACCAGGCCGGCTTTTTTATGCAAGAAATTGAATGTAAAACATGTTCAACTGCTCCCCTTTCCAGCCCTGTTAAGTTTTAGTAAGCTGTTAACCAGTTTTCGTATTCATTTAATAAATTTTGGGGCCCGGTAGTTTCTTATGCTTAGAACGTTCTCCCGTATGAAAATCGCTAGAAAGCTGCCGTTGATTATGGTCGGCCTCACAGCGATCAATGTGTTCGCCGTTACTTTTTTGCAGCAAAACCTTATGTATAAGGAAACGATACGCAGCACCGAAAAGGAGCTGAGCGCTTATCAGGAAGCCAAAAAAACCGATCTGCAGGGCTATCTGCAGGGCATCCACGACGATCTTATCAAACTCTCATCGAACGATTATATCCGCGCCGCGCTGCGCGATTTCAATGACGGCTGGCTGGCGCTGGACGGCGAGCAGACGAAACAGCTTCAGGATCTGTATATAGACAAAAACCCCAATCCGGCCGGGCAGAAAGAAAAACTCGACGCAGCGAACGACGGTTCGCTTTATTCAATGGTACACGCCAAATACCATCCGTGGATGCGAAAATTCCTCCAGACCGGTGGCTATCACGATGTATTTTTGTTCAATGCGAACGGCGACCTGATCTATAGCGTTTTCAAAGAGCGCGATTTCGCAACCAATATGAACGCGGGCGAGTGGAAGGACACGGACCTCGCGAACGCGTTCCGCGCGGCGCGCGATAATCCAAAGCTGGATCATATAGTATTTCAAGATTTCAAGGCGTATTCGCCGAGCGGCGCCGCTGCGGCGAGTTTTATCGCTTCCCCGGTTTTGGGCGAAGATGGCAGGCTGCTCGGCGTGCTGGCGTTCCAGATACCGATTACCAAAATCAATGACATTATCACCGCGACCGACGGCCTTGGCAAAACATCCGCTATTTATCTGGTTGGCGCGGATCATCTTATGCGCACCGACCACCGCCTTGTGCAGGAATCCACCATCCTGAAAATGAAGCTGAAAGGCGAGATAATCGACAAGGCTCTTGTCGGCGAATCAGGGAATTATGCCGGTATCGACCCCGCATCGGACACAAACGTCATCAGTTCTTACACTCCGTTCGAGTTCCACGGCACGAAATGGGCCATGATAACGGAAATATCCGAAAAGGAAGTGATGAGCAGCTTCCACGAGATACAAAGGATTTCCATCATCTGCTCCCTGGCTATTCTTTTCATTATAGCGCTAATCAGCGTGTGGTATTCCAAATGCCTGACGAAGCCGATCGCGAAGATGGTCGATACGATGAAAATGCTTGCGGACGGCAACAACGAGGTGTCGGTGCCCTCGCTGGAACGCCGGGACGAGATCGGCGACATGGCCAAGGCCGTGCAGGTCTTTAAAGAAAACGCGCTCGAAATGGAGCGTATGGAAGCCGAAGCCGAAAAGAGCAAGGTCCGAATCGAGCAGGAGCGCCAGGCTTCCATGGCCAGGCTAGCCGACGATTTCGACAACCGCACATCCAGCGTGATCATGGCCTTAACCAGCGCCTCGCAACAGATGCAGCAGACGGCAGAGCGCATGACCGACGCTTCGGAAAGAACGTCCGAGATCAGCAGCGCCGTGGCCGCGGCGGCGACGCAGGCTGACGCCAACGTCCAGACCGTGGCCGTCGCGACGGAGCAGCTTAGCGCGTCCTCCCGCGAGATCGCGCAGCAGATCAACATGGTGGCTTCCATGGCGAACAACGCTTCGGACGAGGCGGAAAGCACCAGCGCCGAAGTAAAGAACCTTCAGGAAATGGCGGTATCCATCGGCGAAGTCGTGGGCGCGATCAAGGAGATTGCGGAGCAGACGAACCTTCTGGCGCTGAACGCCACCATCGAAGCGGCGCGTGCGGGCGAAGCCGGCAAAGGTTTTGCCGTCGTCGCCGACGAGGTCAAGAAATTGGCGAACGAAACGGCGCAAAAGACCGAGGAAATCGATTCCCGTGTCAGCGCCATTCAAGCCGCGATCAATTCCAGCGTCGCCGCGATGGATAAGATTATCGGCAACGTCAAGAAGATCGACCAAGCCACGACCTCGGTCACCGCCGCAGTTGAGGAGCAGAACGCGGCGACGGGTGAGATCGGCCGTAACGTTTCCGAAGCGTCCAGCGGCACGCAGCAGGTTTCCGAAAATATCGTCTCGGTTCAGGAAAAAGCCTTTGAGACGGGAGAGGAATCAAAGACTGTTTTACATGCCGCTGCGGAACTGGCGCGCCTTTCCGCCGAATTGCAGGAACAGGTTTCCGGCTTCCTGTGCGAAATCAGGAACGACAGTCGCAAGGGCGGCGGCAAGCAAAAGCCCAATCTGACGGTTGCCGCGGAATAACGTCTTCTTAATACGTGGAAATTTCGTCGCCGTTGCCCCCGTCGTCCGGAACCGGGGGGACGTTGCGCCCGCCGCTGGATTGGGAACGCGCGATCTTTCCTCTCAGGCTTTCGAGATCGAGAAAATAATCGGCCTGCCTACGCAATTCGTCGGCGACCATCGGCGGGTTGGACTGGATCGTGCTTACGACCGTCACCCGCACGCCCTTGCGCTGAACGGCTTCGAGCAGGCGGCGGAAATCGCCGTCCCCTGAAAAAAGGATGATATGATCGACATTGTCCGCCATCTCCATCACGTCGATGGCGAGTTCGATGTCCATATTGCCTTTGATCTTGCGGCGCCCCTGGCTGTCGACGAATTCCTTGGTCGGCTTGGTAACCATCGTATAGCCGTTATAATCCAGCCAGTCGACGAGCGGGCGAATTGGGGAATAATCCGCGTCCTCGACAAGGGCCGTGTAATAAAACGCCCGCACGAGCCTGCCCGACGACGCGCCCCAGTTCAGGAGTTTGCGGTAGTCTATATCGAAATCGAGGCTGCGCGCGGCAGCGTATAGATTCGAGCCGTCTATAAAGATGGCGACCTTGTCTTCAGCATAGAAAGGAAGAAAGGCTTCGTCTTTCGACTGTTTCATTTATCGTGTTTTTCCCTAAGAATATGATACGAAATCGTTTTGCGCCTGAATCTCTGACAAAATATTAGATTATTCTTATATAGATTGCTCGTGGGCATGTCCATCAAATAACAAGGCCCGGCCCCGAAGGTTCCCGGGTGTGGGGGAAAAAACTTGCGCGCCCTTGCGAAAATCCCTATAGCTATGCAAGATTTAGCCGAAAAAAGAGGATTTCAATGGCCCGTGTTACCGTCGAAGACTGCATCGAAAAACTGCCCAACCGCTTTGAACTGGTTATGGTGGCCGCCCAGCGCGCCCGCAAAATCGGCTCCGGCGCGGCGCTGACGCTCGATCGCGATAACGATAAAAACCCGGTCGTGGCCCTGCGCGAAATCGCTGAAAATACGGTCGATGTCGAAGAGCTGAAGGAAGAAATCATCCGCGGCAAACAACGCATTATCGCCCTGGACGATGACGGGGAAGACGTCGTCGACTCCATGGAAGGCGAAGAGGAATGGAAGGCCATGGCCCGCAACGCCGGCGCGATCAACATGGACGCCGCCGATGAGGACGAGGATGATGCCGAACCCGGTCTTGAGGATATGGCGGGCGGCGACGCTCCGGACGAAGAATAGCTTCATCATTTTGCAGAAGGCCGGATTGTTCCGGCCTTTTTCTTTGGCATAATTCTTATGCCAGCCCGTGATTTTGCACCGCCGTCGTGCTATTTTATAATCATCGGAAATTATTAAGTATTTTGCATTAGAAAAGGCAGCATGGGATCCGCCGACCAACTTCTCAGCCAGGTGAAAGCCTATAATCCCGAACTCGACGCCGCCGTCATTCAAAACGCCGCCGAATTCGCCAAAACGATGCATGAGGGACAGACCCGCGCGTCGGGAGAGCCGTATTACACCCATCCGCTGGAAGTGGCCGGAATCCTGGCCGACATGAAAATGGACTCGACGACCATCGTCACCGCCATCCTGCACGACACGCTAGAAGACACGCCTGCAACCTACAAGGAGCTGAGCGGCAAGTTCGGCAAGGAAGTGGCCGACCTCGTCAACGGCGTTTCCAAGCTGACCAAGATCGAAAGCCAGACCGTCGAGGGAAAGCAGGCGGAAAATTTCCGCAAGCTGGTTCTGGCCATGTCCGAAGACATCCGCGTACTGCTGGTCAAACTCGCCGACCGGCTGCACAATATGCGCACGCTCGGCGCGTTCGACAAGCCGGACAAGCAGCGCCGCATCGCCCGCGAAACGCTGGAGATTTACGCGCCGCTCGCCGAGCGTATCGGCATGCACAAATTGAAAGAGGAGCTGGAGGATTTGTCTTTTGGCTATCTCAACCCCGAAGCGCGGGAAAGCATCGCCGCGCGCCAGAGCTTCCTGCGCAAGGAAGGCAACGACATCGTCAAAAAAATCATCGACTCGCTGAGCAAGCTGATGAAAGAGGCCGGAATCAAGGCCGAAGTGACGGGCCGCGAAAAAACGCGCTATTCCATCTGGAAGAAGATGCAAAGAAAGAACGTGGCGTTCGAACAGCTATCGGACATCATGGCCTTCCGTATTGTGACGACGAGCATTGAGGAGTGTTACCACGTCCTCGGCATCATCCATTCGCAGTTTCCCGTCGTGCCGGGCCGCTTCAAGGACTTCATCTCGACGCCCAAGCCCAACGGCTACCGCTCCATTCATACGACCGTGATCGGCCCTGAAAACCAGCGCATTGAAATCCAGGTGCGCACAGCTGAAATGCATTACGAGGCCGATATGGGCGTTGCCGCGCACTGGTCTTACAAGCAGGGTGGCCGTGCCGACCTCACCGACATGAAGAAATTCCGCTGGCTGCGCGAACTGCTTGAAATCATGGAGCAGGAGGCGAAGCCGGAAGATTTTCTTGAAAACACCAAGCTCGAACTTTTCGCCGATCAGGTTTACGTATTCTCTCCCAAAGGCGACCTCATCGAGCTGCCCAACGGCGCGACGCCGGTGGACTTCGCCTATGCCGTCCATTCTGGCGTCGGCGACAAATGCGTGGGATCGAAAATCAACGGCCGCATCGCGCCGCTCAACACCAAACTCGTCAACGGCGACCAGGTGGAAATCATTACGTCCAAGACGCAGACGCCCTCGCCGACATGGGAGCGTTTCGTCGTCACCGGCAAGGCAAGATCCCATATCCGCCGCTATATCCGCCAGCAGCAGCGCACCGAATACATCACGCTGGGGCAGGCGATGCTCAAGAAAATCTTCCAGCAGGAAGGCTACGACTACACCGACAAGGCCGTCGCGGGAATCGTCGTGCAGATGCGGGTCGACGATGTTGACGATATTTTCGCCAATATCGGATCGGGGCATTTCATCGCCAAAGATGTTTTCAAGGCGATCTTCCCTGCGCACAAAACGGAGCAGCCGAGCGCGAACAACGACCCCGAAAAAGTCACCTACGCCAAGCGCCCAGACGGCAAACCGATGCCGATCAAAGGGCTCATTCCCGGCATGGCCGTGCATTTCGCGCGCTGCTGCCACCCGCTGCCGGGCGACCGCATCGTCGGCATCGTGACGACGGGGAAAGGTGTGACGATCCACACGATCGATTGCGAAACGCTGGAAACATTCGCGGATACGCCGGAACGCTGGATCGATGTATCGTGGGGCGAAGGCCCGGATGCGCCAGAAGCCCATGTCGGTCGCCTCGTCGTCACCATTACGAACGAATCCGGCGCGCTCGCGGCCCTGACGACCGTGATCGGCAAGAACGGCGGCAATATCACGAACCTGAAAATCACCAACCGGACGCTGGATTTCTGGGATATGCTTCTCGACGTCTACGTCCACGACACGCGGCATTTGAGCAATATCATCGCGGCGCTGCGCGCCACGCCGCAGGTGGCTTCGGTAGACCGGGCGCGGGGGCGGTAACGCTTGCCTATAAGCGGATAGACACCTATATCGCCATTTGCTAAAACCCCGTGACTGTACAACAAACACCAAATATTGATGTTATTCAAACGCCGTGAAGCAGAACCGCTCTACCGAAAGATCAAAAATTTGATCTGGCCCAGCATGGGATTCCGGCGCGTGTTCGATTATTACAAGCACCGTTCCATCCGTATTCCCGCGAGCGACCATTCGATTGCCGCAGGGCTAGCTTTCGGCTGCCTTGTATCGTGGACGCCGCTGTTTGGAACGCATTTGATCCAGTGCATCGTTTTTTGCTGGCTGACGCGCACGAATGTGATTGCGGCCTTCATCGGCACGGCGTTTGGAAATTTTTTGACGACGCCGCTTTTGATGCTGATCGCCTATCACGTGGGCAAGGTTATCATGCATGTGCTGGGATTCGATGTGGTGCATCAGATCGACCCGAATCTCAATGTCGGCGAAGAGGCATTCCAGGCGAAGGATATTTTCGTGCCGACGCTGGTCGGCGGCTACGCGGTGGGCATAGCGACCTTCCCACTATTCTATTATCCCTTTTATTACATGGTGAAAGGCGCGCGCGCCGCCCGTCGGAACCGCATCGAGAAAAAAATTCACAAGGAAGCGCGGGAAGTAACGGGTCAGTCGGAATGATTATCGGCACCGGCTCTGACATTCTAGATTCCCAACGCCTTGGCAAAACGCTAGAAAGATTCGGCGAACGTTTCGTCAAACGCTGCTTCACGCCTCTGGAAATCGCCAAGGCGGAACGCCGCCGGGGGGCGGGGACACATGTCGCCACCTACGCCAAACGCTTTGCCGCCAAGGAAGCCTGCGCCAAGGCGCTCGGCACCGGTTTTTCTCACGGGGTCTTCATGAAGGATATCGGCGTCGTCAACGATTATGCTGGAAAACCGGATATCGTCCTGACAGGCGGCGCTCTGGCGCGGCTGCAATCCATGGCTCCGGCGGGGAAAAAGCCCCGGATCCACCTTACCCTTACCGACGAGCCGCCGATGGTGCAGGCGCAGGTGATTATCGAAGCTATTTAGGAAAACGCCCCGCCGCATCTGGTAATTGCTTTATAAACCCGTTAAAACTATACCGGATCAAAAGGATAACGGCCCGTGAGCGAGATACACGACAAGACGACCAACAAAGCGGAAGAGCTACCCGTCAAGCAGGATGAGGGCGCCGGGGAGTTTTTCAGAACGGCGGTGCTTGCGATCCTGCTCGCGCTTTTTATCCGCACGTTTTTCTTTGAGCCTTTCAATATTCCTTCTGGGTCGATGCTCCCGACGTTGCAGGTCGGCGATTACCTGTTCGTCAGCAAAACCTCCTATGGTTATTCGCGTTATTCTTTTCCGCTGGGTCTCGCCGATTTCGACGGGCGCTTTTTGGAGGACGCACCGCAACGCGGCGATATCATCGTGTTCAAGCTGCCCACCAACCCTTCGATCGACTATATCAAGCGCCTTGTAGGCATGCCTGGCGACCGCATTCAGGTGATACAAGGCCGCCTCTACATCAATGGGGGGATGGTCGACCGTGAAGAAGTCGGGAAGCAGCGGATCGACAATCCCAACGGCGGCTATGAAACCGTCATAGAATATATAGAAACGCTTCCTGGCGGCGTCATGCACAAAATTTACGAGGAATCGGATTCCGAGCCTCTGGACAACACGTCCGAATATGTCGTGCCCGAAGGTCATTATTTCATGATGGGCGACAATCGCGATAATTCCCAGGACAGCCGTGTGAGAGAGTTGGTCGGTTTCGTGCCTGCGGAGAACCTGGTGGGCCGCGCCCAGATTCTGTTCTTCTCGATCGATCAGAGCGCCAGCATCTTCAAGCCGTGGACATGGTTTACGGCGATCCGTTACAGCCGAATTTTCAATCTGGTCGGCCCTGTCCGCCCCCCCGAAGGAGCAAGCGTCCAATGACAGCATCGCACCCGCTTTTTGAACTGGAACAACGGATCGGCTACCGCTTCCGCAATTCCACCTATATGGAGCAGGCGCTGACCCATTCGAGCAAGAGCGGGGCGGCCAACAACGAGCGCATCGAATTTCTGGGCGACCGTGTCCTGAACCTCGTCATGGCCCACATACTCTATGAACAATTCCCCGCCGAGCCCGAGGGCAGCCTTGCCAAACGTCATTCGGCGCTGGTGCAGGGGCCGATGCTGGCGGCGATTGCCGTGACCATCAATCTCGGCGATTTCATGACCATGTCCGAGGCCGAGCGGACGGCAGGTGGGGCGGAGAACGAAAATATCCTCGCGGATGGAATGGAGGCTCTTTTGGGAGCTGTTTTCCTCGATGGCGGACTCGATCCGGCGCGGGAAGTCATAATCCGCCTTTGGGACAAATATATCCTGACCTATGCCGACGTCCAGCAGGACCCGAAGACCGAGCTTCAGGAATGGGCGCAGGCGCGGAAGCTGCCATTGCCGCATTATGAAATTATCGGAAAGTCCGGCCCCGACCATGCGCCGCGCTTTGAAATCGAACTCCGCATTCAGGGCCTCGATCCGGTTGTGGCGGACGGGGCCTCGCGCCGCCATGCGGAAAAGGATGCCGCGCGCAAAATGCTCGTACGGTTGAAATCCGAGGCATGAGTGATCCCAAAACATATTGCGGTTTCTGCGCCATCATCGGCGCGCCCAACGCCGGAAAATCGACTCTGATAAACGCGATGGTCGGCGAAAAGATTTCCATCGTTTCCAGCAAGGTTCAGACGACGCGCACGCGCGTACTCGGCATCGTCATCGAAGCCGCCGCGCAGATTATTTTCGTCGACACGCCGGGCCTGTTCAAACCCGGCAATGACCGGATGGAAAAGGCGATCGTCGCGGCCGCATGGGCGGGTCTCACGGAAAACGATCTGGTTCTTTTCGTGGTCGATGCGGCGAAAGGGATGAGCCGCCCCGTGCGCACGATCATGGAACGTCTGAAAAATATAGGCGGAAAAAAATACATTCTCGCCCTCAACAAGGTCGATGAAGTGGCAAAGCCGAAATTGTTCGAACTGGCCACCGCAATGAATCAGGCGATGAATTTCGAGGCCACGTTCATGATTTCAGCGCGGAATAACGATGGCGTGTCCGACATCGTGAAATTTGTCGCAAAACATATGCCTGAAGGGCCTTTCCATTATCCCGAAGATCAAATGAGCGACATGCCGATGCGCCTGCTCTCCGCCGAAATCACGCGTGAAAAACTGTTCCGCGCCGTGCATGACGAAATCCCATACGACCTTACCGTGGAAACGGAAAGCTGGGAAGAATTCGACGACGGCAGCGTCAAGATCGATCAGGTTATTTTCGTCGCGCGCGAAGGGCAGAAAAAAATCATTCTCGGCAAGGGCGGGGAGATGATCGGAAAAATCGGAAGCCAGGCGCGTATCGAACTTGAAGAGATCATGGACCGCCGCGCGCATTTGAAATTGTTCGTGAAAGTGCGCGAGAACTGGAGCGAAGATTCCGAGCGCTACACACTATGGGGGCTTTCCCACAACGAAGATCCCGAAGCGGATAAATTCTGACTGCAGGTCAAGGCCCGATCTTAGATCCGACATTTATGTGGATAAAGGAATCGCGATTCGCGGAATAGCTGGCGCCCGATTCCCGCCCTTGATACCGTTTCCCTACTTTCAAAGACATTCATGGTAAATTCCTTATCCATTCAGATTCGGAATCCGGCCGGGAGAAGTGGGAAATATGAGTTGGACGGATGAACGTGTAGCGCTGCTCAAGCAATTATGGGGCGAGGGGAAAACCGCCGCCGAGATCGCCAAGGTACTGGGCGATGGCATCACCCGAAACGCCGTAATCGGTAAGGCGCACCGCCTGAAACTCTCCTCCCGTCTGTCGCCCATTCAGCAGAACACGACCAAGAAGCCCAAAAGCGAGTCGGTCGCGCCGCGCATCGTTAGGCCGACGGTTAAACTTCCGGAGTTTCGTGGCAAAGGTATCCCGATGGTCGAACTTGATGCCCGCGCGTGCCGCTGGCCCAATGGCGATCCTCAGGAGGAAAATTTCAGCTTCTGCGGCTGCGATGCCGTAGCTGGCCTGCCTTATTGCGAGGAACATTGCCGCGCCGCTTATCAGGTGCCGACCCGCACCCGCACGCTGGATGCCAAGGATTTTGAGGCCGATGCAGGGACGCCCGCCGATTTCGACATCAAAACCGCCTCAAACGGCTAGGAGTTTACGACGACGGCCCTTTTGTTCCTTTTGCGGGCCTGAAAACTTTAAAACCGTCTCGTATATACGGGACGGTTTTTTTATGAGCGGATGCGTTTCGGATCAGTTATTTTTCCAATAAATCGAAATCGGAGACTTCGCGGCCTTTTGCCACGGTGCGAATAGTCATCCGAACCTTCTGGCCGGGGATGAGGATGGACAGGCCGTGTTTGTCGAGGCAGGTTTTATGCACGAATACGTCTTTCTGGCCGTCTTCGGGAATAATGAAACCGAAGCCTTTGTCTGGTTTGTACCATTTCACGGTGCCTTCCATCGTGTGGAGTTCTTCGCCTTCCTCGCCCGGCAGGCGGTAGGAAATAGGCTCGGGATTCTTCCCCTGTTCGATGAGCTCGGAAACGGATGTCACCAGTGCGCCCTTTGGCCCCTTGACCACCGAACACATTAAAAGAGCTTCTTCACCCAGTTCATGGATGCCTGCGTCCTGAAGGGTCGTGATGTGGATGAACGCGTCGCACGGATCTTCAACCGGCACGACGAAACCGAAGCCTTTCGTGCTGTTGAACCATTTCAAACGAGACTTGACCGGTGTGCTTTCCGGTTCGTTTGAAGCTGCAAGCGGTTTCATAACCAGTGACAAGTCAAAATCCTTGCATGAAAAACAAAAGAGAGGGGTACTTGGTTCGGACACATAGCGAGAAAACTTTTCGTTAACTATATATACCATCAAAAACAGTCTCTTATCCAGACATAATCGGTATTTGCTGTAATGCAAAAAATAATGTTCCCCTTGCCATGCGGTTTTGGTTTGGCGGCGTCTTCCTGTTGCTGATAAAATTAGAAAAAGACCATCTAAAACTTGCCTTTTACTATCAAAGTTTTCGCCGCAAAGGATGCCAGACCCATGACGACGATTTTCCCCTCGCCGGATCTCTACAAGCGCTCTTATCCGCAAGGTATTTCCTGGGACGCGGCAATACCGTCATATCCGGTTCATGAGATGCTGGCGAAGACGGCACAGGCGTTCGGCGACCGCCCGGCGTTTGATTTTCTTGGCTTCAAAATGTCGTGGGGTGATATTTACAGCGAAGCGTCCCGTCTTGCGTGGTCGTTGCAGCAGCGCGGAATCGGCAAGGGCCGCAAGGTCGGCCTGTTCCTCCCGAACAGCCCGTATTTCGTGATCGGCTATTACGCCGTGATGATGACGGGCGCCACGGCCGTCAATTACAATCCGCTCTATTCCGAAAAGGAATTGATGCACCAGATCAACGATTCCGGTACCGATACGATGATTACCGCCGATCTGGAACTGCTTTACGGCAAGATGAAGAAAATGTTCGGCAAAACCTGCCTGGAGCATCTCATCATTTGCAAATTCACCGATATTCTTCCTTTTCCGAAAAATATTCTCTTTCCGCTGTTGAAACGCAAAGACCTCGCCAGGGTGGAACAGGAAGAATGCTCCACGTGGTATCACGACATGATCGGCCATCACAACGAACCGGAAAGCGTGGTGATAGATCCTGCGAACGATGTCGCCCTTTTGCAATATACGGGCGGAACCACCGGTACTCCCAAGGGCGCGATGCTGACGCATCAAAATATCGTGGCCAACACCGAACAATGCGCCTTGTGGCTCAAGCCCGAAGTCGGGACTGAAAGAATGCTCGGCGTCCTGCCGTTCTTCCATGTCTTCGCCATGACGGCCGTGATGAATTTCAGCGTGAGGAACGCGCTGGAGATCATCGCTTTGCCGAGATTCGAACTGGAAGGAACGCTTAAGCTCATCCACAAGAAGCAGCCGCATTATTTCCCGGCTGTGCCTGCGATCTACAATGCGATCAACAACCATAAGCGGCTTTCCAATTTCAATCTCCGTTCCCTGAAATCCTGTATTTCAGGGGGCGCGCCGCTGCCCGTCGAAGTCAAAAAGACGTTTGAGAAAAACACCGGCTGTATCGTCGTCGAAGGATACGGCTTAACGGAAAGCTCACCGGTCGTGAGCGCCAACCCGTGCCAGGGAATAAACAAACCCGGCTCCATCGGGCTGCCATTCCCTGGGACGATCGTCGAGATCGTCGATAAGGATAACAAAAAGACGCGCCTCCCGATCGGCGAGCGCGGCGAGCTGTGCGTGCGCGGCCCTCAGGTCATGAAGGGCTACTGGAGCAAGCCTGAAGAGACGGCGAGCGTCCTGAAAGACGGGATGCTTTATACGGGCGATATCGCCGTGATGGATGAAGACGGTTATATTTTTATCGTCGACCGGCTCAAGGATATGATCATCACCAACGGATACAATGTTTATCCGCGCAATGTCGAAGAGGCGATCTATCAAAACGATGCCGTGGAAGAATGCATCGTTGCGGGCCTTCCGGACGAGAACCGCGGCGAAATCGTCAAGGCGTGGATCAAGCTGAAGCCGGGTGAAGAGCTGAGCATCGAAAAATTAAAAAATTTCCTCTCGGAACGCATTTCGCCGATGGAAATGCCGCGTCAGATCGAATTCCGCGACAAGCCGCTGCCAAAGACCATGATCGGCAAGCTTTCGCGCAAGGATATTATTGCCGAGGAAATGGCGAAGAAGTGACGCCGAGTTTTCCCGCGTAGCGGGAAAGTTTTTCCGCAAAGCCCTCATCGAAAGGAACGCCGTTCTTTAGGCGGTCTTTTAACGCGGCTCTTGCGCGTTCGCCGGGCAGGCGGACAGGATGTGCGGCGTTTCTGGGTTTCGTGTTGCGCATATGCGCCAGGTATTTTTCCGCTTCGTTTTGCATATGCGCGGCTCCGGCGAAGAAAGCCGGATTCCACAAGGCTAGGACGCCATTGTTGGCGGCTTTCGCGCCGCTGGGGGCAGGCGGCATAAACCCGCCTGATAGGCCGGAGACGAGAAGATCGACCATCATGGAGAGGGCGAAGCCTTTATGGCCGCCGAAGGGGAGGATGCTGCCCTTCGGTTCGTCGATAAGCGTGGCCGGATCGGTCGTGGGATTTCCGTCGTGATCCTGAATCAGGCCTTCCGGCACCTTCTGACCGGAAAGATAGGCGACCCGTACTTTTCCCATGGCCGTGGCGCTCGTCGATAGATCGAGGGAAAAGATATCGCCGTCTTTCAGGGGGCAGGCGAAGGCGATAGGATTCGTGCTGGTGCGCGGTTCGATGCCGCCGTGCGGGGCGACGAGCTGATACAAGCCGTTGTCGTTGATGGCCATAAAGGCGAGATAGCCTTTTCCCGCTGCCGCTTCCGCCCATTCGCCGAGACGTCCGGCATGGCCGCAATTGACCAGCGCGCCTGTAACAATGGCGGTGTTTGCGGCTTTGGCAAAAAGTCTTGCGAGAAGGCGGGGCATCTGCACCTGCCCCAGACCGAATTGTGCGTCGGCGTGAATGGAATTCCCCGTTTCTGTCAGGATTTTCAAATCCACGCAGCTTGCCGTTATGCCCTTTTTCAGGTCTTCGTTGTATTCGCGTACGCGGACGATGCCGTGGGAATCATGGCCCATCAAGTTGGAGAGAATGAGGCTCCTGGCCGTGATTTTCGCTTCGTCTGCTGCAAAGCCTCCAGCCTCCAGCAAATCCGCGGCGAACGTCTCCAGCTTATCGTGCGGAACAATCATTATCCGCGCAGGGCCGCGCCGCATTTCGACGCGACGGCCTCGACGATCTTTTTGGCGATCGCGTCGATCTCGGCGTCGTTCAGCGTTTTGTCCTTCGGCTGGATGATAACATTGACGGCGACGGATTTTTTACCGTCTTCGATGCCCTTGCCTTTGTAAACATCGAAGATTTCAACCGTATCGATCATCTTGTCGGGGCTGCGCGCCGCGCGGATGATGGCTTCGGCCTCGATCTTGTCGTCGACGAGGAAGGCGAAGTCGCGCTGCACCGGCTGGAACGGCGAAAGGGTGAGGAGCGGTTTGACGCTGCCGCGCTTTTTCATCTGAGGGCCGGCGTTCAGGAAGGCTTCGAAGGCCGCGACGGGGGCCTTGACATCCATCTTTTCAAGCACCGCCGGATGGATCTCGCCGAAATAGCCGAGCACGTTGGCGCCAAGGCGCAGGCTTCCCGAACGGCCGGGATGATAATAATCCGGCGCATCGCGGTTGACCTGCAGATTGGCGACAGGAACGCCCGCCGAAGCGAGGGCGGCCAAAGCATCCGCTTTGGCATCGAGGGCATCGATATTGCGGGCAAATTCCGCGCCCGACCAATGGCGCGAACCTTTGGCAACGTGGCGTACGCCAGCTGCGACCGTCTTCTGGCCGTCCGTCTTTGCGCTGGCGAAAGCGGGGCCGACTTCGAACAATGCCGTGTTGGCATAGCCGCGATCGGCATTCTTCTGCGCCGCCTCGATCAGGTTCGGCAGGATCGACGGGCGCATCTGCGAAAGTTCGCTGGAGATGGGATTGGTGAGAGCCAAGGCCGGATTGTCGTTCGATCCGAACAACTGTGCGAGGTCTTTCTTCATGAACGACCATGTTACGCATTCATACAGGCCGCGCGCGGCAAGGGCGCTGCGGGCCTTGCGGGAGCGCGCCGAGTTGTCCGTCTCCGCGCCGCCCGAAACGGCGCCCGCGCTGCGTACAGACAGTGTCGGGATGGCGTCATAGCCGGTCACGCGCACAACTTCTTCCACGAGATCGGCGCGGCCCTGAATGTCGGCGCGCCAGGACGGCGGCATCGCTTTTTTCCCGTCGAAGGTGAAGCCGAGAGATTTCAGGATTTCAATTTGTTTCTTTTCATCGACGCAAACGCCCGTCAGTTTTTCGGTGTAGGCGGAATCGAAATCATAGCCGCGTTTCCAGTCGGGCGTTTTGCCCGCTATGAAAACGTCGGAGGTTTCGCCGCCGCAAAGTTCCAGAATCATTTTTGTCGCAAGTTCAATGCCCGCATAGGTAAATTCAGGGTCGATGCCGCGCTCATTGCGGTAACGCGAATCGGAGACGATTTCCAGCGTCCGGCCCGTCCTGGCAATGCGGCTGGGGTCGAAATATGCGCATTCCAGATAGACGTTAACGGTGCCGTCTGACACACCCGTCTTCGTGCCGCCTATAACGCCGCCGACGCTGAGAACGCCGGAATCGTCGCACACGGCGACCATCCCATCGGCGAGCGTGTAGGTTTTATCGTTGAGAGCCTCGAGCGTTTCGCCTTTTCTAGCGGAGCGCACAATGATGTTGCCTGTCAGCTTATCGGCGTCGAAAACATGCAGCGGGCGGGCATAGGCCATCGTGAAGTAATTGGTGATATCGACCAGCGCCGAAATCGGACGCAGGCCGATGGCCTTGAGCTTGTTTTGCAAGGCTTCGGGCGACGGGCCGTTCTTAACGCCTCTGATGTAGCGGCCAAGAAAAAGGGGGCAGCCTTCGCCGTCTTCGATTTTCACGGAAACCGGGTTTTTAAACGTGCCTTTGACGGGCGCTGCGTCCGGCTCTTTCAATGCGCCGAGCCCTGCCGCCGCAAGATCGCGGGCAACGCCGTGGATACCGGCGCAGTCGGCGCGGTTGGGCGTGACGGCGATGTCGATGACGGGATCGTTGAAACCGTAGATGTCGTTGAACGGTGTGCCGACGGGCGTGTCGGCCGGCAGGTCGATGATGCCGTCATGATCTTCGCTCAAACCCATTTCGCGTTCGGATACCATCATGCCGTTGGATTCTTCACCGCGAATCACGCCTTTTTTCAGCGTGGCGCCCGTGCCGGGTATATACGATCCATC
>DASTUM010000098.1:0-18765 GCA_035759665.1 Micavibrio sp.
CGCGCCGATCTCGACCCCCTCGCCAATGACGGCGTTCGCTTCGATCCAGCAGCCTTCGCCGATGACGGCGTTCGCCCTGACGACCGCGCCGGGTTCGATGACGGTGCCGCGGCCGATTTGAGCAGACGGCGCGACATGCGCGGCCGCAGAAATTTCGGCGGCGGGATAGTCCTCGGGATAAAAATACTGCGCGACGAGCGCGTAGGATTTGTACGGGTTGGCCGAGACGATCAGCGCCATGCCTTCGGGCGCGAAGGAGGCGGCGGCTTCGGACACGATAGCCGCGGCGGCCTTCGAGATCATGAAGGCGTTCTTGTAGCGGATATTGTCGAGGAAGCTGATCTGACGCGCCCCGGCCTGATCGAGCGGCGCGACATCGTCGATCTTCAGCGCGCCGTCGCCGATAACCCGCCCGCCCGCGATCTTCGCAAGATCGTCGAGCGTTTTGGCAGGCTGTTTTGTAAAGAAACGCGTATCGGCCACAACATTATCCGCCGTCTATTCGACTTTCAGCTGGATGTCGGTGACTTTGGCGTTGAGCGCCGTGAGAACGTCCGTCGTAATGTCGAGCGTCTTTTCGGCGATCAGCACGGAATCGCGCGTCAGGACGATGTCGTAATTCTTGGCCTCGGCGACCTGCGTCGTGGCCTCGGCGACATTCTTGCGAAGCTGCGACATGGCGGCGGTCAGGCCTTCGTCGAGAGAGTTGCGGCGTTTCTGGAACAGTTTGCGGGTTTCGAGGATTTTTTCCTCGTACGCCTTGCGTTTCTTGCCGAATTCTTCCGCGGAAAGAGTTTCGCGCTCGCTCAGAAGCTCCGTTTCGGCTTTCTTCAGCTCGGCCTCCTTGGCGGAAAATTCCTTTTGAAAGGCTTCTTTCTTGGCCGAGATTTGTTTTTGCAGGCTTTGCGCGGCCTTGGATTCCGCGATTATCTTCTCGACATCGACGATCGCGATGGTCGGCGCTTCGGCGGCAAAAGCCGGCGCGGCGGCAAACAGGCCGAACGCCAGAAACAGGACGGCGAGAAGGGTGTTGCGAGTCATATGCTGCTCCTCAAATCAAACGGATTGTTTTCGCCAGCCTTAGAAACGTGTTCCGAAGCTGAAGCGGAAATTTTCTTCCTGGTCGAAATCTTCCTTCACAATCGGGAAAGCGAGATCGACGCGCAGCGGGCCCATCGGCGAGCGCCAGGAAAGTCCCATACCTGCCGAAGCGCGGAAGCTGTTTTCGTCGATGATTTCGGGGCCCGTTTCGTCGATATCCCACAGCGACCCGAAATCGGAGAACGCATGGCCGGCCACGCCCATCTCTTCGGGCAGTCCGATCGGGAAGGTCAGTTCGGCCGTACCGCGGTAGTAAACGTTACCGCCGAGTGCGTCGTCCGTGTCGCGGTCGCGCGGGCCGACACCGCCGCGTTCAAAGCCGCGGAAGTTGTTGCCGCCGAGCATGTAGCGTTCGTTGATACGCACGCCGTCATCGCCGAATCCATGGATCGCGCCGACTTCGCCGAGCATGTTAAAGACGACTTTCTTCTCATAGACCGGGATAAAGTAGCTGCTGCCGATATCGCCGGAGATGAATTTCGCATCGCCGCCGAGGCCAGCGCCTTCGAGATCGAACCAGGAATACAGGCCTTCCGTCGGGAAGAGCGTGGAATCGCGATCGTCGTATGTCAGGCGTTGAGATACGGCGGAAGTAAAGCGTTTGCCTTCCTGATCCTGGATGAAGCGCGAGGCGTCGTCGTCGATATCCGTGATTTCGGTCTCGTCGAGGCGGTATTTCCAGCCCTGGCGCCATTTCTCGGAAAGCGGGTAGCCCATGCGGAGTGCGCCGCCGGTCTTGCGCATATCGAAGGACGATTCATCCTGCAGGTCGCGGGTGATGTGGAAAGCATCGACGCCTGCCGTCAGGTCGCGGTCGAGGAAATACGGCTCGGTGAACGAAGCGTCAAATTCCGTACGCTTGCCCGCGATCGTCGTGGCGAAGGTCAGATCCTGCCCTTTGCCGAGCAGGTTCCGTTCACGGATGCGCAGGTCGGCCAGGGGGCCGTCCTGGGTCGAGAAACCGGCACCGATGGAAAGTTCGCCCGTCGATTGTTCGATAACGGCGACATCGATGACGGTTTTATCCGGCGCGCTGCCCGGCGTCGTCTTGACCTCGACTTTTTCAAAGTAGTTCAGGTCGCGCAGCCGTTGTTCGGATTTCGCAAGCTTGGAGCGGCTGAAGGGGTCGCCTTCCACCAGCAGCATTTCGCGGCGGACCACCTTGTCGATGGTGCGGACGTTGCCGTGGATGTCGATGCGTTCCACGAACACGCGCGGCGATTCACCGATATGGAAGGTGATGTCGAGCGAGGATTCCGCGGAATTGCGCTTAATTTCGGGGTCGATATCGACGAAGGCGTATTGCAGGTCGCCCAGCGACGCTTCCATTTTGTCGGCGCTGGCATCGACGGCGTCGGCGTCATACCATTCGCCCGGCAGGAAGGTGATGTTTTCACGCAGCGGTGTAGCGTCGAGGCCGCGCAGGTCGCTGTCGATGGCGATGGAGTTCACTTTGTAGCGCTCACCCTCTTCCACCGTAAAGGTCAGGTAGAAGCCTTTTTTGTCTTCGGAGAGTTCGGCGGACGAAGAGGCGACGTGGAAGTCGGCGTAGCCGTTGCGCAGGTAGAAACGGCGCAGCAGTTCTTCGTCGAATTTCACGCGGTCTTCGTCATAACGGTCGTCGCTGGAGAAGAAGCGATACCAGCGTTCTTCCTTGGTCGAGAGTTCGGCGCGCAGCGCGTCGTCGTCGAAGCGTTTGTTGCCGACGAATTTGATGGCCTTGATATAGGTCATGTCGCCTTCGGTGATTTCATAGACGAGGTTCACGCGGTTCTGGTCTAGCTCGATGATCTTCGGCTCGATGGTGACGGCGAAGCGGCCGCCACGCTGATAGAGCTGATAAATGCGGGAAACGTCGTTCTGCACCTTGGTCTTGGTGTAGACCTGACGCGGGCGCAGGGAGATTTCGGCCATCAGTTCGTCGTCGTCGATCTTGTCGTTCCCTTCGAACGCGATCTCATTGATGATCGGGTTTTCTACGACGTCGACGAGCAGGACGCCGCCCTGCTGTTTCATCTTCACGTCGGCGAACAGGCCGGTGGCGAACAGGTTCTTCAGCCCTTCGTTCATGACATCGTCGGTCAAAGGCTGGCCGGTTTGAATGTTGAGGTAGGTCAGGATGGTCGGCGCCTCGACGCGCTGCGCGCCGCTGACGCGGATTTCACGAAGCGTTTCCGCGGCCATGGCGGCGGTGCTGAGAACGCAAAGGAGAACTGTTACGTAAAATGACAAACGGAGCATGTGAATCGTTATCCTGACGTGAAGCCGGTTTTCTACCCTGATTTTAGTAGAATATTTTGGGGAGGGTTACAACCGATTCTTCGCCGCTAAATCAAAGTATAAGCTGTAAAAGATCGCTTAGATTCGCAAAGACCATAATGCCGATCAGCAAGGTGAAGCCAACGCGGAACGCGTATTCCTGCCCTTTTTCGGGAATCGGCGAGCCTTTCGCCGCTTCAATGGCGTAAAAGACCAGGTGGCCGCCGTCGAGCACAGGAATAGGGAAAAGGTTGATCAGGCCGAGGTTGATCGACAAAAGGGCGGTGAAGGTGATGATGGCGATCAGGCCGGCCTGCGCCATGTCCCCCGCCATCGCGCCGATGCGGATCAGGCCGCCGAGCTCCTTCGGGCTGCGGGTGCCGGTGAC
The DNA here is from genome assembly GCA_035759665.1 of Micavibrio sp. Lineage (GTDB taxonomy): Bacteria > Pseudomonadota > Alphaproteobacteria > Micavibrionales > Micavibrionaceae > Micavibrio_A. The sequence continues at coordinate 3,749 of DASTUM010000098.1, forward strand.
GATCTGGCCGAGCGCCTTGAGGGTGCCGATGGAGACTTCCTTGGTTTCCCGGATCGCGTAGAAGACGGCGGAAGCCGCGCTGTGCTTGACGATGTCGCCGCCCACTTTTTCGGAAATGATCAACGCCGCCGGTTTTTCGTCCGTGCTCTCCGCGAGGTCGGCGTTCAGGTCCGCATACGGGTGCACGATCAGAACGCTGTCCTCTTCTTCGCCAACGCCTTTGAAGGTGACTTCGGCGTCTTTATCAAAGGTGGCTTTCAGGGCCTTGATGGTCTGCGCTTCGCCTTTGACCTTTTTGCCGTTGACGGCGACGACGTCCTTGAGGCTGAAACCGTTGGCGGAGCCGATGAGGCCCAGCATCCCGCGCGAATGTTCGAAGCCGAAACGGTCTTCGAGCGTTTCGCGCTTGGGCGTCGCGGTGAGTTCGATTTCACGCTCTCCACGCTGAACCGTGAACTGCATGGGGGAATCCAGCGCGATCATGACTTTCTGGCGGATGTCCTCGAAACGATAGACGGACGTGCCGTCGATGGCGATCACGCGGTCATGCGGCTGAAACCCCGCGGCGTCGGCGGCGGAGCCTTTGACGATGGCGGAGGCGGTGGGCGGCGTGACGGGCTGGCCGTAAAAGGCATAAAGGCCCGCCAGCAGCAGGATCGCGAAAAGGAAGTTGACGGCGGGGCCGGCGAACACGATCGCGGCGCGCGGGGCAACGGGCTTAGCAAAGAAGGCGACCTTACGTTCCTCTTCCGTCAGCGGGCGAGCGCGCAGGCCATCGCCCACGGTTTCCTTGTGCCCGGCGCTGGCGGGGTCGGTGTCGCCGAACATCTTGACGTAGCCGCCGAGCGGAACGAGCGAGAATTTCCAGCGCGTGCCGTGCTTGTCGTTCCAGCCGAAAAGCTCTCTGCCGAAGCCGATGGAGAAGGTTTCGACCTTCACGCCGCACATCCTGGCGACAATGTAGTGGCCCCATTCATGGACGAACACCAGAACCGAGAGGACAACGAGGAACGTGCCGCCGTAAATCCACATATTGCTGAAGACGAGCTGGATGAGATCGAAGATGGAATTCATGATGCTTTCCGGTTGGTTGGTTCTTTGTCCACTATACAGGTTTGCGCAGCGTGGCGCACCTTCGCATCGAAGGCAAGGACGCTTTGCAGGTCGGAGATCGTTTCGGAGGGCTTTTCTTCTACCGCCCGGCGGACGATATCGAAAATATCCGTGAAACCTGTGTCGCCCGCAAGGAAGGCCGCCACCGCGACTTCGTTGGCCGCGTTGAAGGCGATGCAGGCGCCCTGCCCTTCCTTCAGGCAATCGTAGGCGAGCTTTATGGCGGGAAAACGGCGGTGGTCCGGCTCGGCAAAAGTGAGGTTTGAAAGTTTCGAAAAATCAAGGCGTTGCGCGGCACCGTTCAAGCGGCTCGGCCAGCCGAGCGCATAGGCGATAGGCACGCGCATGTCGGATGCCCCCATCTGCGCCAGAACCGACCCATCGGCATATTCGACCATCGAATGGACGATGGATTGCGGGTGGAGCACGACGTCGATCTGTTCGGGCGGCAAGGCGAAGAGATGGTGCGCCTCGATCACCTCCAGCGCCTTGTTCATCATCGTGGCGCTGTCGACGGAGATTTTCGCGCCCATGCTCCAGTTCGGGTGGACGACGGCCTGCGCGGGAGTCGCGGCCTTCATCTGCTCCAGCGTCCATTCGCGGAACGGGCCGCCGGAGGCGGTGAGGATGATGCGCGTGACCCGCTTGCGGTTGTTTTGTTCGAAGACCTGGAAGATCGCGTTGTGTTCGCTGTCCACCGGAAGAAGAGTCGCGCCGGATTTCGCGGCGGCGGCAAGCACGATATTCCCCGCGGCGACCAGAGGTTCCTTGTTGGCGATGGCGATGTGATTGCCGTTGGCGATGGCGGCGAGGAGCGGTTCCAGCCCCGCCATGCCGACGATGGCGGCCATCGTGCAGTCGGCGGGAATGGCGGCAGATTCAATGAGGGCGGCGCGTCCGGCGGAGACTTCGATGCCCGTTCCGGCGAGAGCGTCTTTCAGCTCTGCGTAAAGAGATTCATCGCCGATGACGGCGTGCTTTGCGTTGAAGGATTTCGCCTGCCCCGCCAGCGCGGCGACATTTTTCTGCGCGGTCAGGACTTCGATCTTGAAAGCATCTTTGTTGGCGCGGACGACATCCAGCGTCGCGCTGCCGACCGAGCCGGTGGAACCGAGGATCGAGACGGAACGGGTCATAGCCCCAGCGCCTCGAAGGCAAGGAGAGATAGAACGAAGGCGACGGAGGCGAGCAGCAGCGCGTCTATACGGTCGAGAATGCCGCCATGGCCCGGAATGAGCTTGCCCGTATCCTTGACGCCGACTTTGCGTTTTTGCGCGGAGATCAGGAGATCGCCCGCCTGCCCCGACAGCGTGATGAGCACGCCGAGGAAAACCGCCATCCATAGCGGCGGGAAAACAATGGCGACAGGCAGCGAGGTCGCTCCCTGAATCCACGGCGCGGCGAAATAGACGAAACCCGCGAAGACGAGCGAGCTGGCGATCATGCCGCCGATCAGGCCGGCCCATGTTTTGTTGGGGCTGATCGAAGGGGCCATTTTGGGGCCGCCGATGGCCTTGCCGGAAAAATACGCGCCGATGTCGGACGCCCACACGGACAGCAGCAGCGCCAGCGCAAGCCCCGCGCCCTGCCCGTAACCCACCCGTACATGCACGATGGCGGCGAAGCAGACGAGGATATAGACGAAGCCGGAAATGAAATTCAGCGCGGGGCGTTTGGAAAGCCGCGCCATTTCAAGCCATTCATACGTGGCTATGCTGATGCACAGGCCGATCATGAAGGCGAAAGGCCAGCCACCGTATATAAGAGCGAACAGCGCGAGCGGCGCCAGAATAACGCCCGATACGACCCGAAGGTACAGACCTGAATGTTTGCTATCGGACATTGGCGGCCTTTAGTTGGAGGTCACGGCGCCGTAGCGACGGTCGCGCTTGCGGAAGTCGGCGATGGCGGCTTCGAGGTCGGCCTTGCCGAAATCAGGCCACAGGGTCGGCGTGAAGAAAAATTCAGTATAAGCGCATTGCCAGAGCAGGAAGTTGCTCACGCGCTGCTCCCCGCTGGTGCGGATCAGGATATCAGGATCGGGGATTCCGTCCGTCATCAGTTCCTGCGGAAAAAATTCTTCCGCCGTTTCGAAGGACGGCACCAGCCCCTTCTTCGCCATCTGTTGAGCGTAGCGCGCGGCGGCTTCGAGGATTTCGTTGCGGCCGCCGTAGTTCAGCGCGATAGTGAGAAACAGCGCCGTGTTGTCTTTCGTCAGGCTTTCCGCATTCTGGATCAGCTCAACGATATCAGGCGATATTTCGCGGCGCGAGCCGATCACCTGCAGGCGTACATTGTTCCGGTGCAGATCGGCGGTTTCGGAGCGCAGGAACATACGCAGGAGGCGCATCAGCTCATTGATCTCATCCACCGGTCGCGACCAGTTCTCGGATGAAAAGCCGAACAGCGTGATGTATTTGACGCCCAGTTCGCCGGCGGCGCGCACGGTGCGCTTGCAAGCCTCGATCCCCTGATGGTGTCCCGCCGTGCGCGGCAAACCGCGCTTCTTAGCCCAGCGCCCGTTGCCGTCCATAATGATCGCTATATGGTTTGGAGGCTGGAGATTGGAGGTTGGAGATTGGAATGTCATTCTACGACCTTTCATGGAGAGCATTCAGCATTTCAAACGCTTTCTTCCAAGCATCCAGGTCTTCAAAACTGAACGCCGGCCTACGCAGAGTGATATCTTCTACATTTCCAATCATCTAATATCCCGTGTCTAACATCTACCTAAACGGTCATGATGTCCTTTTCTTTTTCGGCAAGAAGCGTGTCGATTTTTTTCACGTAGTCGTCGGTGAGTTTCTGCACATCTTCACCGAGGCGTTTGTTTTCGTCCTCACCTTGACCATCGGCCTTGTCTTTCTTCAGCGCTTCCATGCCGTCGCGGCGGACGTTGCGCACAGCGACGCGGGCGGATTCGGCGTATTGGGAGGCGACCTTCGTCAATTCCTTGCGGCGGTCCTGGTTGAGTTCGGGTACCGGTACGCGGATCAATGTTCCGTCCGGCGCAGGATTCAGGCCAAGACCGGATTCGCGAATCGCTTTTTCGACGGCTTTGACGGTGCCGTGATCCCAGACCGTTACCGTCAGGAGGCGCGGCTCGGGGGCGGAGATGCTGCCGACCTGGTTGAGCGGCATTCGCGAGCCGTAGACTTCGACCATGATGGGATCGAGCATCGAAACGCTCGCGCGGCCCGTTCGCAGCCCCCCCAGTTCGTGTTTGAAAGAATCGACCGCGCCTTCCATGCGCTTTGCGATATCTGCCTTGTTGAAAACCATGGTTCTCTCCTGCTTCCTTAGGTTATTTACCGCTCACGGTCGTGAAGGTTCCCTTGCCGGTCATAACCTGGGCAAAGTTTCCTTCCTGGCGGACGTTGAAAATGATGATCGGAATTTCGTTCTCGCGCGCGAGGCTGATCGCCGTGGCGTCCATGACGCGCAGATCTTTAGTGAGAACGTCCATATAGCTGATCTGGTCGAAGCGTTTGGCCGTCGGGTCTTTGTTCGGGTCGGCGGTGTAGACGCCGTCCACCTTCGTGCCCTTGAGGATCGCGTCGCAGTTCATTTCGGAAGCGCGCAGCGCGGCGGTGGTGTCCGAGGTGAAGTAAGGGTTGCCGGTTCCGGCGGCGAAGATGACAACGCGGCCTTTTTCCATGTGGCGCATCGCCTTGCGGCGGATATAGGGCTCGCAGATGGCGGACATCGGGATCGCCGACATGACGCGCGTATCCACATCCAGTTGTTCGAGGGCAGATTGCAGGGCCAGCGCGTTGATGACGATGCCGAGCATTCCCATATAGTCGGCCTGCGTTCTGTCCATCCCTTCGGCCGCGCCAGAAACACCCCGGAAGATGTTCCCCGCGCCGACGGAGACGCAAATCTCTACGCCCATGTCGATGACTTGTTTGATGTCGCGGGCGACGCGGTTCAGGGTTTTTGAATCGAGGCCGAATTCCTTTTCCCCCATCAAAACCTCGCCGGACATTTTCAGGAGCACCCGGTTATAGGGTATGTCAGCCTTTGGCGCGGGTTTTTCGGAAGTTTTCATCATAATATCAATACCTTTGGGCCCTGTTTCTCAAAATCGCCCCAAAATAAGGGAAGCGTCCGCAAATGTCCATCATTCCATCCCCAATTCGCCCGATCTTTGCATTTTCCGGGAAAAGACTATGACAACTCGGCATTCCGTTTACCCCGGAAACCTTTGAGCCGCGGGTGGCAGGCGTTCTCTTTAGTGTCCGGAGTGCGATGAGTGGCCTATTCCTTCATGGCCCATGGCGCCATGATCCATAGGCGCGGCCTTTTTGGCGGGCGGCGCCTTCCTTTTCGGTTTGGCCTCGTGATGCATTGTATGGCCGCCGCCGTGTTTCATGCCTTCCATGCCGTGGATCATCGAAGCGTCGATTTTCACGTCATCCGGATTGCCGGGATAACGTTTGATAGCCGCGTTCATGAAAGCGATCTCCTGTTTCTGGTCGGTCAGGATATCGACGCAGAGCAGGCGCAGGTAACGGTTCGTTGCTGCAGGATTGCCCAGATAATCGTTGCACATGGTCAATGCGCCTTCGTGGTGAACGACCATTGCCTTGGCGAATTGCACGTCGCGGGCGGAGACGTTTTTATTGCCCGTGTAGAGCGGGCCGGGCATGGGCGCGCGGGTAAAGCGCATCTTTTGCGCGAGCCCCTTCTCCGCGATCTGACGCCATTCGGAATCGGCGGCCAGCGGTTTGCCGACCAGTTCCTCCACGCGGTCGAGCATGGCGATTTCGAATGTCTGGTTGTGGATGATGCCCTTGGCCAGTTGCGTCAGGTGGGTGTCGCTCGCCTTCGCGTCTTTCAGGTATTCTTCGGACATGGTGAGCGCGCCGGCATGGTGCGGGCGCATCCCCGCGATGAAATCCAGATCGGCCTGACGCTGCGCGGCGGTCTGGGAGGCGTACCATGGGGTGGTGACGGGCGGCTTGTCCGGCGCGTAATTCGGTTCGACGGCGGCCAGGGCGGCGGTGGAAACAAGGCAGATGAACAGGGCGGGAAGAAATGATTTCATAGGGGTTCTCCTTCGCCTGAAGAGTCTTCCTGAAAAGCGGCAGAAATATGGAACCCTCAAAACGTCATTGCGAGGAGTGCCAAAGCCGACACGGCAATCCAGTTTCCGGCATTCGCGATCTGCGGAATCTGGATTGCCGCGTCGCTTCGCTCCTCGCAATGACGAAGAAAAAACCCGCCTTTCGGCGGGTTTCTCCGAATTGCTTGCCTTTTTAGGCGCTGCGGGCGGTCGCGGCGACTTCAGCGGCGAAGTCGACTTCTTCCTTCTCGATGCCTTCGCCGAGCTGGATGCGGGAGTAGCCGGTCAGGGAGACAGGCGCGCCGACATCTTTCGCGGCGTTTTCCAGCAGCTTGCTGATTTTTGTCTCGCCGTCCATGACGAAGATTTGTTCCAGCAAGCAGATTTCTTCGTAGAATTTGCGCATACGGCCTTCGAGCATTTTCTCGACGATATCGTCGGGTTTGCCTTCCTGTTTCGCCTGCGCGCGCAGAACGTCTTTCTCACGCTCCAGCGTCGAGGTGTCCACGTCTTCCTTCTTGAGGAATTTCGGGAAGGCGGCGGCGGCGTGCATGGCGATCTGTTTGCCGAGGGCTTCGAGTTTCGCCTTGTCTCCGGCGGATTCCAGTGCAACGAGAACGCCGATCTTGCCGAGGTTCGGCGCGACCGCGTTGTGCATGTAGCCGACAACGACGCCGTCATTCACGGAAAGTTTTTCCATACGGCGGATATTCATGTTCTCGCCGATCTTGGCGATTTTGTCGGTGAGGTTCTCGGACACCGGCTTGCCGTCGAGTTTGGCGTTCAGCAGGCCTTCGAGGTCGTTCGCTTCGGCCAGCGCCTTGTCGGCAACGGCGCGGACGAATCCCTGAAATTCTTCGTTGCGGGCGACGAAGTCGGTTTCGGAGTTGACTTCGACGACAGCGCCCGTCGTGCCGTTCGTGGCGATGGCGACGAGGCCTTCGGCGGCGGTGCGGGACGATTTCTTCGCGGCTTTCGCGAGGCCTTTTTTACGGAGCCAGTCCGTCGCAGCTTCGATGTCGCCGTTGTTTTCCGTGAGCGCGTTTTTCGCGTCCATCATGCCGGCGCCGGTCGCTTCGCGGAGTTGCTTTACCATGGATGCTGTGATTTCAGCCATTTTGTAATTCCTTTCTCGTTTTAAGTCCTCTCCCTTCAGGGGAGAGGATTTAGGTGAGGGTGGCGGATGTTCCTCAAAAGGAGAAAGAACACCCTCACCCCTGCCCTCTCCCTGAAGGGAGAGGGAGTTGTGCCGTGATTAGCCGGCGTTCGCCGTTTTCTTCGCCGGGGCTTCTTCAGCTTCGGCTTTCGGCAGTTCGACTTTGACATCGACGGCTGCGCCGACATCTTTGCCGGACTTGCCCATTTCGGCCTGAATGCCGTCGAGGATCGCGTCGGCGAACAGGTCGCAGTAGAGTTCGATCGCGCGCAGGGCGTCATCGTTGCCCGGAATCGGGAAGTTGATGCCTTTCGGCGAGGAGTTGGAATCCAGAACCGCGAAAACCGGGATGCCGAGCTTGTTGGCTTCCTGAACGGCGATGTCTTCCTTGTTCACGTCGATGATGAACAGGGCGTCCGGCTGGCCGCCCATTTCTTTAATGCCGCCGAGGGAAAGTTCGAGTTTCTCTTTCTCGCGGGTCATCATCAGGATTTCTTTTTTCGTCAGGCCTTGCGGGCTTCCAAGCGTTTGCTCAAGTTCGCGCAGGCGGTTGATCGAAACGGAGATCGTTTTCCAGTTCGTCAGCATGCCACCGAGCCAGCGGTGGTTGACGTAGTATTGGCCGCAACGCTTGGAGGCTTCGACGACTTTGTCGGCGGCCTGACGCTTCGTGCCCACAAACAGAACACGGCCGCCGTTGGCGACGATATCGCGCACGGCTTTCAGCGACGCGTTCAGCATCGGGACGGTTTGTTGAAGGTCGAGAATGTGGATTCCGTTACGGACGCCGAAAACATACTGGCGCATCTGGGGGTTCCAGCGGCGGGTGTGGTGTCCGAAGTGTACGCCTGCTTCGAGAAGCTGGCGCATGGTGAATTGTGGCATAGCCATGGATATGGTTCTCCTTTTATATCCGGTTATTTCCTCGGCGGGCCTTGGTTTCTCAATGGGTTAGCATCGAAAACACCGGGTAAGGAACCCGCCTGTGAATTTAGTACTGGCGGGGTTATGCCCATTTATCCGCTGAAATGCAAGGGAAATAAGGCCGCGGAAGCGCGGTCTGTGGCCGCTTCGCCACCCCCCCGCATGCGGTTTAATTACCGCTCCGCAATCCTGATGACGCCCGCCGTCGAGCGTATAGCGGTAATCGAGGCAGGGGACATGCTCCAGCGGCCCTTGAGAGCGATTTCGGCGACGTCGCCTTCGGGGGTGTGGGCGAAGACAGTGATCTTCACGGCGCCCTGTCCTTCGCTCTCGATCAGGTCGTGGATCTTTTTCACCGGCGCGCCCGCGTCGATATGCACGTTCAGTTCGGCAAGCTTGCTCGCGAGTGTTTCGTCCAGCGGCGCGATAAGCTGGCCGAGCAGCCGCACCTGTTCGTCCTTGATGTCGGCATCGCAGGTCAGCAGCAGCGCGTTGCCCGGCTCCAGAAACTGGCGTGAGCGCGAGAGGGTTTCGGAGAAGAGCATCACCTCATACACGCCCGTCGCATCGGACATTTGCAGAAAGGCGAATTTGTTGCCGGATTTCGCCGAAACCTTTTCGACCTTTTTGATAAGAATGCCCGCCATTTGCACGCGGCCCGACATGCGGCGGTCAAGTTCTTCGGGAAGGCGCGCGAAGGGTATGATCTTCATGCGTTCGAGCTGCGCCGCCTTGGTGTCTAGCGGGTGCGCGGAAAGATAAAAGCCGACGGCGTCGAATTCGTAGCGGAGTTTTTCGAGAACATCCCATTCCTGCGCATCTTTCAAAGGCGGCAGCGGCGTTCCCCCGCCCGCGTCACCACCAAACAGGCTCACCTGTCCCGTCGAGCGTTCATCGGCCTGGCTTTGCGCGTGGCGCAGGAGCATTTCGATGTTTTCGTAGAGTTTGGCGCGGCCATTGAAAATGGAATCAAACGCACCGGCGCAGATGAGCTGTTCAAATTGTTTCTTGTTCAGCACGCGGGCGTCGAGTCGGTTCACGAAATCCTCGATATCCTTGTAGGCGCCCTTCTCTTCCCGTTCCTGCACGACTTTTTCCATGGCGCCGTGGCCTACGCCTTTGAGGGCGGCGAGGGCGTAGCGGATGATGAGAGTCTCCTCCCCCTCACCCAACCCTCTCCCCGGCGGGGAGAGGGCTAATGCCTCCCCCTCTCCTCCGTGGGGAGAGGGCCGGGGTGAGGGGGACTGGATTTTTTCCACCGTGAACATCACGCCGGATTTGTTGATATCCGGCGGCATCAGCGGGATTTCCATGCGCTGGGTTTCCTGCTTGAACACGGCGAGCTTATCGGTGTTGCCGTAGTCGAGCGTCATCAGCGCGGTCATGAATTCGACCGGGTAATTCGCCTTGAGCCATGCCGTCTGATAGGCGACGAGCGCGTAGGCCGCCGCGTGCGATTTGTTGAAGCCGTAGCCCGCGAATTTTTCGATCTGGACGAAGATCATCGCAGCCTGTTCGCCGGACACGCCCGAATGTTCCGCGGCACCCAGGACGAACATCTCCTGCTGCGCGTCCATTTCGGCCTTGATCTTCTTACCCATGGCGCGGCGGAGCAAATCCGCGCCGCCGAGCGTGTAACCGGACAAAATCTGCGCCGCCTGCATGACCTGCTCCTGATAGACCATGATGCCGTAGGTTTCCTCCAGCATCGGGCGGAGCTTGGGATGGAGATAGTCGGCCTCTTCATTGCCGTCCTTGACCGACACATATTTAGGGATGTTGTCCATCGGGCCGGGGCGGTAGAGCGCGACGAGCGCGATGATGTCTTCGAAGCGGTTCGGTTTCATCCGGCGCAGCGTGTCTTTCATGCCCGAGCTTTCAAGCTGGAACACGCCGATGGAATCGCCCTTTGAAATCATTTCATAAGGCTTGGCGTCGTCGAGCGGGATTTGCAGGATGTCGATTTTTTCGCCGCGCGTCTCTTCGATGAGCTGCACCGCCTTTTGCACGACGGTCAGGGTTTTCAGGCCGAGGAAATCGAACTTCACCAGACCCGCCTGCTCCACATATTTCATGTTGAACTGCGTCACAGGCATGTCGGAACGCGGGTCGCGGTAGACGGGGCAAAGCTGGTGCAGCGGCCTGTCAGAAATCACCACCCCCGCCGCGTGCGTCGAAGCATGGCGGTAAAGACCTTCCAGTTGCAGGGCGATGTCGATCAGCTTCTGGCTGTTCTCATCCTTGGCGGCCTCGGCGCGCAGGTCGGCGTCGGCGTCGAGCGCCTGTTGCAGCGTGACGGGGTGCGCCGGGTTGTTCGGGATCATCTTGGCGAGGCGATCCACCTGGCCGTACGGCATTTGCAGGACGCGGCCCACATCGCGCACGGTGTTGCGGGCCTGTAATTTTCCGAAGGTGATAATCTGGGCGACGCGGTCTTTGCCGTAGCGCTGCTGGACGTAATGGATGACTTCGTCGCGGCGGTCCTGGCAAAAATCCACATCGAAGTCGGGCATCGACACGCGCTCGGGATTCAGGAAGCGTTCGAACAGGAGATTGAACCGCAGCGGGTCGAGGTCGGTGATTTTCAGCGCCCAGGCGACGACGGAACCCGCGCCCGACCCCCGCCCCGGCCCGACCGGAATGCCGTGATCCTTGGCCCATTTGATAAAGTCGGAGACGATGAGGAAATATCCGGGAAAGCCCATTTTCTCGATGGTTTCCAGTTCGAAGGTGAGGCGCTTCCGATAAGGTTCCGGGTCGCTTCCCTTCGCGTAATTTTCGAGGCGCCATTCGAGGCCTTCCTTCGCCTGCGCGCGGAGTTCGTCCACCTCGCTCCGCCCACTTTCGGTTTTAAAGGGCGGCAGGATGGGCTTGATCGATTTCAGGAGGAAGTGGCAGCGCTGCGCGATCACGCGAGTGTTGATGATCGCTTCGGGAATGTCTTTGAACATCTCCACCATATCGGCGGAGGATTTGAAAAAGTGGTGCTTGCTGATCTTGCGGCGGTCGGCTTCGGTAACGTAGCGGCCTTCGGCGATGCAGAGCAGCGCGTCGTGCGCCTCGTGCATCGACGGATCGGCAAAGTAGCAATCGTTGGTGGCGACGAGCGGCACGTTGCGTTTGTAAGCATAGTCGATCAGCGCGGGTTCGGCAGCGTCTTCGGCGGGAAGATTGTGGCGTTGCAGTTCGATGTAGAAACGATCTCCGAACGCTTTGTGCAGGAAATCGAGGCGGGTTTCATCGAGCACACCCTGCGTCGGGCCGCCGGACAGGCAGATGATTCCGTCCGCGCATGCTGCGGTATCGTCGTATTTCGCGACGAAATCCTTGCCGCCCGCCCCGCCCATATAGCCGTCGCTTATGAGCTTGGAAAGGTTGAGATAGCCCCGCTCGCTCTGGACGAGCAGGACGATCTGCGCGCCGTCTTCCATCATCACCTGCGAGCCGATGATCGGCTGGACGCCGTTGTCGATGGCCGCCGTCGCGAATTCAAGCGCGCCGAACAGGTTGTTCGTGTCCGTCACAGCGACCGCGGGCATGTCGTTAAGCTTCGCCTTTTTGACGAGATCCTTGACGCGGATCGCCCCTTCGGCCAAAGAATAGGCAGAATGGACGCGCAGGTGAATGAAGGGTTCCATGCGGCTACTTTCGCTGGAAACAGCCCGGTTTCACAAGCCGGAAATCAATTCTGTTGACAGGAATTGGCCTTTACGTTATGTAATATAGGGGGATCATTGAGATGAGCATGCTTAACCTTCGGGAAAAATTCGATGTCGCCGCAAAGGTCTTTATGGACAAAGGCCTGATCGCTTCCGCTCGTATCGGCAGCCCTGCCCTCGCCTCTCTTTTCTTTGGAAAAACGAGCTATGAAGCCAATGCCGAGGCGCTGGCCATCGCCGCCGACAAGAAACATTACGCCGTTACAGACATGATGCTCACGACGGTGGGAAACAATGTTTTCGCCTATAATTATTATTTCGATCGCGGAGCAGCCTGGAATCGCTTCGAGGAAACCGCGCGAAAAGACCATATTCTCGAGCGCCAGTTCACCGCCTACAACTGGAAATACGAGCAGGCATACAATAGCCTGGGATTTCTTTAATAGCTGATTATCCGCCCGGCTTTTAACTCCAGAATACGATCCATGCGTTCGGCAAGATCCATATTGTGGGTCGCGATCATCGCGCCAATTCCCGTAGAGCGCACAAGTTCGGTCAGCATTTCAAACACGCCGTTCGACGTTTCGGGATCGAGATTTCCCGTCGGCTCGTCCGCCAGAAGCAGTTTCGGGCCGTTGGCGAGAGCGCGCGCCATGGCGACGCGCTGCTGTTCCCCGCCCGAAAGCCGCGCTGGGCGGTGGTCGAAACGGTGGTCGAGTTTCAGATGCGTGAGCAAACCTTTGGCAATTTCTTCCGCTTCGGATTTTTTCTTCCCCGCGATCATCTGCGGAATGACGACGTTTTCGAGGGCACTGAATTCCGGCAGGAGATAGTGGAACTGATAGACGAAGCCGATGAATTTGCGGCGGAGCGCGGTGCGCGTTTCGTCATCGCCGCCGGTGGCGTCCTGTCCCGCGATCATCACGCGGCCCGAGGTCGGCTTATCCAGAAGTCCCGCCATTTGCAAAAGCGTCGATTTGCCCGAACCCGACGGGCCGACCAGTGCAACGATTTCCCCGGACTTAATTTCGATGTCGGCATTGTGAAGGACTGTCAGGTTTTCACCGCCTTGTTGATAAACGCGCTGGAGATTTTCGGTCTTCAGGAGAATATTACTCATAGCGCAAAGCCTCCACAGGATCGAGGCGCGAGGCGCGCCATGCGGGGTAAATCGTCGCGGCGATGGAAATGACGAGCGCCATGCCGACCACGACCGCCACCTCTTCCCATTCAATGATGGCGGGAAGTTTGGACAGGAAATAGATTTCGTCCGAGAACAATTCCGTGTTCGTCAGCCCTTCGAGGAAGCGGCGGATGCTTTCGATGTTCGTGGCAAAGGCGATGCCGAGCAGCGCCCCCGCGAACGTTCCCGCGAACCCGATGCTGGCCCCCGTCAGGACGAAGATGCGCAGCATCATGGAACGGGACGCCCCCATCGTGCGCATGATGGCGATATCCTTACCCTTGTCTTTTACGAGCATGATCATCGAGGAGATGATGTTGAAGGCGGCGACGATGATGATGAGTGTCAAAATGAGGAACATGACGTTGCGTTCGACGTTGAGCGCGTTGATGAAGGATTTGTTGGCGTCGCGCCAGTCATAGACGCGCGCGTCGTCCTTGACGGCAAAGATGACGTCCTGCTTGACCCGTTCGATGGTCATGGGGGAATTCGCCATGACTTCGAGTGTGTTGACGGTGTCGTCCATCTGGAAAAATGTCTGGGCGGCGTCGAGCGGCATAAACACGAAGCCATTGTTATACTCATACATGCCGACGTCGAAAATGACGGTCACGATATATCTTCCCGAACGCGGGACAGTGCCGAACGGCGACGCCTTGCCTTTCGGCGAGAGCAGCGTAACGGAATCGCCCAGCTTGACGCCGAGGCGGCGGGCCATTTCACCGCCGATGGCGACGCCATTTTCTTTGAAGTCCTCGAGATTGCCTGCCTGGATTCCCGTGGAGAGGATCGGCTTCGTCGCGAAATCGTCGAGCGTAAGGCCGCGCACCATCGCGCCGCTCGCCGTGCCGTTCACTGAAACGAGGACTTGCCCTTCGACCATCGGGCGGACGCTGGCGACGCCGGCGGTGTTTTCGATTTTATCGACCATCGCCTTGTAATTGTAGATAGGGCCGTTGACGCCGTAGACGTTGAGATGGCCATTCAGGCCGAGAATGCGCCCGACCAGCTCCTCGCGGAACCCGTTCATCACGGACATGACGATAATCAACGTCGCCACGCCCAGCATAATGCCGAGGAAGGAAAATCCGGCGATGACGGACACGAACCCTTCGGCCTTGCGCGCCCGCAGGTACCGTCCGGCCATCATTCTTTCAAAGGGGGAAAATGCCATCAGTAAGACTTCGCAATCAGGACTTTGCGGCCTTCGTCTTCGAAGGGCATGCAGCGGGTCGAAAGCTTGAATTCGTCCTGCACCTTTGCCAGCGCGGGATCGTCCAGCACCTCGACGGGCACGCGCACGAAACCGATTTTGTCGGCGGCGTAAAAGTCGCGGATGTCGGAGACGGATTTTCCGTCCGCCGTGTTGTCCTTCGTGAATTTGCGGTTGCGGGACAGCATGCTGTCATGGATATCGTCGAGCACGGATTGAATGGTGCCCATGAATTCCTCGACGCTGCATGTTTTTTTGGAATCCCTGCCGATGTCGCGGCGAACGAAGGTGACCTGCCCCGCCTCCATTTCGCGCTGGCCTACTTCGACGCGGACGGGGATGCCTTTCTTGACGGCTTCCCACATTTTGTCGGGGGTGCGCATGTCGCGCGAATCCACCTTTACGGCGAACCCTTTTTGTTTCAGGTCGGCGCCGATCTTGTTGCAGAATTCGATCAGGGCGGCACCGTCGTCTTTGACAACGGGCAAGATGATAATCTGAACCGGCGCGACACGAGGCGGCATAATCATGCCGTCATCGTCACCATGCATCATAATCATACCGCCAATGATGCGCGTCGAATACGCCCACGACGTTGTCCAGACATGCTCTTCCCTGCCTTCGCGGCCCTGGAATTTGATGCCGATGGATTTGGCGAAATTCTGGCCGAGATTATGCGTGGTCGCGGCCTGCAAGGCTTT
>DASTUM010000099.1:0-4399 GCA_035759665.1 Micavibrio sp.
TTTCCCCGGTCGCTCTGAAACCCGATATCACCGAAAATATCCGTCCCGTCGAGAGCCCTCGCATACGCGACGCGCATCGCATCCTGCATCGACGCGCTGATCGGCATCTGCGTACGCAGGATCAGGTCGAGCTGCTTGCCGCGCACCAGCCCGTCGATCTGCACATCGCCCATGCGGGTGAGGGCCAGATCCATCACGAAGCGCGTCCCGCCGTCGCCCTCCTGCTGTTCTTTCTCGGACGGCTCCTTCCTCACATGAAGCATGATTTTTGAAATTTCATTCTGCCACAGGATCGGCACCGGAAAACTTTTCCAATCCGTCCCCGGCGCATCGTTGTTTCCAGCGAGCGAGGACGTTTCTCCCGACAGGCGCGAGAGAAGCGATTCCTTGCCCAGCTTTTGCACCATCTCCAGTTTCTTGTCGCCCATCCATGCCTGCAAATCGCCAGCCTTGATCGCGGCGATGAAAAGCAAAACGGCAGGCCCGAAATTCGCGGGGTTGCCGGGCGATGGCACGATGCGCCCCATAATCTGCGCGGCGGCGGGCGTCGCCTGATAGAAAGTCTGGAACAATTCATCCATCGCGGGCCAGAGCGACGCGGGCTGCATGAGCGGGAGCAGCGCACGCCACGCGGGCGGCAATTGCGAAGGCGACGGCGCGATCGGCAGACCCGTCACAGGGCGCGCAATCATAATGTCCGGCATATCGGTCGGGGCCGGAGCGGAGGAGGTGGGCGCGGCGGCGGGCTGCGGCTGCAACGTAATCTGCGTGCCAACGGGGACGCTGGCGGGTGGCGCTTGCAGGAAGAAATTCTGCACCGCGTCTTTCCGGTCCATCGGAATTTGTATGATCGGTTGCTGCTGCGGCGTGAGTTCGGTCACCGTCACGGTCATCGAAGGCACGGATTGCTGAGGCGTCATCGGCCCGTTCGGAACGATGGTTGCCGTTGACGGCGTCACACTCTGCGTTGCGTTCGGAAGCGTCAAAACCTGACCGGATGGCAAGGTCAGCGACAAAATCTTCGCGTTCAAAACGACAGGTTCGAAAAAGGCCGACGGCACAGGCTGCAAAACGGGCGTGGTCGACGCGGCGGACGGCATCGTAGGTAAAGCTTTTGCGACCGCCGCGTTTTGTACCGTCTGCATTCCCTGCGGCAAAACCGATGGCGGCAGCGCCGATTTCACGGCGTTCAACAGCGTGGTGATAAGATTGCCTTCGGTTTTTTGCGCGGCGAGTCCTGCGCGCATCGACACGCTCTGGACGATGTTGTCTTGCACGATAGGCGCATCGGGCAAAATCTGCGCTTGCGAAGGCGCAGGGGGCGCGGCTTGCGTTTGCGGTGACGGTATATAGGGCGCGAGCTTCACGGTCTGGCCCGGCGTTAGTGGTGGGAGGGGCGGCTGCGTCTGTGCCGCCGGTTTCGGCTGCGAAGGAATGTACGCGTCCTGAACGTTATCTGCGGGCGCGGTCGGCGGCGGCGGTTGCTGAGTCGGTGACGGTGTGGATGGTTGCGTTGTGCCACTTGTTGCCGGAGGCGGCGGTGCCGGTTGACCTTGCGCGGGCGGCGTTTGGGGCAGGGGCGGTGTCGTCGATGCCGGGGCCGGGGCCGGTGTCTGCGGTGTGGCCGGTGGTTGCGCGGGCGGTGGCGCCTGTGCGGGCGCGGGGCGGATATTCGCCTGTTTGGGCGGATTGCCGGGCGGAATGTCGATTTCTATTCTTTGCCCCGCCTGCGGCTGGCGTCCGCGCACTTGTATATCGATGGCGCCTTCGGGCGTGTTCACGCGCACGGTGCCGTCCTGATTTTGCCGGACCACTTCGCCTTGCAGGCGTATCGCGCGCGCGTTGGATTCCAGTCCTTCGGGGAGGCTGACGATCTGCACGACCTGGCCCTTGCCGCCTGCCTGAGCGGCGGGGTTGCCTGCGATCGGTTTGATGCCGGACGGGTCGGTCATGATTCCATTATAAGATCAAATCCTTAACGCGTCCTGCGGATTTAGGCGCTGGCGGCCATTTTCCTGGATGTCGCCAGTTCGGCCATGACCGAAGCGGCGATTTTCTGCACGTCCTCCGCCGCGTCGGCGTTGGGAGAGCGAATGAGGATCGGCGTCTGGTGGCGGATCGTCTCTTTCACGCGCGTGTCCTGGCGGATGATGCCCGCGAGCGGCGGGGTCAGGCGCAGGAAGTTTTCACAGGCTTTCCGAATTGTGTTGTAGGTCTTTTCGCCGTCTGTGGCGTTCGTGGCCTGATTGACCACGATGCTGATGCGTTTCGACAGGCCCGAGGCGCTGCCGCGCTTGATGATGGCGTAGGAATCGGTGAGGGACGTGGATTCTTCATTCACGACCATCAGCGTCTTGAACGCGGTGGCGCAGAACATGAACACGGTGCGGTCGATGCCCGCGCCGAGATCGACGATCACGGCGTCGTAATTTTCAGCGACTTCCAGAAGCTGGTCGCGGAGCAGGGTCAGGTGCTGCGCCGGGAGCGAGGAGAGCAGCGCGTGGCCGGAGCGGCCCGCGATAATGTCGAACCCGCCTTCTTCGTAGCGATGAATGATTTTGTCCAGCCCCATGCGGCCGCGGACAACGTCGTTGAGATCGCGCTTGGGCATCACGCCGAGCTGGATATCCACGTTGGCGAGGGCGAGGTCGCCGTCCAGAAGCAGGACTTTTTTGCCTGCCTTCGCCAGCGCGTGGGACAGCGTTATAGAAAACCACGTTTTGCCGACGCCGCCCTTGCCGCTGGCCACGGCAATGATGTTCGATCCCGTGCGGAAAAGCGGCGGGGCGGGGCGGGTTTCTTCGGGTTTGCGTTCTGCGATCATCTCTGGCATCGGATTCTATCCTGCTTTTCTGACTTTGGCGATACCCGCATCTTCGGCGCGGGGCATTAAAAGGTGGACAAGACGCTTGGCCGAAAGCGGGCTTAAACCGTCCGCGACCTTCGCTGTATTAGATACTTCTGCAAGATTGAGGCCACCCAGCCGCGCCGCCGACAGGACGGAGCCGAGGCGGCGGGCGACGTCGATGCGGGTCGAGATCATGCTTTTCGCGCCGACCATGGCGAAGACGCGGGCGACGTCGCCGGATTCATCCGCATCCATTCCGGCGGGAAGGACGAGGACGGGGTCGCAACCCGCCGCCGCGATCATGCGGGCGAGGAGTTTCACCGATTCCGGGTCAAACGGGTTCACGCCCGCCGTGTCGATCACGATCTGGTCAACATTTTTGATCTGACCAACTTTATCTTTAATTTCTTTTGGCGTTCCAGCCTTTTGCAGGTTGATCTTCATAAGGCGCGTGAAGGCTTCGAGCTGCTCCACGCCGCCGGCGCGGATCACATCGGTGGTGATGACGGCCATTTTTTGACCCACGAGTGCGCCGCGTGCGGCGAGTTTGGCGGCGGCCAGCGTCTTGCCTGCGCCGGGCGGGCCGACCAACATTAACGGGCGCCCGTAAGTCTTTGTCGGCAATGGTTTAAACGAAAACAGCGTTTGCAGGGCGTTGAGCATCGCTTCGCCCGTGTCGGGAAGGCCCATCGTGTTCACCTGCGCCACGAGATCGTCGATCAGGTTGTCGGGCACGGCGTGGCGGAGGAGGATATCGCCAATTTCCTGCGCCACATCCATATTGCCCGTTTCCATCGACCAGTCGTCGAAGCCGATGTCTTCCGCGGCGCGGGGCATGGTGGCTTCGGTGTCTTTGTCGATGGCGGCGGTGACGCGGACGGAGCGCCCGCCGTTTTCCTCACGCGTTTCGAGGATGATCGCGTCCTCGCCGAGAGTTTCGCGGATCATCTGCATCGCTTCTTTCATCGTGTTTGCCGTGAAGGACTTCAGCCGCATGAGGGAATCAACCGCAGAATAACGTTTTCAGAATCACTTTAGCAGAGCGTAGGCGGATTTTAAAGTTATGTCTATCCCATCCGAATCTTGACCAACATTCATTTTGTGGCGGCGGGCGACAAAGGCAAGGAAAACGTAAATGTTGACCATGATGACCATGTTGACCAACAGGGTTTTCCAGGTGGAATGTTGGTCAAGATTTTCTGGCGGCGCGATGTCGGGATTACGTTTCCATCATAGCAAAAAACCCCGCCGGAGGCGAGGTTTTTCGATTTTATGTAACACGCGGCAGGTTAATCGTTCCGGCCGCTGCGATCGCCGTGACGGCGGTGACGGTCACCATCGCGAGGGTCGTTTTCGTGATGGCCGGATGAATGAAGGCGTCCGTCATCCTGAGAGTCTTCATCATCCGTGCCATCGTGGCGTTGGCCGCCGTTATCGTCAGCGGACGAATGGCCGGAGCTTTGATGGGTACCGTCTTCGGGATGATCGCGATCCGCCATCGCGGCGGACGGGAGAATCACGAGAAGGGCGAACGCAAGCAAAAGAATGCGG
>DASTUM010000100.1:0-10008 GCA_035759665.1 Micavibrio sp.
TGATGGCATCCGCCAGGCGTCCGGTTTTCTACACCGGCGGCGGCATCATCAACGCAGGGCAGAAAGCATCCGAAGCGCTGATCGAACTCGTCCGCGCTACCGGCTTCCCGATTACTTCGACCCTCATGGGGCTGGGCGCGTTTCCCGCGTCGGAGAAGCAATGGCTCGGAATGCTCGGGATGCACGGAACTTACGAAGCGAACTGGGCGATGCATGATTGCGACGTCATGATCTGCATCGGCGCGCGGTTCGACGATCGCGTTACCGGCGCGCTCAAAGGCTTCTCGCCGCATTCGAAAAAAATACATATCGATATCGACCCGTCTTCCATCAACAAGAATGTCCATGTCGATCTCGGCATAGTCGCCGATGCGGGCAAGGCAACCGAGGCGCTCCTGAAGGTGTGGAAAGCCCGCGGCTTTAAGGCCGACGCAGATGCGATGAAAGCGTGGAACAGGCAGATCGACGACTGGCGATCCGTCAAATGCCTGCAATATAAAAACAGCAAGGACGTCATCAAGCCTCAATACGCGCTGGAAAAACTGCGCGACGCGATCAAAAAAGACGGGCGCGATACGATCATATCCACCGAAGTCGGCCAGCACCAGATGTGGGCGGCGCAATTCCTGCCCTTTGAAAAACCGAACCGTTTTCTGACCTCCGGCGGCCTCGGCACGATGGGTTACGGCCTGCCCGCCGCGATCGGCGCGCAAATGGCGAATCCGGGCGCGCTCTGCATCGACGTGGCAGGCGAAGCCTCCATCCTGATGAACATCCAGGAGATGAGCACAGCCGTTCAATACCGCCTGCCAGTCAAAATTTTCATTCTCAACAACCAGTGGATGGGCATGGTCCGCCAGTGGCAGGAACTGCTGCACGGCGAGCGTTATTCGCAAAGCTATACGGAATCGCTGCCCGATTTCGTCAAGCTGGCGGAAGCCTATGGCGGCATCGGCCTGCGTGCGACGACGCCTGCGGAACTCGATAAAGTCATCGACGAGATGATGAAGACGGACCGCGTCACCATCGTCGACGTCTGCGTTGATCAGAAGGAAAATTGCTTCCCGATGATTCCAAGCGGCAAGGCGCACAACGAAATGATTCTTTCGGCAGACCCCAGCCAGTACGACAAAAAGCTGGTATAACGAATCTGCATACCGGAACTATTCCCGCCTTATTTTTGTTCACCTTTTAGAAGGGGCTACACGAAAAAATAGGGAGAAGAGTCATGGTGTTTAAAATGGCTTTGTGGCTTTGCGCGCTTATGTTCCTGGCCACCTTATACAACGCTATCAACGCCTACGAGGCCATCGACGACCTCGATGTTCATGACAAATTCATGCAGGTCGGCCTTCTGGAAGGAAAAGCGGATTTTCCTGTGCCGCCGAGAAAACCCTTGCAGGTTGAACATCTCGCCTCGTATTAGACGGGTGCTGGCATACATTTATGTCAATAAACAACGCGGTAGACAGGACGGCGTCTTTGTTTTTAAATCCTTAGCATGGTTAAGAAAAAACAAGCTGGCACACAAAGCGTCTACGGTTCGGGTCCGAAAGATTTACGCGTTGAAACCCATACTTTGTCGGTTCTCGTAGACAATGAACCGGGCGTTCTCGCCCGCGTGATCGGGTTGTTTTCGGGGCGCGGCTACAATATCGAGAGCTTGACCGTTGCCGAAACCGACCACGCCAACAATCTTTCGCGCGTCACGGTCATCTGCTCTGGCACGCCGCTGGTTATCGAGCAAATCAAAAACCAGCTCGACCGCCTCGTCCCCGTTCACCGGGTCAGCGATCTCACATTGGAAGGCGCGCATGTCGAGCGCGAGCTGGCGCTCGTCAAAGTCAACAGCATTGGCGAAAAGCGCATCGAAGCCCTTCGCACCGCCGATATTTTCCGCGCCCGCGTGCTCGATTCGACAGCCGATTCCTATGTGTTCGAAATCACCGGCTCTACGAAAAAAGTCAATGCTTTCATTGACCTGATGCGTGGACTTGGTATGATAGACCTCAGCCGCACAGGCGTTGCCGCAATGTCGCGGGGCGCAAAAGCCATTTAAACCAGGAAACTCATATGAAAAAATTCGCACTCGCTTTCGCAGGCATTTCGGTTCTGGCCCTCGCAGGCTGCGTAACGCAGGAACAGGCCGACGAAAAGATGAAAACAGGCTGCAAGGCTGCCGTCGAGGCCATGATCGCCCCGCGTTCCATCAAGGAAGTCAAGGCGTCGAGCGCCGAAGCCGAGAAAACGATGGGCAGCGTCTATCGCCGCATCAAGCTCACCTATGTCGAAAACGACGATTTCGCCGATAGCACGCATGAAGGATCGTGTCTGTTCTCGGAACAATGGGGTTCGTTCAAATCGACTCACGCCGCATTGCTTGAGCAGGTCGTCTATAACGACGAGCTGGTCGGCAAAAAGGACGGCACGATCCAAGGCAGCATGAACGACTTCCTCAAGCTGACCGAACATGTCGATACCGCCATGGGGCAATAACATCGCTCGGCATTGGTGAATTTAAACGGCGGCGGTATATGCCGCCGTTTTTCGTTTCAGTGAAAACCAGCTTAAACTTGATTTTTCAAGCCTGAGATGCTTTTCTACGGTACTTCAAACACATAAAAATAAGGAATGAACGCATGGCCACGAACAACACGGCTGCCAAAGCCGGCAGCGCCCCGGCGCAGTTCGGCAATCTGAACGTCTATTACGACAAGGATTGCGATCTCAACATCATCACGGGCAAGAACGTGGCCGTTCTGGGATACGGATCGCAAGGCCATGCGCACGCGCAAAACCTGCGCGATTCCGGTGCGAAGAACGTGCGTATCGCGCTCCGTCCCGAATCCTCCACGAACAAAAAGGCACAAGACGCGGGTTTCGAAACCATGTCGCCGGCGGACGCCGCGCAATGGGCCGACGTCATCATGATCGCGACGCCCGACGAGCTGCAAAAAGACATCTATTACGCAGACCTCGAACCCAATCTTAAAAAAGGCGCAGCGATCGCCTTCGCGCATGGGCTGAATATTCACTTCAAGCTTATCAAACCGCGCGCGGATCTCGACGTGTTCATGGTTGCGCCCAAAGGCCCGGGCCACACGGTGCGCGGCGAATATCAAAAAGGCGGCGGAGTTCCCTGCCTCGTCGCAGTGTATCAGGACGCGTCCGGCAAGGCGAAAGACATTGCGCTTTCTTATGCGGCGGGCGTAGGCGGCGGGCGTTCGGGCATCATCGAAACTACTTTCAAGGATGAATGCGAAACCGACCTGTTCGGCGAACAGGCCGTTCTGTGCGGCGGCGTATCCGAGCTTGTCAAGGCGGGCTATGAAACGCTGGTCGAAGCGGGTTATCCGGCGGAGATGGCGTATTTCGAATGCCTGCACGAACTGAAGCTGATCGTCGACCTGATGTATGAAGGCGGCCTCAGCAACATGCGCTATTCCATTTCCAACACGGCGGAATTCGGCGACTATGTTTCCGGCCCGCGCGTGATTACCCCCGAAACCAAGGAAGAGATGAAACGCATCCTTAAGGACATCCAGTCAGGAAAATTCGTTCAGGACTTCATGGGCGGCAACAAGGAAGGTCTTACCCGCCTCGTCCAGATTCGCGAAGAGCAGGCGAAGCATCCGATCGAGGAAGTCGGCGCGAAGCTGCGCGGCATGATGCCCTGGATCGGTAAGAACAAGCTGGTCGATAAAGCGAAGAACTAGAATTTTCTCGCCGCCCTTCGAGGCGCCGGACAATAAAAGAACGACAGCAAAAAGGCCGGATGAACCGGCCTTTTTTTAATTGTTCTTTTCTATCTTGTCGCGTACGCGATCGCGCAGAGACTCGTCTTTTTGTGCCGGTGCAGTCGTGTTCGATACGGGCTTGCCGGTGATGGCGTCTATCGCCACGGGAGGATCGACGACAACGGTCGTTCCGGTGGCAGCAGTCGCGGCGGGGGCCGGTACGGCTTGTGGCGCCGCGGCGCCCGGGGCAATGACGGTTGTGGTCGTTCCGTCCGGCGATTGAATTTCAGTCGTAGTCGTCGTGCTGACCGCAGGTTCGGCCTTAGCCGTCGCCATGCTAAGAGCGACAAGCGCGAAGCCTATCATGTAAACTGTCGATTTACGCATAATGATCCTCATTCCGATTTTCCTTGCAGACTACAAACATAGTGTATGGTGCAAAAGTTCAAGACAAGAGCTTAAAAGCCCTGCGGGATTTTTACCAACTCTTTACCGTTATACGTCGATCTTCAGGGAATCCTTCTTTTTAGGCAGGATAAATTCCACCTCAGTTTTGGTGAAAAGCGGGTTGGTGCGCTTGAAGCGCCCGTTGAAATAATCCAGCGCCCGGTTGAAAAGGCGCAAATAGGCATCGAGCTTGCGCACATTTTGTGCGTTTTTCCTGGCGGTCGCACCGATATCGACGATATCCGAAAGCTGCCTTTCGGCGGCCGTCAATCCCGCTTGCAGCCCCGCCGCCGAAGGTTGCGATACCTTCAGGCTTGCGATCGTACGCGGGTTCAAACCTGCGCCTGAAATAATTCCTACCATGCTTCGTTTTGGGCTTACCCCACTCCTCTTTCTCATTATACCATCAATAAGCTGAATAGAGGATTAGCATTATGACAGCCGCGGAAACCAAGGAAAATCAGGATCATCCGATCCTTGGCATGGGTTGCGCGATTGCCGCCTTTTTCATGTTCGCCGTGATGAACGTCTTCGCCAAGAAGCTTTCGGAACATCTAAACATAGTCGAAATTACCTTTTACCGGAATTTCATCGCCATGCTTCCCATGCTTTTTATGATCTACGTCATGGGCAGGAAAGACATACTGGCGATCCGCAGCAATCCGAAAGGCATCGTCATTCGCTCCATCGGCGGGACGATCAGCCTTATCCTGACTTTCGCTGCCTTTGCCGCCATGCCGATGGCGGACACCACGGCATTTCTGTTTACCTCATCGCTCATTATCCCCGTCCTGGGGTATTTTTTCCTGGGCGAAGGCGTGGGAAAATACCGCTGGGGAGCGGTTCTTATAGGGTTTATGGGCGTGATCGTGATGCTCAAGCCTACGGGAGAAGCAAACCTGCACGGCGTATCGCTGGCCTTGTCCGCAGCGGCGATGCAGGCCATATTGCAGATCATCCTGCGCGCACTCGGCAAAACCGAAAAACCGGCAACCGTTACCTTCTATTTCGTCTTTATCGGAAGCGTACTTTCGCTGATCCCCATGCCCTTCGTCTTTACCATGCCGAATGCGGCCGATATTCCCTGTATCATCGGGCTGGGCCTTGCGGGCGTTGCCGCGCAGCTCCTGCTTTCTACCGCCTATAAATACGCGCAAGTGTCCATCGTCACCGTCTTCAATTATTCGGGGATCATATGGGCAACGCTGTTCGGATGGATGGTGTGGGGCGACTGGCCCGATGAAACCATTTTTATCGGGGGCGCGATCATCATCTCTTCCAACGTCTTCATCGTCTACCGTGAGCAAAAACTCGCCCGGCAGGCGCGTGCAATCGTTCAGAAAACCGAAGGTCTTTAGGAAAGAACTATTCCAGCGTCAGGCCGTTCTTGTCGAACATGCCGATTTCGCGCTTCGTGTGCCAGTCCTTGAGGACGATCACCGGATGCGTACCGCGATCCGTGATGCCGTAGGCGGAATCGAGCGTGGTGAGGACGCGGCGTTTGTCCAGCCCGCCGAGGCGGTAGAATTGCGGCCCCACGATCAGAACGGGCACATCGTCGTCTTCCGTCTGCTTGCGCAGAATATCAGCGCGGAAGAAACCGTCGATCAGTTCGAATTCGTTCTTGTGCTGCGATACCCAGTCCTGGACGTACCAGTCTTCATTGCGCCATTGCTGGTTTTGTGTGTCCTTGCCTCTTTCGAGATGCGGATTGAAATTCTTATATTCAGCCCATTCCCAATGGCCTGGCCACCAGCCCAGCATCCAGGGCTTGGGTTCGGCCTGCGCCGGCACGGCGAACGCGCCCGCCAGAATTGCCAGACAGATCAAAAGGTTAATTTTTGCGCCGGATTTACGCATGGGCCGCTCTTTCGGTAAGACCTATTCTTAACACTAGTTTTATCGGATTCATGTTATCCTATAAAGATGATTGGTGCCATATCCACTGCTTTAACCGGCCTGTTTGCCGCCTCGAAGAAAGTCGAGGCGAGCGCCGCCAACATCGCCAATATGGGAAGCGCCGGGTCTTTAGATTCCTCAAGCCCCAACCAGCCATATCGGGCCCTGACAACCGTGCAGACGGCCATGCCGGGCGGCGGCGTGAGCGCGGCCAACATTCCCCAAAAGCCGGGATTCGTGAACGCCTACGCGCCCGATTCGCCCTTCGCGGACGCGGACGGGCTGGTCGGCACCCCGAATGTTGACCTCGCCGAGGAAGCCGTGAACCTCAAGATCGCCGAGCTCAGCTACAAGGCGAACATGAACGTCCTGAAAACGGCAAATGAAATGTCGGGAGAACTGAGCCGCCTCCTCGACAAGAAAGCCTGAAACAGCCTTTTTTCCTTGCAATTCTGGCCGCCCGCCTCTAGTTGATAATCGTTATCACTTGGAGCGCCGCGCATGGCTACGAAAAGAACCGACAAATGGGGAAACCCCATCGAAGACGATTTCGAGATTCAAAACCGCACCTATTATGGCGACCGCATACGTCTCATGGAGGCCTTCAAGAGGGCCATGCAGACCCGCTTCAACGCTTACATCACGTATGTGACGGATCTCGATTACGGCGTTGAAGGCAACAAAAACGAAAAGGTCATGGTGCCATCGGTGTTCCTGACGAAACTGATCACCGGCTCACAAATGGCGACCGCGCATTTTCCGGACGGCAAGACCGTTCCCGCCATCGTGAATTCCTTCGATCACATCCGCATTTCGTATTATGAAGCCGACACCGGCGACGAAAAGCGCAAGGTTCAAACTTTTTCGGCATCAAACCTTATGACGTCCGCCGACCTGATGGGAAAAAGCGAGGATGACGCCAAGCGGGCCATCTATGAAATGGTCGCCGCTGGCTTTCTTCTGGTGCAACACGCGAAAGCTGCGGGGTGGAACGAAATAAATTTCGGCAACACGACCGACCCAGTCAAACGTTTCATCCTGGCGCTGGCCTGTAAAAATCTTAACATCAGCTATGCCAGCGAGCGGGTCAGCGAACGGGATCTCCCCCCAGGGACGGAGCTTGACCAGTCGGAAAAATTGACGATTTCTTTGCAGATACGTGCAGCAGTGAATGATATCATGAAAGAGGGTTATCTTTATCTTGAGCCGCAGGACAACCAGCCGCCCAAGAAGAGACAAGAACCACAACCGAAAGCTGCCTAGCAAAGAAGGTCGAGTAGAATGAGCGCATCAATAAAAGTCGAAGCAAATCCCGGCCATCCTGAAGGCCGCTGGTTTGAAATTGCCGGCAGGCCCCAATCACTTCAAAGCTTGCATGTTTTCAAATCCGCAGCCGAGGCTTACAACGGGGGCTTTATGATGGCCGACCGGATTTTCGGGCTGCACCAAGCCACCGAAGTGCGCCTGTATCCTTTCGAAGGGCATGACCATATCGCTGTCTTTTTAAAAAATTCTTCCGACTGGGACAAACAATCCGGAAGCGGCGGAGCGGTCACGGTTGAAAAGGCTGTAAATAACTATCTCAGTAGCAAGTTGCTGCAGAACGGATTTGCTTTGTTGAGAGACATGAGCGATAAGCCGGAATCGTCTTCCGAAAGCGCGAAGGATATCGCCGGCAAAATGAATAACCATCTTCAAAAAATTAAACCCGAAACCGTGGATCAGCACGGGGGGAAAGTACACGTGGTCGAATTCAACACGAAGAGCGGGCTTTTAACGATAGGCCTCGGCGAAGCCTGTTCCAGCGGATGCGAAGCAGGCTCACTTGGCACAAAATCGGCCATCGCCACGCGGATGCGCAGCCGTTTCCCTGAAATATCCAGAATCGGTTTTATTTTTGAATAAATAAATCAGATATCATTATGTGAAGCTATAACCGAGGTTCTCCACACTCGCCATCGCGCCCACATCCGGGCCGTCTCTTTTCAAGGCTACGACAAGGCCATTTCGGCAAGCATTGCAATCCCCGCCTTTACAAGGAGTGGAGCAAATACCTGAAACGCCTTTTTTCTCATCGGATGGCGTCATCATCTCTGAAAAAACGCTATGATCGTGGATATCGAAGTTGGCGACATCGGCTATCCGGTCAAGATCGGATCGTACAATAGGCTGTCCCATCCGGATATGCTCCGCCATCTCATCCAGAAAAAGTTTTTCATGCGGGCCCGCTTCGAATGATGCCTTTATGAGCATTTGCACAGCTTCATCAGGTTTTTTCGGCACAAAACCCTGCTCGCTGGAATGACGGCTGACATAATCGGCGGCCTCATCGAAATGAGCGCGCGTCCGCTCCGGCATGGCCGCAATATAATTGTTTACATCCGCCGCGGTGGCATCGGGATTTCGCTGCTGGAACGTCTCGACGCTTTTCGCCAAGGCCAGGTTGGTGCGCATCAAAACCTGCTGGATTTGAACCAGTTCACGCTGGATCGTCTTTGGGGAGACATACGGCGCCATCTGGTTTTGCACGACCTGATATTCTTCCAGTTTCCTGCGCACCGGCAACGGGACTGTCGGATTCTCCATGATCCTTTTCATACGCGTTGCAGAAATGGAATTCCCCTGTTTCAAATCGTTCAGGTCGCGCGGCGTCATTCCCGGAATCGGATATTTTTTATGCAACTCGACAATCGGCTTCGCCTGTTCTTTTGCGAGCTGCCTCGTCGCTTTCTTGATATAATAATTAACTTCCGGCGAGCGTTTTTCACCGGCGGCAGCAATAACCGCGGCCAGCACAGGCTTGGAAACAGGGCCTGCGGCGACGATCTCACGAAGCATGGGTTGCGGCAGGGGAAGCTGTGCAAGCGCCGGGAGAACTCGCTCTTTTATGGCCGGATCAATGGCGACCGTATAGGTGCGAACACTCATATCCTGCACGGCGCGTTGAACCAGCCCGCTTACCTCTGCGCGGATGCCATTTGTATCCAGGCCGGGCGTCGTCGCTTCTACCCGGTTGACGATATTACGCAATGTCTCAACGCTGGCCTGCCCGCTTTGCAGTTCGCGTATCATTTTTTGGCGTTCCGTGTCGGAAAGACCGGAGCTTTCGATCAGATCCTGCAATGCGTGCCTTTTATCATGACCGATCGCAATCATTTGCTGTCCCAAAACCGTTTCGCGGGCGCTCGCGGCAAATATGCTTCGTTGCATTTCAAGAACGGGTTGCTGCATATCCGGGGGCAATGATTTCAAGATTTCCGGCGTAATCGCGGCGAGAACCGACACGACACGGGCATTGAAGGTGGAATCGGCAAGAGGCTGCGGCAGGGCGGGATCGCTCATGGCTTCGTGCATAACGATCACAGCCTGGGCGAATTTAGAGAAATCCTTGTCTGCGCTGGCCGCTTCCATCGTCCCGGCGATTTCGCGCAGACGCTCCTTGATCTCTGGCGCGACAGTTTCATCCTGCAGAATGACTTCGATCTTTCCTGCGGCGAGCAGACTCAAATCGTTCATGATCTGCGCCGGGTCTGCCCGGGATGCGTCCGGGGCTTCACGCTTCACATTTTCGGCGGCAGAAGGAAGGGCGGCGGCTTCGCCGATTTGTTTTTCAGCAACGACGATAGAGGGAAGAATATCGGAAACGGCGCGGAATGTTTGCGGCGAAATGGAATCTGACGCAGCAAAATCCACGAGCGTTTCCCTAACGCTCGTCATCGCCGTTTCCAGCGACGCGAAATTCTTTTCCGGCAAGGCGGCAGCTATTTCCTGGGAAAGCGCCGCCAATTTTTCTTTTATCTCCGGCGGCAGCGTTTCGTCCTGCAAAAGCCCGGCTATCTGTTTCAGAGCCGATCGGGTCTGTTCCGCCACCGTATCGTTGTCATTCGAGTGGTGAGCAGCTTCGGGGTCGGGATTCGAAAAGGCG
>DASTUM010000101.1:0-15497 GCA_035759665.1 Micavibrio sp.
TATTCCTCTCTATCCTACCTGCACTATTATCCGATCGACACGCTCAAAATCGACCAGAGCTTCGTGCGCAACATGCTTCAGGACAAAACCTCCAGGGAGCTGGTAAAATCCATCGTCGCCCTGGGCATCAATATGAACATGAAAATTGTCGCTGAAGGTGTCGAACACGCCGAAGAGGCCGAACTTCTCAAGAGCATGGGATGCGGCCATGCGCAGGGTTATTTCTTTTCCCGCCCCCATTCCGAAAAAGAGATCACGGACAAACTAATCCTTTGGCACAAAGAAGGAAAAGTCGGCTAAACCCCTGCTTTAAGCAGCTCTTTTCTCTAAAATTACAAACAATTTTTAATTCTTTTTAAGGCTTTGGCTGTACACTGTTAAGGTCACCATGGACCTGTTTTGGCATGGCGACGAATTATTCTTTTGTGGGGATAGGGGTACGCATGGCACGAACAGAAACAGGCTCTGGAACGCAAAATCCGGAAAACGCGCAGGAAATCATTACATTCCATGCCGACGGGCAGGATCGTATCGACCTTCCCTCTTCCGATTTCATAGCCGACGCCAAAATGACCCGCGAGGGCGAAAACCTTATCCTCCAGGCTCCCAATGGTGAAACAGTCGTCATCGAAGGATATTTTTCAGCGGACCCCGCCCCCGTCCTTACCTCTGCCGAAGGCGCGACGCTGACTCCCAACCTGGTCGATGCGTTTTCCCGCTCGCCGCTCCAGTTCGCCGCTCATGACAGCGCAAACGACGAAAGCCCCATTGGCGCAGTCGAGGAAGTCAAAGGCAGCGCCACGGTCACGCGTGCCGACGGCACAATCGAGAACATCACCATCGGTACGCCGGTTTATCAGGGCGACATCGTCGAAACGGACGCCTCCGGCGCCGTCAACATCGTCTTCATCGATGAGACCAGCATGGCCGTGAGCGAAAAAGCCCGCCTCTCCATCGACGAATATACGTTCGATCCCGCTACCGAAAGCGGCACCACGAATTTTTCCGTCCTTCGCGGCCTGTTTGTGTTCACCAGCGGCCTGATCGGACGCGATGACCCGGACGATGTGTCCATCGACACGCCGGTCGGTTCCATTGGCATACGCGGAACGGTCATAGCTGGCGACATCAATCCCACGGGCGAAAGCAAAATCACCGTTATGGAAGGCGCCATCGTCGTTAAAAACGGTCTGATGGAAACCGTTATTTCGCAACAGTTCGAAACTGTCAGCCTGCACGGATTCCACGATCACATTACAAATATCGGCGTCGTTCCCGCAAACGACATCAGCCAGCGTTTCCACAGCATCGGCGATGTCAATCCCGGCCTGTTCAGCACCGTCAACGACGCCGCCCGGGAACAATCGTCCGTTCAGCAGCCTTCCAACGACACTTCTCCTGCGGAAGCCACTTCGGGAAGCGAAGCGGCACAAAACGCGACGCCGTCGCAGACCGCCCAGCAAACGCAAACAACTGCCCAGCATGAGTCCGTTACATCTGCGGAACCCACAGCCACAGCCCCCGCGCCCGCACCGCTCACACCTGAAATCGCGGCACTGGACGGCAACGTATCCGGCCTTCCTTCCCAGGAAACCGTATCGGGCAATCCGTCTGGCGGCCTGACGGGAACGAACACCGTCACAGGCTCAGCCTCCACAGCTGCGCCTTCCACCGCCACATCCGGCACCGGCGACATGGCATCCGCACCTGCACCCGTCACCGGCTCGTCCCCGTCTTCCGGTACAACCTCGTCCGCAACAGGCATCGCCGACGCGACACAGCCGCCACCTTCGGTTACGAACGAACAGACGTCGCCTACGCTCACCGAGCCCGTGGCCGGACTGGTGATGACCCTCGCAGGCGGCGTTTTCAACGACCTTACATCGGACAACGTCGTGATCGGAACCGTTTCCAGCAGCGGAACGACCGGAAGCGTAACCTATGCAATCACTTCACCGAACAATTACTTCGATATCGATCCTCTGACAGGTAAAATAACCTTATCGTCGGGTGGCGCCCAGAATCTGGGCGAAAGCCTGAGCGTCTTACAGCTCGGCGGGTTCACCGTAACGGCTACATCCACTACGGGCGAAACGAAAACACAGACATTCGGCACCACCGTCACGGACGCACATCAGGGCGCCCAGACGATCAATCTCGACGTAAACCTTGCCGGAAACCACGCTGCCATCGTTTCCGACACGCTAGACAACAAGATCGGATATACGATCACCGCTCTGGGCGACATAAACAACGACGGATTCGACGATTTCGCTTTCAGCAACGATACGAGCGCCACCAGCCAAAACCATAGTTACATTCTCTACGGCAAAGGCACGGAATTCACATCTGCGAATTTGACCTCCTTGTCGCCGCTGACTCCTGACAACCATACTCCGGTAGAGGGAAATCTTTTCTACACAACCACCATTGCCGGGATCGGCGATTTCAACGGCGACGGCATCGAAGATTTTATGATCGGACAGCCTGAAAACAACACGAACCAAACCTCCTCCGGCACGATCTCGATTATCAGCGGTGCCGATATGAACACCGTACTGGCGGATGCCAGCATGGCAACTTCGGTGTTCACAGGCAGCATGCTTGGGCAATCCGTCAGCGGCGTCGGCGATTTCGACAATGACGGCTATGCCGATATTGTTGCCGGCGCCCCTGGGGCTGGTACCGCTTTCTTTCTCGCCGGGCGCTCGTTCCCATATACCAGCCCGATAGCGGAAAGCATATCCCTCAGCCAGACGGGCAGCGATGGATTCGGC
Organism: Micavibrio sp.; assembly: GCA_035759665.1. Classification (GTDB taxonomy): domain Bacteria; phylum Pseudomonadota; class Alphaproteobacteria; order Micavibrionales; family Micavibrionaceae; genus Micavibrio_A. Next base: position 2,778 of record DASTUM010000101.1, read on the forward strand.
AGCAGCGTCTCGGGCATTGGCGACTTTAACGGCGACGGCTATAGCGACTTTGCCGTGGGGGCTCCTTACGATAACAGCAACGCCGGTCTTGCCTATATCTATACAGGCGGCAACACCATGGGCACCCCGATCACAGTCAGCGGAACGGGGAGCCAGCTCCTCGGGCAGGAAGTCGACTATGCGGGCGATCTGAACAATGACGGTTACTCCGACCTGCTGGTCGGCGGGGATTACAATTCAGGCCGGATCGTTTTCGGCGCCGGTTCAGGAACGGGCGCCACTGTCTCCCTGAACGTTCCGGATACCACATACACGCTGACCGGCGCGGGCGGCGTCGGTGATTTCAACGGCGACGGATATGACGATTTCGCCCTGTCCTTCGGCGATGCGAACGGAACACACGCCTACGTCGTGTACGGAAAAGATTCATGGTCGTCGGACATTACTCTGGCGGATTTGAAAAATCCCGACTTCGCTCTGGAACTTACCTATAGCCTCGCGAACAGCGGCGATCTCGATATCAGCCGCATCGGCGACATCAACGGCGACGGCTATGACGATTTTGCCATGGGGCTTCCCGACGCCAACGGCGCGACTGCGGGTAACGGCGGCCTTGCAATAGTCTATGGGCGCGATACCGGCGCCGTAAATTATGCGGGAACGTCCGCCACCGCCAGCGGCGACGGTCAGTCCCTCGTCGGCACGAAAACGAACGACACGTTTAATGACAATGGCCACATAGATGTCAGCATGCGCGGCGGCAGCGGCACCGACATATTCGTTCTTAACAATACCGACTTCGCAAGAATTGACGGCGGCGGCAACCCGAACCTGTCGGGTGACAGCATCCGCGCCATGGCCGATCTGGACTTTACCGGCGTCAACTTTGAAAAAATTTCCGGTATTGAAAAACTGGCATACGGGGCTGACGGGCTGACGCTTACCCTTACCATGGAGAATCTGTTCAACCTGATGAAATCGAGCGACGGCGGCACCTTGAAAATCGACGGCGGCAGCTATTCATCCGCTCTGGTTTTGACCGACGGCGACGGTAGCGACGGTTATACTGCCGGAACGGAAAGCGATCAGGTCCTGAATTTCCTAAACGAAGCGGCAGGCGGCACGACAACGGCCAGCCTGGACTCTTCCAGCGGCGGCTACGATACCTTCAAGATCGGCGGTTATACGCTGATCATCGATCAGGCGATCACAGTGGACGCGCAATAAAAACTCGCGAATTATTTCTCCGTCGCGACGAAAACCCCGTCCCAGTCCCCTGGCGGCGGGTTTTTTGCGAATGCGGCAATGCGCGCCGAAAAAAGGTCGTAATATCCTTCCATTTGCCCGCCCGCCGCCGCCCGCGCGGTTTTCAAAGCCTGTTCGGCGGCTCCGAAATCGGCAGCGCGGTAAGCTGCCAGAAACCCGTTATGAGCCGCTTTCCAGGACTTGAAAGCTTCGCTGACCGCCACAGCCTCATCGCCAATCAGCGTGTAGACACGCACAGGCTTCTCCTTACCCTTGACGCGGAGAAGATCAAGCTCCAGCGTCGCGAGGCCCTGCACCAGACTCAGTGTCGCCTCCCCCAGCATGATGCTGACGCCATAGGTTTTGGTCTGCCCCTCTAGCCGCGAAGCCAGATTTACCGTATCGCCCAGCGCCGAATAGGCAAACCGCTGGCGCGATCCCATATTGCCGACCGAACACGGACCGGTATTGATGCCGATGCCCGCGTTCAGCAGGACGGGCTTGCGCCCCTCCTTCTCCGCGCGCGCCCTGACGCCTTCGTTGACGGGAATCAGAGCCTCATTCATTTTCAGTGCGGACAGGCACGCATGGCGCGCGTGATCGGGGTCGTCCAGCGGCGCGTTCCAGAACGCCATCATCGCATCGCCCATATATTTGTCGATCGTACCCCGGTTGGCCATGACGAGATCCGACATCGGCGTCAGGAAGTCGTTCATCAGCTGGATCAATTCTTCCGGCGTCAAGTGTTCGGAAATCGCCGTAAAGCTGCGGATATCCGTAAACATGACCGTTAGATCGCGAACCTCGCCGCCAAGCTTTAGCTTATCCGGATATTTCGTCAGTTCTTCCATGAACGACGGCGCGATATACAACCCGAACGCCTGGCGCACCTGCTCCCGCTCCGCCTCCGAGCGAATGTAGCTTAGAAGCGACGAAACCAGGAACAAGAAAGACAGCGCAACGCTCGGATATATAGGATCGAGCAGCAATCCCATGTCCTGATACATCTGCCATGATCCCAAAAACATGCATCCCATCAATCCCGCGGTAAGGATGCCCAGCACGATTACGTTCATGAACGGCGCGAAAATAATGATCAGAAGGCCTGCAAAAGCAATGACCGCGGCCTCGACCCCGACGATGATGTCCGGGCGGCTCAGATAGCGGCCCTGCAATATCTGTTCGACGACGTTCACATGGACTTCCACGCCCGGCACGAAAATATCGAGCGGCGTCGAACGGATATCGCGAAGCCCTTCCGCGCTCGTCCCGACAAAAACGATCTTGTCCTTGATCCTGTCCCGCAAGGCGTCTTTTTGCACCGGATCGAACAGGCGCTGCGCTGAAATATACTCTTCCTGCCCGATATGGCGGTAATAAACCCACAATTTTCCATTACTTTCGATCGGAACTTCCGCGTCGCCGACCTTGATGTCGTAGCGCGTATCGAACGGCCCCTTTTCACTGTTCTGACGCACCATCAATCGCGCCTTTTTGTTCACATCGACGCGCAGCGCCTCAAGCCCGAGCATCGGGTACAATTCCGGCTCGAACCCCGCCGTCTTTTCCGGCGGATACCGCACCAGCAATGACACCTGACGTATAATCCCGTCCACATCCGGCGTCGCCATAAAGCTCCCGTTCCCCGCCGCAGCCATGGAAAATTCCGGAAGGTTCTCGGCCACACCCGGCGCGGCGAACGTATCGCGCATAAAAGCGCTCTTGTCTTTCATCAGGAAGGTCGGCTTCGCCAGTTGATACGGCTTGCGAAGCGTTTCCTCTGGCCGTGCGCGGGTGAATCCCATGACGACATTCCCTGCTTCCTCGATCGCCCTGGCGAAAATCGCATCATTGTCCGGCAAGCCTTCCAGCGCCGCCTTCACGGGATCGTACACCTCCCCGCCCGGCAGGGTCTGGGCGATGCGGGCCGGCGATGTCCTGTCAGGCTCGGCAAAAACGACGTCGAAGGCAATAACCTTCGCACCCAGCTCTTTTAAATGAGCGACCAGTTCCGCCATCACGCTGCGCGGCCACGGCCACTGGCCGAGTTCCTTGATCGATTCCTCGTCCAGATCGACAATCGCCACCCGTTCCGACGGCGGACGAGGCTTGAATTTGTTATACGTATCGAAGGTCGCGTATTGCAATCGCTTGCGCAGCTCGTGATTGGAGCCCGAAAAATAAACCGCCCCGGCAAGCAGGGCGAGCAGCACAAGAAAGTGAGTCCATTTATGGATCAGGAATTTCGTCATCTCTCGGTCAACGCCCTGTCCTTGGCCCGCAGGACGGGCTTCATCAGGTAGCCGAGGATCGAACGCTCACCCGTGATGATTTCCGTCTGCGCCACCATGCCGGGCGTAATCGGCATCGGCGCGTTTTTATCGCCCAGATAATTCTCCTTCGTCCGCACCTCGATCTCGAAGAAGATATTGCCCTTGGAATCCGTCACGCTGTTGGCGCCGATCCGAACCAGTTCGCCGTCAAGCGCGCCGTAACGCTGCGGATCATAGGCGGAAATTTTTACCTTTACCGGCTGCCCCGGATGCAGAAAGGCGATATCGCTCGGCGGCACGCGGGCGATGATTTTCAGCTTGTCGTCGGTCGGGACGATCTCGACGAGCTTCATGGCAGGCTCCACCACGCCGCCGATCGTCTTGAGCGCGATCTTGTTGACGATGCCGTCCACGGGGCTGCGCAGCTCCGAACGGTCGACGCGGTCGCCGATGGCCGTCAGGCTCTCGTTCAACTGCGAAAGCTGGGTCTGGACGTCGTTCAATTCACCCAGCGCCTGAGATTTGAATTTGCTTTCCTGATCTTCGCGCTCCTTGCGGGCGGCGGCGAGGTCGGCCTGCAATCCCTGCCTTTGCTGTTCGGCTTCGTTGATCTGGCCGCCGATATCGTTCACTTCGCGGTCCAGGCGGATTTCATCCAGCTTGGGAACAGCGCGCTGCGCCACCATCTTGCGCGTAATCTCAAGCTCCTGCTGAACCAGTTTGCGGCTTTGCGTAAGGCGCGTGATCTTGGCGTTGACTTCCGATAGCTCTGCTTCGGCGCTGGCTATGCGGCTATTGAGGATATCCTTGGCGTTCGCAAGTTCACGCTGGCGCGAATTGTAAAGCTGCTCTTCGTTGCGGGCGATATTCGGCACTTTTTCGGCAAGCTCTTTGGCAATCTGAAGGGGCTTCCCGTTCGCTTCCGCTTCCAGCCGTGCCTTTTTCACCAGCAGCGATTCCTGTTTCGCCGCCGTTCCGCGCTCTTCGGACGCGAAAGCCACGTCGCTGATCTTCAAAAGCGGCTGATCTTTTTTAACGGCGTCCCCCTCGGTCACCAGCAATTCTTTCAGTACGCCGCCCTCAAGGCTCTGCACAACCTGTATTTCGCTGGAGGGAACGACCTGCCCCTCGCCGTGCGTAATCTCGTCGATCTGAGAAAACGACATCCAGCCCAGCATGATAACGACCAGCGCCCCGATGCTCGCCAGCATCAGGTTCGAAGTCGCGGAAGGCTTTAGCCGGACAGCCGCCTCCAGCTCTTCCATGAATTCGATGTCTTCGGCTTCGTCCTTCCGGCTCATCTGGGAACCTCCACGCCGCGGGAAATCATCTCGATCACCTTATCGCGCGGCCCGTCTGCAATCACCTTCCCCTGATCCATCAGGATCAGGCGGTCGACCACGGGCAGCAGTTGGGGCCTGTGCGTGATCAGGATCAGCGTCTTGTTTTTCGAATAACGCGCGATGTGGTTCGTGAAGGCCTGTTCCGCCTGCACATCCATGGCGTTCGTCGGCTCGTCGCACACGAAAACGCTGGGCTTGAGCAGCATGGCGCGGGCCAGCGCAACTGCCTGCCTCTGCCCGCCGCTGAGACCTTCCCCGCGTTCGCCCACCGGCGCGTCGTACCCCATCGGGTGGCGCGAAACGAAATCATGCACACCTGCCAGTTTCGCGGCATCGAGGATTTCCTCTTCCGTCGCGTGCGGAACGCTGGCTGTGATGTTGTCGCGGATCGTGCCGCTGAACAAAACCACGTCCTGCGCGATATAGGCGACGTTGCGGCGAAGATCGGCGGGGTCGATCTGGCGGTAATCCGTATCGTCCAGCAGCATCGTGCCGTCCTGCGGGTCGTAAAGCCCCATGACCATGCGCGCGATCGTGCTCTTGCCCGACCCGATGCGCCCGATAATGCCGACCTTCTCCCCGGCCTCGAGCGAGAAAGAAACGCCCTCCAGCGATTTACGCTGCGAATCCGGATAAGAGAACGTCACATTCTTAAGCGAAATTTTCCCCTTCAGATCGGGGCGGTGCAGGAACCGCGCATCGAGCGGGCGCTCTACCGGTTTCGCCATGATGTTATCGATGGTCTTCATGGCCGATTGCGCGGCATGGAAACGGCTCATCAGGTTCGCGATCTGCCCGATCGGCGCAATCGCGCGGCTGCCGAGCATAACGCAGGCGATCAGCGCCCCGACGCTCATATCCCCGTCCCTCACCATATACATGCCGATCAGGACGATGACGATGGACGCGATCTGCTGCATCAGCGCCGCGATATTCCCGCCCAGCGCTGAAACAAAGCGCGATCCTTGCGCATACAGCGCATTCTCCGCGACCTGATCGCCGTAACGAGCGCGCAGGCGTCCGTCCGCGCCGATGGCCTTGATCGTCTCCAGCCCGGCAATCGTCTCGACCAGCAGACCGTGTTTTGCTTCCGCCGATTTGGTGGACTTACGCACATAATTGCGCAGCGGCACCTGCAGCGCGTACCCCGCGATAATAACCAGAACGATCAGCCCCGCCAGCATCAGGGCGACGCTGCCGCCAAGCAGCCAGATCACCAGGAGGAAGAGCATCGTAAACGGCAGGTCGATCAGTCCTGTCATCGTCGCCGACGTCGAAAAATCCCGCACGGAATCGAAATCGCGCAGCATGTTGGCGAACGCGCCTGCGGATTTCGGACGACCCGCCAGTTTCATGTTAATCAACTGATCGTAAATCCGGCGCGCGGCAATCACATCGACGCGGCGGCCTGCAATGTCGATGAAATAGCCGCGCAACGTCTTCATGATGAAATCAAAGACAAAGATCGTGATCGCGCCGATAGCCAGCACCCATCCCGTTTCCATCGCATGGTTGGGGAGGACGCGGTTGTAGATATTCATCATGAAAATCGGGCTGGTCAGCGCGAACATGTTGATCAGAACGGCAGCGATCCCGACCTTCCAGTAAACATCCCGCACTTCCCACATCGGCCCCCAGAACCAGTGGCGGTTGGCATCTTGCGCGTGCGGCGCGTCGGGATCGGTGAATTCGGGGCGCGGATGCACGAAAATCGCGTAACCCGTGTAATCCTGTTTCAGTTCGGTCAGCCTGACCGTGCGCTCGCTCCCCGTTTCGGGAGACCATATCAGGGCCGAATGCTCATCCCCACTTATTTTCAAAAGCACGCAAGCCTGCGCGTTTTTAAGCGTCAGGACGACCGGAAGTACGGGGGCGCTGATCTTTTTAATTTTATCGCGATAGACGATCTTCGCCTTCAGGCCCGCTTTCTCCGCCGCCTCGCAAAAAAGGTTCGGCCCCATGTTCTTATCGTCATAGGCGAGCCCCGCCGTGATCGCCTGCGCCGATTTCGCATGGCCGAAACGCCCGGTCAAAAAGACCAGGCAGGACAAAAGCGGATCGACACTTTTGGCATCTTTCATCACTTACCTGCGGTGGGCGGGGGTTCGATTTGCGTCTGCGGATAAACATCCTGCGACGCCACTCCGGCGGTTTTTTCTTCCGGTACAGGCGCCGAAGCCGCCGCGGCGGCGGAGCCGTCGAGATGCAACGCCCCGACGAGATTCCCCATGCTGGCGAGCGCCGTATATTCCGCCATCGTCACGCGGTAATTCGCGTTAATCTGTTCCAGTTCCGCCGTGAACAGCTGGTTTTCCGCCTGCATCAATTGCAAGAGGCGCACCTTCGATGCTTCGAATTGTTTCTCATAGGTATGGAACAAATCCCTCGTTACACCCGTGCGCTTCGCGGCCAGGTCGCGCTGTTTCATCGCGGTTTCATACTCCACATAGGAACGGCGCACGTCCCGCTCGATCTCGCGCTGCGTCTGGGCGATGCGCGCCAGAGCTTCTGATCGCTCCGCCTTCGACTGGCGGATTTTCGCAAGCTGGCCGCCGCCCGTGGAAAAACCCCAGTTGAGGCGCATAACCGCGCGCCCGTCTTCCACTTCGCCGCCGATTTCTTCCTTCTGATCGCGCTTGAGATAGGAAAGCTCGCCATCCAGCTTCGGAAACATCGAACCGATATCCGCGCTTACTTCATCGTCTTCCGCGTCCAGGCTCTTTTGCGCGGAGAGAATCAGCGGATGGTTGCCGCTCGCATACCCCACTGCTTCATCGACACTTTTAAACGCGAGAACGCTCTGCGTGTTGTCGTTGCGCAGTTCGCCGCTCGGCATGGAACCGACGGCCTCATTGTAATCGGCCAGCGCCAGCTTCACCTGCCCGTCCATTTCGGCGACGGTATTCTCCAGCATGGACTGGATGTTCTTCGCCTGCGCCGCTTCGGATTCATCGGCGGCGCCTCCTTCCACCATCGCATTGATGCGCGAGAGATAATCCTTGATCTTGTCCTGATAGGACGATGTCTTGGCATAGGCTTCCTGCGCCCTCATGACATTCAGAAACGCCTGCGCCGCACGCAGTGCCACACCCTGCTTTGCATCCGCCAGCGTGAAATCGGCGGCGCTCGAACGTGCCTCCGCCGCATCGATGCGGTTATAAGTCTCAAAACCATTGAAGATCGGCTGCGTGATAGACGCGCTGCCTTCCCATAGCCACGAATAAGCCTCGCCGCGCGAAACGGTCAGGCCGCGTGACGTGCTGTTATTGCCGAACATGCGTCCGCCCGTCGCGGTCGTGTTGATTTGCGGGAACAAGTTCGAAAACGCCTGCTCCTCTTCCGCGGTCGACGCCTGCTTGCGCGCGGCGGCAATCTCGATGCCCGGATGGCTTGCCAGGGCCGCGCTCACAGCGTCCCGCAAAGTTTCAGCATCTGCGGTACGCGGAATCGCAAGACAGAGTGCGCCTGTCAGGGCATACATAAGATGGCGGCGGCGTATCATCGAGTTATTTTCCAGAATAGGAAGGGAGTCACAAAAACATTGCTACGGGAATCTTAACAGTTTCAGCACTTTACGCAAGTGTTCCAAAGCGGGGTTTTTGGCTGTTGATAGAGACAAAACAATTCGCGCGCGGGGCTTCACAAAAACTCTGCGTTGTTGCAATCTTCTCCAAGATTTCCAACTCGTTAGACGGACAGGAGCATCCAGTGGCCATCATTATCGCCATCGCCAAAGAGATTGCGGATTACGAAAAACGCGTGGCCGCCACGCCGGAAACCGTAAAAAAGCTCGCCGCGCTCGGCGCAAAACTTGTTATTGAAAAAGGGGCTGGCGCCGCCTCTTCTCTGTCCGACAAGTTATATGAAGATGCCGGAGCCACCATTGCGAACTCCTATGCCGAGGCCGTGGCCGACGCCGACATCGTTCTCAAGGTGCAAGCCGGCCTTTCAGATCTCGAAGGCCTGAAAAAAGGCGCCGTCCTGATCGGCCTTTTCGCCCCCTATCAAAATGCCGACCTGCTCAAGGCCGCCGCCAACAAGGGCGTTACCGCCTTTTCGATGGAGCTCGTCCCCCGCATCACCCGGGCGCAGGCGATGGATGTTCTGTCCTCGCAATCCAACCTTTCCGGATACAAGGCCGTTCTCGACGCCGCCGAACATTTCAACCGCGCCTTTCCGATGATGATGACGGCGGCAGGCACTATCGCCCCCGCCCGTGTTTTTGTAATGGGCGCGGGCGTTGCGGGCCTTCAGGCCATCGCCACGGCAAAGCGTCTCGGCGCTGTCGTCGCGGCTACCGACGTCCGCCCCGCCTCGAAAGAACAGGTTGAATCGCTCGGCGGCACATTCGTCGCCGTGCAGGACGAGGAATTCAAGGCCGCCGAAACATCTGGCGGCTACGCCAAGGAAATGTCCGCCGAATACAAGGCGAAACAGGCGGCCCTCATCGAAGAAACGATCGCCAAGCAGGACATCGTCATCACCACCGCGCTGATCCCCGGACGCCCCGCGCCCAGGCTGATCACCGCAAAGATGGTTGAATCGATGAAACCGGGCTCCGTGATCGTCGATCTCGCCGTCGAAAGCGGCGGCAACTGCGAACTCTCCGAGGCCGGGAAGGTCGTCGCAAAGAACGGCGTTACCATCGTCGGCCACAAAAACGTGCCGAGCCGCCTCGCGACGGACGCTTCCTCGCTCTATGCGCGCAACATACTGAACCTGCTGAACCTCGTCATCGATAAGGAAACGGGATCGCTTACCATCAACTGGGACGACGACATCGTGAAGGGCATCGCCTTAACGAGGGAAGGATCAATTATCCACCCGAATTTCGTCCCCAAATCCGAAGCCGCCTAAAGGATCGCCGCCATGACCGACACCGTCGCCCCCGCGCAACATTCCCTCTCCGAAAACGCTACCGACCTCGCCAACCAGGCGAAGGCGCTTGCCGATCAGGCCGCCCAGATGGCGTTGACCGCGAGCAACTACGTGGCCGAGGCGGCGAACAGCCACGCTGATTATTTCTTCATGAGCGGCCTGACCGTGTTCGTTCTCGCCTGCTTCGTCGGTTATTACGTCGTCTGGCGCGTCACGCCCGCCCTGCACTCGCCGCTGATGGCCATCACCAACGCCATTTCCTCCGTCATCATCGTCGGGGCTATCATCGCCGCCGGCCCGGTGGAATTTACCACTTCGAAGATCATGGGATTCTTTGCCGTGATTCTCGCTTCGATCAATATTTTCGGCGGTTTCATCGTAACCCGCCGGATGCTCCAGATGTTCAAAAAGAAAGCTTAACGAGCCATGGAAACACTCTCGTCCCTCGCCTATCTCGTCTCCGGCGTCCTCTTCATCTTCGCGTTGCGCGGGCTCTCACATCCTGAAACCGCGCGAAACGGCGTCATATGCGGCATGGTCGGAATGGCCGTTGCGATCGGCACCACCATGGCCGTCCTTATGAATGCAGAGCAATCCATATGGATGACGATACTCGGACTCGTCATCGGCGGATCGATCGGAACCGTCATCGCGCAAAAGATCAGCATGACCGCCCTGCCCCAGCTTGTCGCGGCGTTCCACTCCCTCGTCGGCCTTGCCGCCGTTCTCGTCGCGGGCGCGGCCTTCTACGATCCCGAAACCTACGGCATCGGCTTCCGCGGCGAAATCGCACCGGGCAGCCTTATAGAAATGTCGCTCGGCGTCGCCATCGGGGCGATCACCTTCACTGGCTCATGCATCGCCTTCGGCAAACTTCAGGGGCTCATCCCCGGAAAACCCGTCACCTATCCGAACCAGCATGTCATCAATGCGGGCCTCGGCGGCTTCCTCGTCTTTCTTATCATCATGCTCTGCGCGACGCAGGCGCCGACCTTCTTCTGGGCCATCGTCGCATTGTCCATGATCCTCGGCATTCTGATCATCATCCCGATCGGCGGCGCCGACATGCCCGTTATCGTCTCCATGCTCAACTCCTATTCCGGATGGGCGGCGGCGGGCATCGGCTTCACGCTGCAAAACGACCTGCTCATCATCACGGGCGCGCTCGTCGGTTCCTCCGGCGCAATCCTGTCCTATATCATGTGCAAGGGCATGAACCGCTCGTTCCTCTCCGTCGTTCTCGGCGGCTTCGGCGGCGAGGCGGGCAAGAGCGGCGGCGGCGGCGCGGATTACAGCGACAAGCAGCCCAAGGTCGGCGCTCCCGAAGACGCCGCCTTCATTATGAAGAACGCCTCGAAGGTCATTATAGTCCCCGGCTACGGCATGGCCGTTTCGCAGGCCCAGCACGTCCTGCGTGAAATGGCCGACGCCCTCAAACACCAAGGCGTGGAAGTAAAATATGCCATCCACCCCGTTGCGGGCCGTATGCCCGGCCACATGAACGTTCTTCTCGCCGAGGCGAACGTCCCCTATGACGAAGTCTTCGAACTCGAAGACATCAACCGTGAATTCGGCCAGGCCGATGTCGCCTTCGTCATCGGCGCGAATGACATTACGAACCCCGCCGCGAAGAACGATTCCTCCTCGCCGATCTACGGCATGCCCGTTCTCGACGTCGAAAAAGCCAAGACGGTCTTCTTCGTCAAACGCTCGCTCGGCTCCGGTTATGCGGGAATCGACAATCCCCTTTTCTACGCCGACAACACCTATATGCTGCTCGGCGACGCGAAAAAGGTGACGGAGAACGTCGTCAAATCGATGGAATAATTAATGGGTGTTACACTTCCCGAACGATTCCTCGCCCCCGCGGGCTGGCGCACGCATTCCTTTGTCAATGATGAAACGGGCCATAAAATTCATTACGGCTCCGTTTTTCCGCAACGGGATCAACCGCCCTCCGCCGTTATAGTCTGTCTTGGCGGCCTGTCCGAATTCGCCGAAAAATATTTCGAGGTCGCGCACGACATGCTGGATCGCGGCTACGCCTTCTGGTTCATAGACTGGCAATATCAGGGACGCTCGGGCCGCCTTGCGAAATTTCCGCAACGCCGCCATTCCGACGGCTTCGACCAAGACGTTTCCGACCTTCACAAACTCGTCGCCGACTACATCAAACCCTCCGCCGTCCATCCGGATCGCGGCCGCATTCCGCTCATAATGCTCGGCCATTCGATGGGCGCGAATATCGGCTTCCATTTTCTGGCCAACCATCCGAAATATTTCGACGCTGCCGCCTTTACCGCGCCGTTCTTCGGCATTCATAATTTCAAATGGCCGATGCGCCTTCTGGCTGGCATCATCTCTTACATCTTGCCGCTGGTCGGCAAAAAATACATTTTCAAAGGCAGCGACTGGGCAGAAACCATGCGCAAGGGGGACGGTTCCGAAATATTCTCCAGCGACGCCGTCCGCGACGCGCTTCACAAACACTGGTCGATGACCGACGCAGAATTACAGGTCGGCAACGTCACTTTCGGTTGGGTCGTTCAGGCCCTGAAGTCATGCCGGAAACTGCGCGATTCCGATCTCCTTAAAAACATCGGCATTCCCGTTCTGATCGGCGTGGCCGGCAGGGAAGCCATCGTCGACAACGACGCCATCTTCGAAATCGTCAAAAAACTGCCCAAGGGCCAGATGATTGAAATCGAAGGCGCGAACCACGAAATCCTGATGGAACAGGACACATACAGGAATGCGTTTTTGACGGCCTTTGACAAAATGGTGGAAGAGAATAAAATCGCCACCGTGGAAAACCTGAAACCTTTCTAGAAAGTATAAAGAATGCTCGGATTCATCAAAAATCAGGACCGCCTCAGCGACCGCATTCTTTTCGCCATCGAACTGGCCCTGAAACAGGAAGATTTCGAATTGTCGGAAGCTTTGCTGAAAGCGCTGGAACTCGCCATGACCCGCAACACCGG
>DASTUM010000102.1:0-14704 GCA_035759665.1 Micavibrio sp.
TTGATCCGCGCCCGCGCGATTTCAAGGCGGCGTTCGCGCTTGGTCGTGGAATAAGGGCTTCCGTTCGGAGATAAAATGATTTCCGCGCCACGCGATTTAAGGTGCTTTGCGCCTTCTTCGAACCAGATATCCTCGCAGATCAGAATGCCGATCTTGCGGCCCTTGAATTCCACGGGTTCCGGAAGCGGGCCGGATTTGAAGACGCGCCGTTCATCGAACACGCCGTAATTCGGCAAATTGTTTTTATAAACGATAGATTTGATTTCGCCTGTTTCGACGAAAAGAGCGGCGTTGTACGTGTCGTCGCCGTTCAGCCACGGTGTGGTCAGGATGAAGGCGGGCATATCTCTGCACGACAGGATGAATTTTTGCGCCGCGTCCATGCATTGCCGGACGAAGGATTTTTTAAGGATCAGGTCTTCGGGTGAATAGCCGCTGACGACCAGTTCAGGGAAAACGACGATGTCCGCGCCTTTAGATTCTTCCAGCGCCTTTCTGACAAGACCGAGATTGTAATCGATGTTCCCGACGACCGGGTTCACCTGCGCGATGGCTATGGTCAGCCCCGCAATCATGCCGCCTTGGCGGCCTTCAATTCGTCGGCGACGAGGAAGGCAAGCTCAAGGGCCTGGTTGGCGTTGAGGCGCGGATCGCAGGCCGTGTGATAGCGTGAAGATAAATCTTCCGCTGTGATCTTTTCCGCCCCGCCGATGCATTCGGTGACGTTCTGCCCCGTCAACTCGAAATGAACGCCGCCGGGATGCGTGCCATTCTGGCGGTGAACGGCGAAGAAGTCGCGCACCTCGGACAGGATGTTGTCGAAGCGGCGAGTCTTATACCCCGTCGAAGATTTTTCCGTGTTGCCGTGCATAGGATCACAGATCCAGACGACGTTGCGGCCTTCTTTCTTCACGGCCTGCACGAGCGGGCTAAGTTTATCGACTACCTGACCTGCGCCCATGCGCGTGATAAGTGATAGGCGGCCCGGCTCATTGTCCGGGTTCATGATGTCGATGGAGCGTAGGAGCGTATCGACATGGAGATTCGGCGGGCATTTCAGGCCCAGAGGGTTTTTAATACCGCGGACGAATTCTATCTGCGCGCCATCGGTCTGGTTTGTGCGCGCGCCAATCCACAGGAAATGGGATGACGTGTCGTACCAGTCTCCCGTCGTGGAATCCACGCGCGTCATAGCCTGTTCATAGGGGAGCAGCAGCGCTTCGTGACAGGTATAGAAATCTGTCTCGCGCATGGCTGGAACGGTTTCACTCGAAATGCCGCAGGCTCGCATGAAGGCGAGTGCGCGGTCGATTTCGGCAGCCATCGATTCATAACGCTCGCTCAAAGGCGACCCGTGAATGAAATCCAGGTTCCAGTTATGGACTTTTTGAAGATCGGCATAGCCGCCCTGCGCGAAGGCGCGGAGCAGGTTCAAGGTGGCGGCGGACTGGTTGTAGGCCTTTACCATCCGCTCCGGGTCGGGAATACGCGTGTCGGCGTTGAAGTCCATGCCGTTGATGATGTCGCCGCGATAAACGGGGAGCGTTTGCCCGTCTTTGGTTTCCTTGTCATCCGAGCGCGGTTTGGCGAACTGTCCCGCGACGCGGCCCATTTTGACGATGGGCATGGAGCCGGCGAATGTCATGATGATCGACATCTGCAAAAGCACGCGGAATGTATCGCGGATTTTATTCGCGCCGAATTCGGCGAAGCTTTCCGCGCAGTCGCCGCCCTGCAGGACGAACGCGTTTCCTGCGCAGACTTGCGCCAGCTGCGTTTTCAAATTGCGGGCCTCTCCGGCGAAGACGAGCGGGGGCAGAGCGGAAAGGGTTTTTTCCGCCGCCTGCAATCTGGCTTCGTCAGGATAGTCCGGCAGCTGTTTTGCCGGTTTGTCGCGCCAAGTCGTGGGAGCCCAGTCTTGTGTCATAGGTTCGTCGCCGCCTGTAATTTTTTAAGAAATAAAGCAGGTTACTTGTAAGGCAATCGCCTTTGAAATCGCAAGTGTTCTGTTATCGTTAATAATTATGAAAACTATCGAAGCGCTCTGGAATCCCATCGGCGATGGAGCCACAACCATTGTCCCGGCCTTTTGGCGATCCAGTCTTCAAGAAGCGTGTGCGCCTGAAGAACGATTTGATCGGTGGGGTGGCCTTCGGTGCGGAAGGGTTGATGGAGCGTGACACGAAATTTGCAGCCTTTCAAACGCTCCACCTGAAATGGCAGAACGGGGCAATCGTATTTTTCTGCGAGTTGTGCGAAAGACGGGCTGGTCATGGCGGGGCGTCCGAAAAATTCAACAGGGATGCCCTGATTGTATTTCTGATCGATCAGAACGGCGATGCGCTCGCCTTTGCGGATGCTTTTGACGAGGTCGCGCGCGCCTTGCTGAGATTTCGGCACATAGGTTCCGCGCTTTTCAGGATTGCGGCATTTATCGAGCAGTTTTTCCGCGTAGGGATTGTTGGGCGCACGGTAGATTCCCGTAATGGGCCAGTCGATCTTGTAATTGAAGTAGAAGGGAAGCAATTCCCAGTTCGCGATATGCCCGCCGATAATGACGCAAGGATTGTCTTTCCCGATCTGGTGAACGAACTCTTCGTTCACAACCTCGGTATGGTTCAGGATGATGTCCTGCAAATGCGGGTATTCCGCGATGACGCGGCCAAGATTGTCCCACATATCGACGGTGATTTTTTTCGCTTCCTCATAAGGCATGTCGGGAAAGGCGTTTTGAAGGTTGGTGACGGCCTTGCGCGATGCCGCCAGCCGGGGACCCGCAGTGCGTCCTATCCATCCTCCCAAATCCGACGCTTTCGTTACCGGAAGAAGACGAAAAATAAGGAAGGACACCCAGAGAACGCCAGCTTCGATCAAATAGCGCAAAGTCCTCATGGGCAGAGCCTTTTAAGATGATCTATAACCGTCTGAGGCGTCTCGAAGCTGTAGGAGATTCTAACGACATCAATGCCGCTCCGGTCATCCGCAGGGATGCGCATGAAATCTTTTTCTGTGGTAATCAGGGGCAAACCGTCAGCCTTTAAGGTGGCCATATCGGCGCGGGAATAAGGATGATGGTCGGCAAAAGGAACGAAGCGCGCTATTTTAAAACCGTCTTCTTCCAGTGTGCGCCTGAATTTTTCCGGATGCCCCAAACCGGCAAAGGCCACATAGGATTTTCCATGATCGTTCGACGACACGATATGCAAGACCGCCTTTGCCGCAGGCTTTTCAAGCACAGGAAAATTGCTTTCTCCGCCTGTCCGAATGACGAGCGCGCAACGGCGCAGCGCTTCCTCTAACGGTTCGCGCAAAGGCCCCGCTGGCAGACAGTAACCGTTCCCCAGCCCCTGGGAGGAATCGATCACCAGAAACGACAGGCTTTTCTCGAGCGAGTGGTTCTGGAATCCGTCATCCATAACGATGATATCCGCATTCATCGCTTCGGCCAGCATCGCGCCCTGAGAGCGGTTGCGGGCGACGACGGTCGGGGCGCGGGATGCGTGGAGGAGGGCTTCGTCCCCCACACCTTCCGCGCTATGCACGGATAAATCCACCAGCGTGGGGCCTTTCAAAGATCCGCCGTAGCCGCGCGTCAGGATGACGGGGTTTTCGAAAATCCCCTGTTCGCGGATAAGATCTACAACGGCGTGCACGATGGGCGTCTTGCCGCTGCCTCCGGCGACGATGCCACCGACGCACAGAACGGGAATCGCGCTTTTGTATGGCCGTGCCAGCGCCATTTTTATTTTGTGGCCAAGCCGATAGGCGCAGGAGAAGGGGCGCAGCGCCGTGGAGATAACATTCCTATCGGTCCAGAAGGCGGGAGTTTTAAGCGGCATCCCTGTCCTCCGGTATCTGGAAGAAAGGCGAAAGCTGTTCGAGGACATCTTCGATAACATGGGCCTTGCGGGCAACAAATGCTCCTGTTCTCTCCTTTGCGGCGGCCAGAGCTTGCGGATCGGTAAGCAGATGGCCCAGCGCAGTGATGAATTCCTCTTCGCCGTGCACTTCTGTCACCGCGTTTTCGTTTCGCATATCGTCGTAGAGCTGGCGCTGGAACTGGTTGTTAGGGCCGGTCATGACGGCGCATCCCAATTGCGCGGCCTCGATGGGATTGTGCCCGCCGCCGCCGTCGTCGCTGAACGAACGGCCTATAAACGCGACATCGCAAAGCGTGTAAAAGAGTCCCAGCTCGCCCAGAGTGTCCGCCACATAAATATCGTCATGTGCTACCGGCAGAGCCGTGTTGTTGCTCCGCATGGTGAATTTCAGCCCATGCTCGAAACACACACCGGCGATATCCTCGCGCCGCTGCGGATGGCGCGGGACGACGATGGTGAGAAGGTCCGGAATTTTTTCTTTCAGCGCCTTATGAACGCGGCAGGCCAAAGCCTCTTCGCCCGCATGTGTGCTGGCGTAAACCCACGCGCGGCGCTCGCCCACAGCGAGTTTAAGCGCCGAAAGCGCGAGAGCGTCATGCGGCAGCGGTGCCGCGCTGTATTTGATATTTTCGCTGACGACGATATTCCGGGCGCTTAGAGCGCGATAATGTTCCGCATCTTTTTGCGTCTGCGCAAGGACCAGTTGGAAGCAGGAAACGATCCGCGCGGCCGCGTCTTTGGCGAAGTTCCAATTGCGGAACGAACGATCAGACAAGCGCGCATTGACAAGCGCGCACGGAATTTCGCGGCGCTGCAATTCGAGCAGCGTATTCGGCCAGAGTTCGGATTCCATCCAGAGCGCGAGGTCGGGTTTCCAGTGATCGAGAAATCCGCCCACCCAGGCCGGATGGTCGAGCGGCGCGTATTGATGAAAAGCGAAGGGGGGCAGGCGGCGCTCCATCAGGCTGGCCGATGTGACCGTGCCTGTGGTGACGAGGACATTGAGGCTAGAAGACTGGCGGCCAAGCGCGTCGATCAGGATGAGGGCGGATTGCGCCTCGCCGACGCTCGCGGCGTGGATCCAAACCAGTTTGCCTTGGGGCCGCGGGCGTGAGGGACGGCCCTTGCGTTCGGGCAGTCGGGCGGAATCTTCCTTGCCGCCGCGCATCCGCAAGGTCAGCAGCAGTTCCAGAAACGGCAGGCCGGCGAGCGTCAAAGAGCGGTAAATCGTCAGAAGGCCGGTCATGGTAAAAACGTAAAACCTTATCTTTCCTGCGGTTTTCACGGTACAATGAACGAGTCAGCCGCGAAATCTTAACTGTTTAAGGTATAGGCGGTTTTGGCCGAAAGGCAAAGGGCTAGATGGCGGAAAAGGGCCATGTCAGCAAGGTTATCCGGGAGCGGGCTATGGCGATTTTGCGTGAAACGCGCGCCAAGATCGACCCCAGACTTCTGGATGCTATGAAAGAGCGCATCGGGGAAACGATGCCGCATATGAAGGGGGAAATAGCGCCTCGCGCCGAACGCGAAACGGTTTTCAAGGCTGAAGAGAAATTCATCCCGCCGATGATGGAAGAGGCGCCGGCAGCGCTTTTAAATGCAGAAGCTGTCGATAAGCAAAAAATCGCGCAGATCGTTCTTCAGTATATGAAATACCGCGAAAACGGCCAAAAGCACTAGGACGGGGCATCGCAGGGTAGGGATCGGGTTAGGTCCCGTTGCTGGATGTCGCGCTGCACTGTTTGTTTTTCGTGTAATGGCAGCCGGGGTTGGTGCAGACACCATCCGGATGGGTTTCCGAATTGCCGGGGCCAAGGATGACGGTCACGCCGGTCTGAATGGGTTGGGCGCAGGATGAGGCACCTTCGCTTCCGTACGGGGCTACGCGTTCACGCACCTGCTTGAATGCCTGATCCAGCGGCTGCCCGTATTGGTAATCCTTGTTGGGGTTGCCGAATCCGCTTTCATTGCGCGCATCGCGGTAGGCGGCTTGCCAGGAGCTGCCTGCGATGGGATCGCCCGAACATGCCGTGGGATATTTGCGGACATCCTTTTTAGTTTCATAGCCGTCTACTTCGGGACTGCCATTCTGCCCTTTCAGGTTGATGAACGGATAATACCCGTCATAGTTCGCAAATTCGGTGCCGTGCAGGAAGTTTATGCATTTTGCCACGGCCCAAACCTTTGACATGGCTCCGCATGAATACGAGCTTCCCGACGAAGCCTGGGCCGTCGCTTCGTTATTGCTCAGCCCCAGCCCATCGACATTACCGCGTCCACCAAGAAAAGCGTGGTTGAAGTTACTCGTAACATACGTTTTCATCGCATTGATGACGACGTTGTTGACCGCGGTATCCATACCGTATTGCGTGCCCCATTGAAGCGGCATGGGGTTCCAGTAACTCGTATGGGTAAAGAGGACACCCGCCTTGGCCGCGGTATGCGCGGCGAGGCTGTCGAAACAGGTATAGGTGAGAACGCTGTCCGGTTTGTAGATCAGGTTCTGGTTTTGCATGATTTCGCGCTCGGTTTCGATCCGTGCGCGCTGGGCCATGTCTTGCCAGACATACGTATCGCAGGTTTGCGGTGCGATTTGCGTTCCGCCGGTCTGCCCTGCTGCCTGCGCCCATGCGCCGTTCGGCTGGACCGTGACGGATAAGCCGGCAATCAGGGCGCTAAACGCCAGAATTTTCAGATATATGCCCATAATCCTGATTCTTCCCCTGTAACCTTATATTACCCAAAATTAACGCCCGTTGGCAAACGATCCCTGCCTACGGCTGTTTTACCTCACATCTTCCATTGCCACTGCCCGTATTCTGGTAACTGCAACCGATGGTTATGCACAATCCATCGGTATAGGTGCGCTCTTTGGAAATCTGATCTGCGCCCTCGCGGCGATACACCGTAATACCCGTCGAAATAGGCGGATGGCACGCGCCGGTATAGAGCATTTCCAGATAGGTATCGACATTGTCTTTTTTGACTTTGGTGCCGCGCGCGGTGTCGATCATCTTCTGCGTAATGCCGGTATCGTTACATTTGTAATTTGACGGGAATTTGCGCGGATCTGTGCTGATCAATTCCTCAAATTTGGGGAAGAGGGGATCGTCCGTCACGTTCATACACTTTGCAATCTGCCAGACCTTACTCATAGCGCCGCATGGCGCGTGAGACTGAGACATGCCGTCTTCGTCGCCCTCCGGGCTACCGGTAAGGCCCGACGCCTGCCCTGCGAGGAAATCGTAATTATAGAAGGATTGCAGGAAAAACTCATACGGTTCCGTCGCCACGTTGTTTATGGCCCCATCGAGTGAATTGGAACCCATGTCCACCGTAACAGTTACCGTGTTGCCGTTGAGGATATCGACCTGTTTGTTCGCCCATCGTTGGGATTCACTTAAAACACCGGCATGTTGGCCGACAAGCGTGAACTGTTCGGAGAGGCATGAGTAGGCCATAACGCTATCGGGCTTGACGATATAACGCTGGTTGATCGCCATTTCACGGCGGGTTTGCAGAACGGACTGGTTTATCATCGCCGTCCATGTATCGGTTGCGCATCCTGTCACGGGGTTGTTGGTATTGCTCGTGGATTGGATAAATTCTTCCGTGGTCGGGGGAATCTGACTTGTAGCGATGCCTTCGCCGCGCAGGTCGACTTCATGCGTCACGCGCCCGTCGGTATGAACGACCTCGAAATATCCGGCGCCAGAATTGGTCGCCGTTCCGCCGGGAATATAGGTAACGCTCTGTATGTTGTTCGAATCCGTCGTTGTTGTTTCCCCGGGTGTGCCGCTTCCGGTAGTTTGTCCTTCCGTCATGCCACCGCCACCGCCGGCTTTTCCGCCCAGGATGCTTTGGGCTTCTTGAATCAATTTTTGTCTGACCGCGGGATCGCAAAGATTTTGGCCAAACGCACTGGCCGGATTGACGGCTGTATTGTCGATGCGGATTTCATAGTGAAGGTGGCATCCTTCGGAGTTGCCGGCACCCTGCGACCCTCGAGCGCCACCGGATACGACACTGGTGCTGCCTTTTACGCAATTGTTTAAGTGAGCGTATCGGGTGGTGACTCCACATCCATGGCTGGCTTCTGCGAGATTGCCGTAACCGCCTGCCACGCCGCATTTAACGGGGGCCTGCGTATTGACAGTTGTACCGCAACTTAGGTGATAGTCGTGCCCCCGGTGAGCGCGCGTGGCCGTCCGCATCTGGAATGGTTGATTGAGTTTAGCGCTTGTGGGCGGGTTGATGACAACGCTTTGCTGTGCGTGGGCGGTCACGGATAACGTAGAGGCGGCGAGCAGAACCAGAAGTCCTGCTGCCAAAATATGTACCCCGTATTTCATCCTCTCTCCGCCCATTCGACCCTGTTGCTATTTTGCAGGCGCTGGCGGTGCATCCGCCTTTTGGTATGATTTTGTTTTTTTATCGAATACATACAAATCGAATTCGCTCGTCCTGGGTGTCGTCCAGTCATGCGTATATGCCTTTAGATCCCAAAAACCGTTTGTGATGTTTTCTCCACGATCGATCGAGCTGGCTGAAATCTTACCGAGCAGCACGGGTTCTTCCCCGCTGACGTCGATCACATAATTCGGACATACGCTGTCTACCGTGCAGAACATACCGGCTTCCGCTTCATCCTCTATAGGGAAGGAGATAACTTCGGGAATTTTGTCGTTGTTCAGATCAAATTCGCCAATGCCGATTAACGGATGCGCCTGTGAAAATTCTTTCGGCATATCGTATTGCGAGCCTTTGTACAGAGGCTTCATCACTTTCCATGCGAGCGGATAGGCAGGGTTGAGGTTGTTTTGAAAATTTCCGTACTTAATATGCTTTGCTTGAGGCTCGGTTGGGGCGACGGGCGGAATATCGGCGGCAAGCGAAGTCATGCCCGCCGTCATGAGGACGGTTGCGATAACCGTGCCAAGCATGGCCATTTTCCAGGCCTTGTGCATTGCCGAAAGGCTCCTTCCTGTCAAAATCCCTGCCTGTATCATGATAAGCCTTTTAACCTCTACGGTGCAAAATCGGTTATTGGAGCAGATAGATGCCTGTTGTGGGGTCCCAGACGTAGCGGGAATACTCGAAATCGTCGTTTTTATCATTATACGCAAAGAACTTACGAACCCCGTATGACTTTTCGTCGGACAGGGAGATTTTCCGGGCGGAAATCGTGCCCAGGGAAATGGGCTTGCCCTCACTAAGGGCCAGTACGCGGAAGCTGCAATTGGCGCGGGCTTCACAGCCCGATTCGCGGTCTTGCCGGAAAATCCATTCATCGACGCCGTCCCCGTTCAAATCCGTAGCGGCGACGCTGTAGGGAAGGTCGGGAAGAAATCCCGCTGTCTTTTCCAGCATATTCAAAGCTTCCTGTTCCCGCGGCCCTTTGACATGATCGCGGAAGATGAGCGGCGGCGCGGCGAGGGCGGTGCCGGAAGCAAATGTCATAAACAGGAAAAAAAGGATTAAGCGCATAGGCTTAGTGTAACAGCCCGCCTAGGCAAAGAGCAATTCCCGGCGGGTTGTTATCAGCCGAAAAGCGGTGGTTATCCTTCGAGGTCGATATCCAGAATGGACATATTGAAATCGTACGAAGTCTCGCCGTCTTCCTCGTTCTTATAGCAAAGACCCAGAAACTCGCCTTTAAGCAGGATTTCGATGGAATCCGATGCCTGCGAACGCGGTTTGACCCCGATCGTCTCGTTACCGAACGTGCGGCGGAGATAATCCTGAACCTTGATCATTTCATCCGGGGTGAATTGCATAACGACTCCATAAAACGGGAAGGGGGTTGAATTGGCGCTGTGACCCTAGGCTGCGGCAGGGGATAAATCAAGCCCTTTGACCACACCGGTGTGGCAGGCCGCAGAAAGGGTTTTTCTATCGCTAAATTCATTGGATAGCACAGGTTTTTGCAAACTAACTTTAACAACGGCTCCTTCGCCCTTGGCAAAAGCCCACAGATGCGGTTCCAGCGTCATATCTCCATACCACGTATATTGATCGCGGATCGCGGCGGTCTTGACCGGGTTTCCATCGACTTCCAGAACGGAAATCGTAAAAGGCTGAATCTTAATGTTTCTGTTTAATAAAATCTCAAAAAAGCTTGATTTAAAAGGAAGAACATTAATTCCATTTGATGATGTTCCTTCCGGAAAAATAATCAGGGGAATATTTTCCTCCAGCCGTTCCAGCATGGTGTCCGTTTCGCGCCGGGCGTCTTTGGGTGAGCGGCTGATGTAAAGCGTGCGCTGCATCTTGCCGAGGATGCCGAAAATGGGCCAGCTTTCGACCTCTTTTTTTGCGACGAAGGAGCCCGTCAGGACGCTGCCGATAACCTCGATGTCGAGATAGGAAATGTGGTTTCCGACGTAAACGACACGCCCTTCGGTTTCGATGTCGCCCTCGACAATGATCCTGATGCCGAACAGGCGGCATAGAAAGGCATGATAAGCGCGGGGGTAGATATAGGCAAAACGCCCCTTGGTGAAAAACAGGACGATGCTTTGGTAGCAGATGGTGAAAATCGCGCTGAGCAGGAAGATAAAGAGCCGCGCCGCGCCGATCACGCTTCGCATGGGAGCTAACCCGTAACCTTGGCGCTGGCGATACGCCCCGCAAAATCGCCGTCCAGAACGATCTGGTTGTTGGTCACACGCTGGTAATGCTTGAAGTATTTCTGAGTGACCAGATGGGTCGGCATGACGATGCAGACATCGGTCGTATTGAATTGCGGGTCTATCACGGCGCCGTCGCCGACGCTGGCGCCAAGGCGCATATAGCCTTTGACCAGCGGGGGCAGGGAGGTGAAAATCTTTTTTGCGTCGATCTGCTCCTTGGGAATGCAGTTCATTTCGACATAGCGGGATTCGAGCGCACGGGCGCGCAGTTCCGGCGTCGCCAGATGGTAATGATAAAGGTATGAAAGTTGCGGTGCTAGCGCATCGACATCGGTGCCGTGCAGGCTGGCGCATCCGAACATCAAACCGATTTTATGCTCGGCGACGTAGTGGGCAATGCCCTGCCAGAGTTTTTGAAGGACGGGCCGCGTGCGGTAAGGTGGAAGAACGCAGGAGCGCCCCAGCTCCAGGAGATGCGCGCCAGAATCGAGGAGCGGTGCGATATCGTATTCACCGCTAGTATAAAATTTTCCAAATTTGTCGGCGACGGCGCGGCGGAGCAGGCGATATGTACCGACAATTTGCGAAGGGCCGGGCGGCAAAGATTCGTCTAGGACGATAAGATGATCCGCCACCGCGTCGTAATCATCGACGTCCATATGCGTGGCGGTCGCCTTTTCATCGGCCACGGCATTGTATTCTTCATAGAAAACCTTGTAGCGAATGCGCTGTGCGGCCTCGATCTCCGACGGGCTGTTCGCCAGCCGGACAGTGATTTTTTCCGCTAGATCTGTTGTGATTACGTTCGTTGTCATCTCACTCGCGCGACAGGTTTTTGGTTATTCTGCGCGGGTTTTGAAAGAAAAGGTCGTGCCTTTTTTCATGTTTGATTTCTATACCTTCCGCTTGCCGCGTATCCTAAGCATTCCTGTCAAATGGTCAAGAAAAAGCTGATGGAGCGGGCTGTCTGACAAGGGTATAATAAGCCATGGAATCTATTGGCGTCCTCTTCGTTTGTACCGGGAATATTTGCCGCTCTCCAACGGCCGAGGCGGTGTTTCGCCACCTTGTGCAGAGCGCGCGACTGGAGGACCGTTTCGTCATCGATTCCGCAGGTACGCACGGCTATCATATCGGCGATCCGCCTGATCCGCGAAGCGTGGCGACCGCTATGAAGCGCGGCGTCGACATGCGCCCGCTACGCGCCCGCAAGGTGGAAGACGCTGATTTTTCGCGCTTTCATTATATTCTGGCGATGGATGGCGGACATCAAAGGATACTTTCCCGCTTCCCTGCGCAGCCGCCTTACGGGGCGCTAAGTTTATTTTTGGGCGGGGGCGATGTGCCGGATCCGTATTATGGCGTCCTGAAAGGCTTCGAGCATGTCTATGACCTTATCGAAGAGGGCAGCCGCCGCTTGTTGTCCGGCATCCGCGCAAGTCATCAATTCTGAAGTGCGTCTTTTTTTGTAATATTGTTTCAAAAAATCAAAAAAATACTTCAGGAAACATACAAACTTAATAAAAACATAGGTTTTTGGTATTTTTTTTAAAAGTTTGTATTGACGCCGGCGTTATCATATGGAATATATAGGCATAACAACGGACCCACACAGTCCATAAGGCATAAGTAAGCGGTTATACTCCCCACACAGATATAACTCCGCACAATTCAAACCCTCCCGGCCCCACACCGGAGGGTTTTTTCTTTGCCTGGAAGGAAAATGGCGTCCCCGGCGGGATTCGAACCCACGGCCCCAGAATTAGGAATTCTGTGCTCTATCCTGCTGAGCTACGGGGACACGCCTGGCTGCGCCGGGTCTGCGCCCGACAAAGCCCTTACCTTGTTAATGAAATCCTGCGTGACGGACGGAGGCTGGGCGCACTTGCTGATAAGGATGTCCGGCGGCGGGGCGACGCTGCTTGCAGCGATATTATTCAGGCGCTGGTTGACGACCGCCTCTATGCGCTGGTCTTCATATTGTGTCGGTGGGCGGTAATAATTCTTACGGACATTGATCTTTTGATTGTTGCGCAGCTTGTCATCGGGATTGAGGATAAAAACGTTGGAATGTCCCGGCTTCGTTTCCATTGCAAAGATCACCTCGTTCGAGCCCAGGATTTTAACCGGAACGCGCTGGGCCGTATAGACTCCATCCGCCCCTTGCGACACTTCCCAAAGGGAGGTTTCTCCCTTTTCGCTGCGAAGAAGCGCGGAGAAGGGCAGGCGGTCAACATTTTTCTGACGATCGATAATGATCTTCCC
The DNA here is from genome assembly GCA_035759665.1 of Micavibrio sp. Taxonomy (GTDB): domain Bacteria; phylum Pseudomonadota; class Alphaproteobacteria; order Micavibrionales; family Micavibrionaceae; genus Micavibrio_A. The sequence continues at coordinate 12,779 of DASTUM010000102.1, forward strand.
GCTGGCGATCATGCCTGGCGGGATATCCGGATTGTTGTTCAGATTTATCTGGACGAGAACGAGCTTGTCCTCATCCGGCAGGCTGACGCTAAGGACTTCGCCCAGCGTATCCAGAATCTCCCCTTTCTGGTCGTACATAAAAACCCTCTGCCCGGTTTTGATGTCGGCGGAGTCGCGCACGGGAATTCTGACATAGGCGAGATAACCTTCAGGCGCGATATTGACAGGATAGGTTTCCTGCAGCACACCGTTGCTGGGCAGGCTGATGTCATACGTATTATTGTTGACCGGGATTTCTTCGGCGGCGGCTTCCATGGCCGGGGGATTTTCACCATCCTTGCGAACCTGCATTCCAACACCGAACCCGATGACCACGACAACAAACGCCACAATCGTTGCGATGAGGATGCGGCTGGAGGTCACCATGACGGCCTACCGGATGAAGATATGGACTTCGTTCGATTTGGCTTCGGCACTGGATTGCGTGCTGAGATCGATCTTGCCGACATCCACGCCCATTTGCGAAAGCGAACGCAGTACCATCTCGGCATTGCGGCGTGCGCGGGTGCTTTCGATGGCGACCTGCGCGGCGTTACCGACGGAAGGATTGACGGCGATCAGTTCAAGGCGCGAATTCGGGTATTTCTGCATCGCTTCGCTGACCGCCATGTAGACGGCCTGTTCGTAATCGACATTCGGCTGGTCGAATTTGATTTTCACGAGCGGGCGGGCCTGCGTCAGCGGAACGGCCTGCACCGGCGCGGGCGAGGGCATCGGGGAAAGCGCGGACGCCTGCGTCATGCTGGCGGGCTGCATCAGCGTGCTGGCCGGCGCGCTGGAGAACGGGCGTCCCGCAAGCGAACGTCCATAGTAATCGCCGTTCGTGACAGCAAGGGAGAGCGTGCGCAAGTTGGAACGTTCGGCGCTGAGATAGGCCGCGGTGCGCGTAATGTCGTCGTTCACTTCGTTCAGCACGCGGTCGATCGTGACGATCGTTGTGTTGACACTGTCTTCGACGCGGGCGAGATCGGCATGGTCTTCCTCGACAGCGCCGGACAGGCCGTAGGCGGAGCGGCATGCTTCGAGAAGGTATGAGCCCATCGACGCGGCGTTTGCGGCTTCAACAGCCATGGCGTTCAGGTCGGCGACGCTTTGCGAAAGGCGGTCGAGGTTGTTCTGCGCGACGGACAGTTTCTCAACGAGCCGCGGGTTGCCCGGCGTCGTTCCGCTTTGCAATTGCGTGTTGATCGTGGCGACGCTTGCATTATATTCAGCGGCCATCGATTTGTTTTTTCCTTGTACACCTTTCAACTGCGACGACAGGTTGCTGACGCGGCCTTGCAGGTCTTTCAGGTCGGATTGCAGTTCGTCGACTTTTTTGGCGACGACCGTTTTCGTCGGCTGATAATAGGCACGGCCGCTGATTTGGTCAGGTGTAATGTCGGAAGCGCTCGGTGGGAAAGACGGCGTCGAAACCGGACGGTTGACGTAACGGTCGGGTTCTGCGGACATGGCCGTCGCCGGCGTGAGCGGTGAGGGGCGCGGCGTAACGATCGGTGTTTTTTCGCTGGTGATAACAAGTGACGGGCGCTTTTTCATATCTATTTGCGCCTGTGCCGTGTCGGTCATCGAAATGACTCCGCCGAAGGCGATCAGCGCTGTGATCCCGAATTTTGTGAACTTATTGATCTTCATGTCTTTTTCCAATGACTTTTGGGGCCCGACGCCACACGTACCTGTACCGGATGATTTAAATCGCCCGAATTGAGCCATCAAGTCAAGCGAAAGAGCCTAAGCCCTTTCAAAGCATTCACAAAAACTTTAACGGCGGTATCTCCAAGTTATGGCTTGCAAAACGGAAGAGGGCTGATGTAATGTCCGCCCGATCTTAACGATCCCTCGCGCGCCCGTAGCTCAATTGGATAG
>DASTUM010000103.1:0-4887 GCA_035759665.1 Micavibrio sp.
GGTCGCCGAAAACCCTAAAGATTAATATCCACAGGCAAACGTTAATATCCACAATCCATAAATCCGCCGCGCAGGGATTGACGCGACATTCGCGTCAAAAAGGGTCTTTGCGCCTGTGGATATGTGGGTTATTGTTCCACAGCCTTCTTGCAAAGGCGCGGAATTCCCGCCATCACCTTAATCTTTCATGTGAAACAATATAGCTAATAGCCTGTAATGAAGATAGAATCCAAAAGACTGGGAATTCTCGGCGGCGGCCAGCTTGGCCGCATGTCCGCCCTCGCCGCCGCGCAGCTCGGCATTTCCACGCATATCTACTGCCCGGAGGAAAATTGCCCGGCGTCGCTCGTTACAGACCGCGTTACGCAGGCTGATTACGAAGATCAGAGTGCTTTAAAGGCCTTCTCGGATCAAGTTGATGTTATCTCCTATGAATTCGAAAACATCCCCTTGGAAACAGTGCGTTTTTTGCAGAAACACAAGCCCGTCTACCCCGATGATCGCCTGCTGGAGATATCCCAGAACAGATTGAAAGAAAAGCAGTTTTTGAACGATATCGGCATTCCGACAGCGCTATGGGCTCCCGCTTATAAGGCCGTCGACATCGATGAAGTCATGACACGCTGGGGGACCCCAAATTGCATCATTAAAACGGCGCGTTTCGGTTATGATGGTAAAGGTCAAATAAAACATAGCATTAGTGATGACAGCTCTAAATCATGGGCAGAACTATCCACTGAAGAGGCTGTAATAGAAGGTATCGTCGATTTCGCTTATGAAGTGTCCGCCATCATAGCGCGGGACAGTTTTGGAAAATCGGCGGTGTTCCCCATCGCTCTCAACACCCACAAGAACCATATCCTTGCCGAAACCGTTGTCCCCGCTCCTATTCCGGACGCGCTGGCGCAGCAGGCAACCCGGATGGCGAAAACGATTGCGGACAGGATCGGGCTGGTCGGCGTCCTCGCGCTCGAATTGTTCGTCACGAAGGACGGCAAAATCCTCGCCAACGAAATCGCCCCCCGCACCCATAATTCCGGCCACTGGACTATGGACGCCTGCACCGTCTCGCAGTTTGAGCAGCATGTCCGCGCGGTGTGCGGGCTTCCCGTGCGCCAGCCGCATCAACATTCGGGCGTCACCATGGTGAATCTGATTGGGGATGACGTGAAAGAGCTTCCCCGCTATTATGCCATGGATAATGCCTGCGTCCATTTATACGGCAAGGAAGAGACCCGCCCAGGCCGCAAAATGGGCCACGTCAACCTATTGAAAAAGCTATAGAAACGGAATTTGAACCAGATGAAAGCCGCCGCTATGACCTCTCCTGCCTCTACCCGTGTCGAAACTGATTCCTTTGGCGAGATTGAAGTCCCCGCACAGGCCTTCTGGGGCGCGCAGACGCAGCGCTCGCTCCAGAATTTCGATATCGGCACCGAGAAGATGCCCGCCGCTCTCGTGCGCGCTTTAGGCATTCAGAAAAAGGCCTCGGCCACCGCCAACATGACACTCGGCGTTCTCGATGCAAAACTGGGCGCAGCAATCGTGCAGGCCGCGGACGAGGTTATCGACGGCACCCTCAGCAATCAGTTCCCCCTGTCCGTCTGGCAGACGGGATCGGGCACGCAAACCAACATGAACGCCAATGAGGTCATCGCGGGCCGCGCCAACGAAATCCTGTCCGGCCAGCGCGGCGGCAAGAGCCCCGTCCACCCCAACGACCACGTCAATATGGGCCAGTCGTCGAACGATTCCTTCCCCACCGTCATGCATATCGCGGCGGGCGAGCAGGTCTATCACGAACTGATCCCGAGCCTTGAAGCGCTGCACAGCGCGCTGGAGGCCAAGGCACAGGAATTCGCCAAAATCGTCAAGAACGGCCGCACGCACCTGCAGGACGCAACGCCCCTGACGCTGGGCCAGGAATTTTCCGGCTATGCTGCGCAAATCAAGTTCGGCATCGCCCGTATCAACGCAGCATTGCCGCGTATCATGATGCTGGCGCAAGGCGGCACGGCGGTCGGCACCGGCATCAACTGCAAGGTCGGGTTCGACAAGGTGTTTGCTGCGGAGGTTTCGCACATCACGGGCCTTGAGTTCGTCACGGCCGAAAACAAATTCGAAGCTCTCGCGGCCCATGACGCGCTGGTCGAACTGTCCGGCGCCCTGAACGTGCTGGCGGTTTCCCTGATGAAGATCGGCAACGATATCCGCCTGATGGGTTCCGGCCCCCGCTCGGGCATCGGCGAACTGCTGCTTCCTGAAAACGAGCCTGGCTCCTCCATCATGCCCGGCAAGGTCAACCCGACCCAGTGCGAAGCCCTGACCATGGTCTGCGCCCAGGTGATGGGCAACCATGTCACCGTCACCGTGGCCGGCTCCAACGGCCATTTTGAGCTCAATGTGTTCAAGCCGGTCATCATCTTCAACGTGCTGCAATCCATCGCCCTGATCGCGGGCGCGTGCCATTCCTTCACCGACCGCTGCCTCGTGGGCATCGAGCCAAACCACGAGCGCATCAGACACCTCATGGAAAACTCCCTTATGCTGGTGACGGCCCTGAACCCGCATATTGGTTATGACAACGCCGCCAAAATCGCCAAAAAGGCGAACAAGGAAGGAAAGTCGCTCCGCGAAGCCGGGATCGAGCTGGGCCTGCTCACCTCCGCGCAGTACGACGAATGGGTCAAACCCGAAGACATGATCCACCCGAAGGGCTAGGCGCGGCAGATCGATGCCGGACATCCTCTCCGAAAAGGTCGTGAAGCGTTCCGTGACTATCGCCGGGCATACGACCAGCATTTCACTGGAAGAGCCGTTCTGGGCCAGTCTGCGCTCCATCGCCAAATCCCAGGGTCGCTCCCTCGCCGCCCTGATCGCCGAAATAGACGAAAGGCGCGGAACGAACCTGTCCAGCGCCTTGCGGCTTTACGTGCTGCAACAACTCCAAAAATAACCCGGAGACCCTTGCGAGGATCGCAGCCACGCAGCAATCCATGGATTGCCTCGCCTGGCTTAAGCCGGGGTTGCAATGACGGAGAAACCGCCTAGCGCAGCAATCCGTCCAGAACGCCTTTGATGGCTTTTTCCGTGTCTTCCTGACGCTGCTGCTTTTCCGTCTTTGGCGGCGGCGCGGCCTGCTGTTCCGGCGCAGCATCTGGCGCAACATCAGATTCCGGCGGCTGCGGAGCGTCGGGCTGAACTGCGGGGTTCGAACCGGGGTCGGGAATGGCGGCGGGCTTGGCGGGGGCCCGCTGTTTTGGCGGCAGGATGCCGAGGCCCTGCAGCTTGCCGGTCAGATCGTCGCCGAGAACGTCGGGGAGCTTCTCCACCGCCTTTTGCTGCAGGCGGCGGGTCAGGACGTCGTTGAACAATCCCTTGCCGAACGTGTTGGCGGGGTTGCTCAGGCTACCCTTGATGGCGACATCGAACGCGCCCGCATCCTTGGCCTGCTTGAAGGTCAGGGTGTGGATCGTGTCGATCGTCCAGAGCGGCAGGTTCACATTGCCTCTGGATTTGATGTTGGCCGCCGCCCCGTCCATCTCCATCGAGGAGATCACGGCAATGCCCTGCTGAATGTCATAGGCGCCCTTGACCGTATCGAAGCGGGTTTCCCCGCTCTGGGTCGCGCCGCCGACGATGTTGTTCAGGCGGTCCACGGGCTTGCCGCTATCGACGAAGGCGAGGCCGATCGAGGCGAGGTCGAAGCCCTTCATCACCACATCGGTGCCGGCGAGGTTCGCCTTGCCCTGCAACCCGCTGACCAACGCGTGGGGCGAGAGGCCGGACGTCTGGGTATTGAGATCGAGGGAGACGTCACCGCTCGCCTTGATGCGGGACGACCCGCTCAGGGCGTAAGCGAGCTGCTCGAGGCCGACATCGGTCATCTTTGTCTGGATGGCCATGGAAAGAGGTTGTTTTACGTCAACCGGATCGACGACCTTGGCGCTGAGGTTCGCCTGCCCGCCAAAGAGGCCCGACCGGAGATCGTCGACCGTCAGGTTGCCATCCTTGAGGACGATCCTGGTCGTCGGGTTCACAAAGTTCCAGCCGCCATAGGTGATGGATTTGGCGGATAGGCCGAGGTCGAGATTGACGCTGTGCATCCAGCCGGTCTCCAGCGTGTCGCGCGACCATTTGCCGCCCGAGATGTTGCCGCCGCCGGACGATGCCGCACCGGCGCCCGATTTTGCTGCGGCGTCTTTTGCGCCCAGAAGGTCGTCGAGCGGGATGGCCCCCGCCTGCACCGTGCCGCTGACGGAAGGTTTGGCGCCACCCGTATCCACTTTAAGCGCGCCGGTCAGGCTGGTCGAACCGAGCGAGGCTTTGAGATCGGAGAGGTCGTAGACCTTGCCCGTGTTCACGGCCTTTGCGTAGAACTCGAACGGTTTTTCGAGGCCCGGGCCGCCCGTGAAGGCCGGGTTCATGATCTGGATCGCCTTCACCAGATTGGGGTGCGTCGCGCCCACCGTCAGATTGCTGAAAGCGGGTGTGTCGAGAAGGCCCGTCATGTTACCCTTGGCGGTCAAGTTGCCGTTCAGGGCGGCGACTTTGGCATCGAAGGCCAGGGCGTCGGCCTGGCCTTTTGCTGCGATATTGGCCTCGGCCCCGCTGATCGTTTGCGGCAGTTTGGAGGTGTCCATTTTGAAGGATTGCATCAGGGCCTTCAGGTCGTCCGTCTTGCCATAGAAGCTCAGGTCGATCCCAGACAGGTCGGCGAGATTTCCGACCGTTCCCTTCAGGCTGGCCACCGCGCCCATATAGTCCTGCGCCGAGGCGCTTTCGAGGCTCAGGCTCTTGCCCGCGGCCTTGCCCTTGATGCGGATGCCGGTGATTTTTTGCGCATTGTAAATCGCGTTTTGCGCGCTGACGTCGAAGGTCAGGTTG
>DASTUM010000104.1:0-32941 GCA_035759665.1 Micavibrio sp.
AGCCGGTGGCGCGGAGGATGACATCGTTCGTGCCGTCGGAAATATCGGCGCTGACCTGGTCGAGCACGGCGCTTTCCATCTGCGATGCCATCGTGCGTTTCCAGATGAGGTCGTAGAGTCGGCGTTGCTGGTCGTCGCGAGGAGCGTCTTTGCCGTTCGGCGTGACGGAGAGGTCGGTCGGGCGGATGGCTTCGTGCGCTTCCTGCGCGTTCTTCGCCTTGGATTTATAAAGGCGCGGCGCGTCTGGAAGATAACGGTCGCCATAATTCTTTTGAATGAGACTGCGCGCCTGCTTCACCGCGTCTTCCGAGAGCGTCGTGCCGTCGGTACGCATATAGGTGATGAAACCGTCTTCATACAAACCTTGCGCGGTGCGCATCGTCTGCGAGGCGGAAAAACCGAGCTGGCGCGATGCGTCGATCTGCAGGCTCGACGTGATGAAAGGCGGGTAGGGGTTGCGCCGAACCTGTTTTCTTTCGACCTTCTGGACGGAAAGATTTTTGGTGCGGATGCGCTCCGCCGCCGCCTTCGCGGATTTTTCATCCGGAATGTCGAGCTTGTCGAGCTTGTTCCCCGCAAGATGCGTGAGGCGGGCGGTAAAAGGCGCGCCTTCGGCGCTGTGGAGCAGGGCTTCGAGGCTCCAATATTCCTGCGTGATGAATTTTTCGATTTCGGCTTCACGCTCGCAGATCAGGCGTAGCGCGACCGATTGCACGCGTCCCGCCGATTTCGATCCCGGCAGCTTTCGCCAGAGGATCGGCGAAAGGTTGAAGCCGACGAGATAATCGAGCGCGCGGCGCGCGAGATAGGCGTCGATCAAATCCTGATCGAGCGTGCGCGTACGGCTGAACGCATCCTGCACGGCCTTCTTGGTGATTTCGTTGAAGGTCACGCGCTGGAGGTTCTTGCCCTTCAGCAGATTGCCGTCATCGAGAATTTCCTTGATGTGCCATGAAATGGCCTCGCCCTCTCTGTCGGGGTCGGTCGCGAGGAAGATGTTCTTGGACTCTTTTACGGCCTTCTTGATGTCGCGGACGTTCTTCTCGGCGCGGTCGCCCAGCTCCCACTTCATCGCGAAACCTTCGTCGGGGAGGACGGAGCCGTCCTTGCCTACGAGGTCCCGCACATGCCCGTAAGAGGCGAGCACGTAAAAATCCGGGCCAAGATACTTATTAATGGTCTTGGCCTTGGCGGGAGATTCGACGATGACGAGGTTTTCGGCGGTCATGAAGCTTTCTTTTAAAATCGAGTCCGTTCACCACCAAGCCACAAAGACACTAAGATTTTTTAAACGGCAAAACTTGATGCCTTTGTGCCTTGGTGGTAAAAAGTCTCATATTAACAATCAGTTCACCAAAACGACCCGGTTTCCGGGAAGCCTCTGGATACGCCCTGCTATTTCCAGTTCGAGCAGAATCATCTGCGCGGCAGGGATTGTCAAATGGCAGGTTCTGACCAGTTCGTCAACTGTGACAGGGGTGGAGGATAAGTTCTGTAAAATAATCTCGCGCACGGCCTCGGCGTCGTTTTCGCTCAAATCCTCCGGCTGCCATTGGTACTGGGGCGGCTCGCTCAGGGTCTGCCGCGAGCCCGAAAAATCGGCGAGGTTCTGGAGAATGTCGCCCGCATCCAGCACGAGGGTCGCCCCGTCCTGGATGAGTTTGTTCGGCCCCGCCGCGCGCGGATCGAACGGGTGGCCTGGAATGGCGTAAACGTCGCGCCCCTGTTCGGCGGCCATGCGCGCGGTGATGAGGGAGCCGGATTTTAGCGTCGCCTCGACGACGATGATGCCTGCGGACAGGCCGGAAATGATGCGGTTGCGTTTGGGGAAATGCCTGGCCATCGGCTCCATGCCGAGCGGGCTTTCGGCGAGGATGCAGCCTTCGTTCCTGATCTGGTGATAGAGCGCCGTATTTTCCGGCGGGTAGATATTGTCGGCTCCGCCCGCGACGCAGGCGATGGTGCCTGTGGCGAGCGCGCCCGCATGCGCGGCGGCGTCGATCCCGCGTGCGAGGCCGGAAACGACCATCTGCCCCGCGTTTCCCAGATCTTTCGAAAGTTTTTCCGCAAATTTGCGGCCGTTGAGCGAAGCGTTGCGCGCGCCGACGATGCCGATGGACGGAAGATTCAAAAGCCTGACATTGCCAAGCACGGAAAGTACGGGCGGCGCGTCTTCAATCGCGGAGAGCGCGAGCGGGTATGATATTTCCGCCGCGAAAATCATCTTGCCGCCGAGCGCTTCGAGCGCCTGCATCTCGGCAATCGCGGCGTCCGGTGTGCAGAGCTTCAGCCCTTTTAAACGTCCGCCTTTTCGTGAGAGCGTGGGCAGGGCTTCGATAGCTTTTTGCGCCGTGCCGAAATTCTGCAGGAGTTGATAGAATGTGATCGGCCCGATATTTTCGGTGCGAATGAGGCGAAGCCACGCGATCTTTTCCTTCTCGTCCAGCGAGGGAAGAGGAGCTCTCACGCCGGCGGAAAAAAGATTCATGATTTTTTCGTTCCGATTCTGGGTTCTTCACCCTTCATCAGCCGCGCGATATTCGCGCGATGCTTGAAGAAGACGAGCGTGGCGACAACGCCGCACAGGCCGGTGAAATCGGCATCCTTCACAAAGACGTAGGAAATGGCGGGAGCCGCCGCGATGGCGATGAGCGCGGACAGCGATGAATAGCGCGTAGTGAACGCCGTCGCGAGCCAGATCGCACAGGACGCCGCGCCGACGACCGGCTGGAGGATAAGCAGCGTCCCGAGCGTGGTTGCGACGCCCTTGCCCCCCTTGAATTTTAGCCAGACGGGGAAGATATGGCCGATAATGGCGAAGAAGCCCGTGACATATAGATAGAGTAACGGATTGGCGGTGAGGTTCGAACAATCGCACGGCGCATCGGCCACACAGGATACAGCAGCGCAGGACGGCGGAAGCAGCGAGAGGACGAAATGCGCGATCAGAACGGCGACGATTCCCTTGACGCCATCGAGGATCAATGTCGCCAGCGCCAGTTTCTTGTTGCCCGTGCGCAAAACATTCGTCGCGCCGATATTGCCGGAACCGATGGCCCGGATATCGCCGTATCCTGCAAGTTTCGTCAGCACGAGGCCGAATGGGATAGAGCCCAGAAGATAACCGCCGATGGCTGCGATAAGAAAATCCATTTTTAGCCCTTTGTCATACCGGCGAAAGCCGGTATCCATACAATCTATAAATTCACGCGCCTGGCAAGGCTTCTGTACAAATCATCCCATCCTCGGTTGCCTTTTTCGATCAATTCAATCTTCCAGAGTCTTTTTCATGCTCATCCATGCGTTTTATGAGATTAGAAGTGACGGCAGCGGATCATAATTTTTCTTTCAACAGAAGGTCGAGGACCGCCATGCGGGTGGGGACACCGTTTTTCACCTGCTCCAGAATAAGCGAGCGTTCCTTGTCGTCCGCCACGTCGCCGTCGATTTCGACGCCGCGGTTCATCGGCCCCGGATGCATGACGACGGCTTGAGGCTTCGCGTAAGAAAGCTTTTCGTAGGTGAGGCCGTAATCGCGGAAGAACTCTTCTTCGGAGGCGATCAGGCCCGCCTGCATCCGTTCCTTCTGGTTGCGGAGCATCATTACGACGTCGCAGCCGCTCAGCCCGTCCTTCATGTTGTCGAAGGCCTTCACCCCGTCTGCCGGGAATTTTTCCGGTTTGAGGCAGGCGGGCGCGACGATATGCACCTCCGCGCCCATCTTGCGCAGTAAAATCATGTTGGAATTAGCGACGCGGGAATGCGCGATATCGCCGCAGATGGCAATGCGCAAGCCCTCCAGCTTTCCAAAGTGGCGGCGGATGGTGAGCGCGTCGAGCAATGCCTGCGTCGGGTGTTCGCGGTAGGAATCGCCTGCGTTGATGACGGGGCAATCGACGAGGTTGGCGATAAAGCGCGGCGCGTTGTACTCGGAATGGCGCACGACGATGGCGTCGGGGCCGATGCCCGCGACCAGCGTCTGGATCGTGTCGGTCAGGCTCTCGCCCTTGTTCATCGAACTGGTGCGGATATCCATGTTGACGACGTCGGCGCCGAGGCGCTTCGCCGCCATCTCGAACGACACGCGCGTGCGCGTGGAATCTTCGAAGAACAATGTCAGGACAATGGCGTGGCGGAGAATGTCCGGTTTGAATTCCCGCTCATCCAGGCGATCCGCGTAATAATCCGCGAGGTCGAGGATGATGTTGATTTCTTCGGGGGATAGGGCGTCGGTGCCGATCAGATCGTCGTGGCGGAAGGCCGAACGGTCTACCTTTTTAAAGGATTTGTGCGTGGGGTCTGGCTTGTTCATCAAAAACGGATGATTACAGGCGGCGCCCCGCACTGTCCAGACCATATAGGGCTAAATAATCTTTTTTGCCCGCAAATCGGCGAGTTCGGCCTGGGACAAGCCCGTCAGCACGGTCAGAATCTCCGCCGTGTGCGCGCCCATGACCGGCGGCGGCAGGCGGTAGGAGACGGGCGTCTCCGAAAGATGAAAGGGGCTGCCGACCAGCTTGACGGGCGCGGGGCTTTGCGGGTGCTTCATTTCGATTTCCATGCCGCGCGCCTGTATCTGGTCGATGTCGAAGACCTTGTCGATGGAATTGACGGGCGCGGCGGGAACGTCGATCCCGCGCATCAGGGAAACCCAATCTTCGACCGATCTTGCCGCCAGCACATCGCCGATCATCGGCACGAGCGTATCGCGGTTTGCCACGCGCGCGGCGTTGCGGGCGAAGCGGGGATCGTCCGCCCATTCGGCTTTGCCGAGAACGCCCGCAAATTTCTGGAACTGGCGGTCGTTGCCGACGGCGATAACCAGATGCCCGTCCTTCGCCTCGAAAGACTGATAGGGCACGATGGTCGAATGGGCGTTGCCATACCGTTTTGGCGCCGCGCCGGAGGTCAGGTAATATTGGGCGATGTTGGTCATCGACGCGAGGGTGACGTCGAGCAGGGCGAGATCAACCATCTGGCCTTTCCCCGTTTTCTCGCGGGCGCGCAGCGCGGCGAGGCTGCCGATCACGGCGTGCAAGCCCGTCATCACATCGACGAGCGCGACACCCGCTTTGGTCGGATCTCCGCTCTCCGCCCCCGTATGGCCCATCAGGCCGCCCATGGCCTGCGCCATTAAATCATAGCCGGGCTCGCTGGCCATCGGGCCGTCCTGTCCGAAACCGGAAATGGCCGTATATATAAGATGCGGGTGGGCGGCGTGCATCGCCTCGAACCCCAGCCCGTATTTATCCAGGCCGCCGACCTTGAAGTTATGGATGAGGATATCGCTCTTGGCCGCGAGGGCATGGATGATTTTCTGCCCTTCGGGTCTGGAAATATCCACCGTCACCGATTTCTTGTTGCGATTGCAAGAGAGGTAATAGGCGCTCTCATGCGTGTCGTTGCCGTCCCTGTCTTTAAGATAGGGCGGACCCCAGGCTCTCGTGTCGTCGCCGTCACCGGGTTTTTCGATCTTGATGATCTCCGCGCCGAGGTCGCCGAGGATTTGTGTGGCCACGGGCCCGGCGAGAACGCGTGAGAGATCGAGAACGCGAATACCGTCAAGAGACGAGGGCATGGACGGCCTCCTTAAAGTAATCTGCGAAGAGAAAGTACCCGGCAAGAAAAATGCCCGCCGCAAAGCCGGGTCCTGCCGGAATCATCAGCTGCGAAATCGAGAACGGGGTTTTGTTTTTGCGTGAAATATAAAAGGCATAGACGATTCCGTGAACAAGCCCCGCGAACGCGCCGAGCGTGATCGCCTGCAAGGTTCCGTCGAGGCCGAGCCACAATCCCGCCGCGCCGAGAAGCTTCACGTCGCCGAGCCCCAGCGTATCGCGCCCGTAATGGCGGTTCGCAAAAAAACGGATGACATATAAAAGCCCCGCGCCCAGCGCCGCGCCGAGCAGCATGTCCGGAAAACCGAAAAAGCGATAGGCCGTCAGAATATGAAATCCCACACCCGTAAGCGCGAGCGCCAGGTTGAGTTCGTCGGGAAGAATCCAGTGTTTGAGGTCGATCGCCGAGAGTGCGATGAGCAGACACGGCGCGGCGAGAAGACAGAGGAGGGCGAGGATTTCAAGCATCGGGAAAACCACAGAAATTTTCACCAGTATGGCGTTTCCATGGGCGGGCCGCAAGGAAGGATTGCTTATTTAAAATCCATCCTTTACCGTTTGGGGTTGTGATTCACTCCCTTCTCTCAAAAGGTTCCGCTCGGAGCGATGCCCGATAGAAACAAAATCCTCGTCGTGGAAGACAACGACTTTGTACGGATGCAGATCGTCCGGTATCTGGGTGAAACCGGGGCCGAAATCATCGAGGCGTCCCAGGGGGATCACGCGTTCGATTTCATGAAACAGCAGCATATCAAGAGAGATCCGGTGGCATTGGCCATTGTCGATGTCCGCATGGAACCTGTGGATGGTTTTGAATTTATCAAGAGTATCCGTGGCCTCGATATGGATACGCCCGTTATCCTTGTCACCGGTGACAACAATCCCGACCTGCTCGAACAGGCAGGCATATGGGGCGTGAGCGCCGTGATGATCAAGCCGGTACAAAAAGACAGGTTGGTCAAGACGGTGACCAGAACCATCGAAGCCTACAAGCGAAGGGGCTGAAGAAATCATGGTGCGTAGCGTGTTTGGCAAGGCAATGAATATCGTGGCGGTTTCTGCGCTGCTGATGACGACTGCCTGCGCGATGGCCGACGTGCCCGACGCCCGCAACGCCAATATACCCTCGCCGACGATGGCCGAAAAAAGACGCACGGCCGTGAACGAGCGCCCCGACAGCGTGATGTATCTTCCGCTCGGTGAGGACGTGCTCGTTCCCGAAGTTTCCAGCGGCGATGAATTCCCGCATGAAATGGTCGGCCCCTTCGAGCTGCGCGGCGAAACGCTCGCCGGCGCGCTGCAGCTGATACTCGCGGACTACGATATTTCCCTTGCCTTCGAAACGCAGGAGGGGCTGACCCGCCGCATCACCGTCGCCAACCTGCGCGGCGATCTGGGCAAGGTCGTGCATCAGGTTTGCAGCCTTGCCAATCTATACTGTTCCTATGAAGACGGCTCCATCACGGTCAAGGACACGCAAACCTTTACGGTTACCCTTCCGCCGCTCGGCACGCAGGATGAGTCCGATTTCCTTGACGACGTGGCCGAAGGCCTCGGCGCCATTCTGAACAATGGCTCGACAACGGGCTCGAGCACGATCAGCACGCCGATCGTCGATCCGACCACGCGCACGCTGGTTTATTCCGCGACGCAAAGAACTGCGGACATCGCTACGCGTTATTTCCAGCGCCTGCGCGCCAACACGGCCATGATCGTGTTCGAAACTTATATATGGGAGGTCTCTCTCGATTCCGGCAATTCGCTGGGCATCGACTGGGCGCAGCTTGCCGAGTTCGGCAAATTCGGCACAGGGATCGCCATCAAGGGCGATGTCGGCGCGGACTTCCTGAACCCGATCAGCATCGGCCTGCCGACGACGTCCGGCCAGTTCGACGGCTCGACGACCGACCTTCTGAAATTCCTGTCGCAATACGGCGCGGTCAAGACGATTTCCCAGCCGCAGATCACGGTTCTTTCCGGATCGAACGCCGAACTCCGCGTCGCCGACACGCAGAACTATGTCTCGCAGATCGCCACGACGCTCAGCGAAGGGCAGGCGACGACCTCGGTCAACACTGATTCCGTCGATACGGGCTTTACGCTCACCATCGGCAGCTCGTGGGATAAATCCACGGTCTATGCGAATGTCGAGATCGAGCTGACCGACGTCAAGAAGATCGACAACTTCGCCTTCTCCGATACGCCCGATCCCGACGATCCCGATGCGCAGGGTACGCAGACCCGCATTCAGCTTCCGCAAACTTCGGAGCGCCAGCTCACCACGCAAATCCGCGTCCGTCCGGGAGATTCCGTGCTGATCGCCGGCCTGGTGCGCGAGAACGACAATTTCAACGAGCGCGGCCCGGGCTTTATGGAGCCGCTGATCCCCGACAGCCGCACGACACAGTCCAACAACCTCGAACTTGTCGTTCTGCTACGTCCGCGCGTTGTGGTCTATACGGCGGCGAACGATAAGCGCTATATCGATTATGCGATGAAGAAACATAAGGCTCCGGGCGCTCCCGCCGCCGATATATCCAAAGATGTACCGGATGGTGAAAATGTCTATAAAACCGCGCCGGTCGTGGACCCTGTGCAGGAGGAGATACCTTCCGGCATGCCCGCGCCCCTGACCGCGCTGCCCTCCGCGAGTCCGATCGCCACATCCGAGCCGCGGCCTGCGCCGGTCGCGCCGCCTTCCGTGATTACTGCCGCGCCGTTGTCGCCGCCTTCGCCGGCCCCGGCCCCGGCTCCCGTCGTTCCGTCATGGGACAAGGCGCCGGACGCTTCATCCTCTGTGGAAATCACCCCTGTGGATAACAGCGCGCGTTTTCGCCGTAGCGCAGGATTTTCGTCTTCGCCGACGGCCCCCGCGGCCTCGGTGCGTCCGGGGCTCTACATCCCGCCCGCCGCCGCGCCGGCTCCGGCTCCGGAAGCCTATGTTCCGGCCATGCCCGCGCCCGCGCCCGTCGCTCCGGCGCCCGCCGCGGACGCCTCGCCTTATCAGACCTACGATTATTACAAACCCTCCTATTAATCCCTTGGGGAGACAGGGATTCACCGGCTGGATAAACCTGTGAATAACCCATGTATCTGTTTCACCGACCTGTTTTCGTGCTACACTATCAAAAATACCCTGATTCACGGGATTCTCCCGTTTACATTTGCACAAGGCCGCCATTCATTTCGTAACCAGCATGTCAAAAAATCTAAGCCTTCGATATGCCGCCCTCGTTTTTCTCGCCGCCGTGATTTTTCCGGCGGCGGCGCAGGCGCAATCGGCTTTTGACGATCCGGGTGCGAGAACCGCCGCCGGGACGAGCGGCGATCTGAAACCCGTGCAGGAAAAGGTCGAGGCGGGCGGCGTCCTGGTCGGATCGTCGTCGCAGGTCGTCGTGCTCTTCCGCAACGACGACGGCAAGCCTTTGAAAACGGGTGCCATCAATCTTTATCCCTCGTCGAACATAACGGCGTCGGTTGGCGAAAACCAGTGCGCGGCCGAGGCGATACAGCCGGGCGAAATCTGCGCTGTCTCCATTCAGGTCAAGGGGCTTCAGGCCGGCAAATACCGCATTGAAATGCTGATGCGCCACGAAGGTCGCGCAAAACTCCTGACCGCGACGATCAACGGTTCCGTCGAAAAGGCGGGGGATGGCGGCACCGATCTCGCCAACGATGTCGAGGTCATTCCCAATGAAATCGATTTCGGATCGCTCAACGAAAGCCGTTCCCAGGTCAAGGCCGTGATCCTGCGCAACAAGACGTCGAAGCCTATCACGATTAACGATATCAAGATGGATGCGGGTTTCGAATCCGGCTTCACGGTTCAATCGAACTGCAAGGAGCTTCCGGTCGGCGCGGCCTGTATCGTCACCGTCATGTGGGCGCCCCAGCAGAAAGGCCCGTCCACGGGAACGCTGATCGTCAATCACAGTGGCGCGACGGGTGTCGCCGCCATCGAAGTGACCGGCGAGTACGATCCGGAAGTCGCCGACGTTGCGGAAATATTCCCGGAGGCCGTTCCGGGCAAGGGGCTGCTGACATCATCCCTGAAGGAAGTCAATTTCGGCACGGGTGTGTCGCAAAGCTCGTCGATTACGGCCTCGCTGGTCAATATCGGCGACGTTCCCCTGACGCTGACGGATATCCGCATGGCCAACTCCGAAAATGGCGTTCGCGCCGAGAACTCGGGATGCCGCCCTGGCGTGGTTCTGGCGCCTTTGGAAGCCTGCCCGCTAACTTTGACCTGGGAGCCCGTGCGCGAAGGCACGATCGTCGATGATATGCAGGTGCTGCATACGGGCGCGCGAGGCGTTCTCGTTATGCCGCTGCGCGGCACGGCATCCCGCGCGATCAACAAGGACGCCAAGGCGATCAACCTGTCCGGCGATTACGGCGCCAACGCGATCATCGAGAAAATCCAGCCCCTTTCGATGGATGAAATCCTCGACGACGGCGACGCAGTCATTGAAGACGGCGACAAGGCGGTCATTAAAAAGCCGTCCAAGGCGGAGAAGAAATCCGGCGATGCGGATAAAGACACGGCGCCCGCCCGCGTGGTCGATGTCCGCGGCGTACTAGACGGTTACACGATCACATCCTATTCCGCGAAACGCGCGATCATCTCCGGCCCCGGTGGCAGCCGCGTGGTCTTCGAAGGTGAGCACGCGGTGATTGGCGGAGTTTTATGGGAAATTACGATGCGCCCCAGCGCCATCGAATTCCGCAACGGCGACCAGAAGGTTCTGCTCCTGTTCGATAGATCTTTATCTTCTGTTAACCTAATTGGCACACAATCAGGCAGTGGAGGCACGACCACTTCTTCCGGCACTTCCACGAGTAGTTCCACAACCACTCCCTAGCTGATTGGTTCAGGATGAGCGAGCAGGACACACCATCAGGAACGCCCGGGCAGGATATTCCAGGGTCAATTCTTTCAGAAAGACGTTCGGAAGCGCGTACGGACCGCCGTCAGCGCAACGCCGCCCCGCCCGGCGGCGTCGATCGCCGCTGGTCCGACCGCCGCCGCGCGCGCTCCGTAGAAGGCCGCGAACGCTATCTCGACATGGTTCAGCGCGAGCGTGCGATGTTCATCGAACAGGGCGTGTCGCGTTCCACCGAACAGCTTCTCGACATGGCCGGCGCCACCGTCCAGTCCGACCTGGAGGAAGAGGGCATCCGCGACCGCGCCACGGGCGATCAGCTTCGCTCCGTCCTGCCTGTCCAGGCATGGCTGCCTTTGAGCATTCACCTTATCGGCCTGCGCGACGCCGTTTTGAAAATCGCGCCGCTGAACGAACTGACCGACCGCCAGATCGACGCGCTTGCCTCTACCGCAAACCGTTCCGGCTTCCGCGTCGACAAGGTCGAAGTGGAAATGTGGGACCGTGCGGAATTGATCGAAACGCTGCGCTCCGTGCACGACCTTTCCGCCGACCGCTGCGAAAAAACTCTCGCTCTCTGGCTCGCCGATACCGACAACGGCCTTTTGCTCAACCAGTTTCAGCGCGACATGCTTGCTGAAGCTTTACAGATGCGCGCCTCCGATATTCACCTCGTGCAGGACAGCACACCTGATTCGCCGAACTGGATAAAATACCGGATCGACGGCGATCTGATCCCGATGCACCTTCTTCCCTCCGACGCCATGGCGCGTCTGACAACTCTTTTGAAACGCGACGCCGGCCTGAACTTCGGCGACCGCGTTACGCCCAAGGACGGGCGCTTCGGTTTCATATGGCAGGGCCGCTCCGTCGATGTCCGCGTGGCCGCGGGGCCGCAGGGCCAGGACGGCGAAAAGATCACGCTGCGTATGCTCGACCGCGCCGCGCTGAAAGGCTTCGACGAATTGTTCCGCCGCCACCAGGACGTGGGCGACTACCTCGCCAACCTTCTGTCGCCGGAAATAAAAGGCGGCGGCGGTTTGATTCTTCTGTCCGGACCGACGGGTTCCGGTAAGACGACGACGCTCTATGCCTGCGTGCAGCAGATCGACCGCCGCAGGAAACACGTCCTCACCATCGAAGACCCGATCGAATACGAACTGCGCTACGCCACGCAATGGCAGGTGCGGCCCGGAATGCCCGGCGGCGAATTCGCCGACCTGATCCGCGCCGCGATGCGTCACGATCCCGACTACATTATCATCGGGGAGATGCGCGATTCCGACACCGTCGAAACCTCGCTCCGTGCCGCAGAATCCGGCCACACCGTCATTTCGACAGTCCACGCCGACACCGCGCTGCAGACGTTCGAGCGCCTGCGTTCGCTCATGCCGGCGGAACGCGAACGCTCCTCGACCTTCACGCTGGCGCAGCAGGTGCGCGCTATCATGAACCAGCGCCTTGTCCGCACACTGTGTCAGGGCTGCGCCCACCATCAAAAACTGGGCGAGGTCTTGAGGGAGGAGGAAATAACGGCTCTGGATCTGGCGCCCGACATCACCATTCGCACGCACAACGGCGCAGGGTGCGATTTGTGCAACCGTACCGGCATTTCCGGCCGGACGCTGCTTCTGGACGCCATCCTCATTACGCTGGGCCCGGCCCTGAGAAATCATATTTACGAAGCTTTAATCAAAAACGTCAATGATATCATCGGACAGGAAGGCGTGATCGTCCACACCCGCCGCGAAGGTCTGATCGACCTTATCAAGAGCGGGCTTGTGGATCCAAAAGCAGCCCTGTCCTATCTCGAAGAGTAATTCTTTCAGGAATATTAAATGAGACAATGGGTAGCCGAGATTGCTTACGACAGCACCTCCGGGCCGAAGAAGGCTCTGGAGTCGTTTTATCTTCCCAATGAAGATGACGTGCGCGCGGCTATCATCAAGAAAGGCGGTTACGTCCTTTCCATCCGTCCTCACTCGCGCTCTCCGATGGAACGTCTGCTCGCAAGGTCGAGCTGGTGGCAGGTGCAGCTTCTGCGCGGAATCATGTTCCGCTCCCTGTCGCAATCGCCGGGCATCGCATTCTGGAAGATCATCCAGGCTGAAACGAACCCGATGCGCCAGAACATCCTCGCGCCGGCAAGGGAAGCGCTCGCGCGCGGCCTTGGCGTGATCGACGCGCTGAAGGCGCTCAACATTTTTGACAAGGGGACGATCGCCATTCTCGCGGCTTCGGAGCGCGCGAACAAGCTCGCCGAAGGTATCCCGCACGCGATTCACTCCATCACGCAGAAAAAGAAGAATGCACGCGCGATCATGGGAACGATGGGCTGGCTGGGGTTCGACCTGGTCACCATCGTGCAATCGCTCTTTTGGGGGCAGGACATGGTGCTGGGCTGGTTCCGGGGCAACGCGCCGGAAGGTGGCGAGAAGCTTGCCGAATACAATATGGTCGTCGACCGCCTGGAACTCGTCTGGAATGTTTTGATCTATTCCGCCTTCGCGATCGGCGCGTTCATGATCTGGGCGATCATCTCTTTCTGGCTGAATCGCGGGAAAAACGACTGGCCGACGGCCCGGATAGTACGGAAAATCCCGCTGATCGGCGCCTATCTGCGCGACCTGGGCTTTTCGGATTCGATGATGGCCTGTGCGCGCATGCTGCGCGGCCTCGTGCCTATTTCCGATGCCCTGAGACAGGCGGGACAGGCCACGACGTCGCCGGAGGTCCATGGATACTGGGAAGAAACCAATAAAGACCTCGAGCGCGGCATCTCGCTGGGGGCAGCCATGGACAGGGAGCCGCTGACCCGGGCCGAACGCCTCGAACTGGCGACCTTGTCTGACCTAGGCCAAGTTGCTACAATCATGGAATCAATTGCCGAAATGCGGGCGCAGTCGGCAAAGACGAAACACTCACTGATCGTCTGGCTCGCATTCGCACTCACCGGCGTCTATCTTGCCATCGCTTTCGGTTCTGCTATCTACGCTCTGACAGTTATGAATATGAGCATGGACAGCATGATGGGCGGGCTGACAGAAGGGATTCTCTAGGTTGGCTATCTCGACCAAAGACAAAGACGTGCTCGAACGTGGAAAGCCCAGCGCGGAAAGACGCGCCGGCGACGGCGTATCGCGCGTGCGCCCGGGCGTTGCCGACTATCTTTCTGGCGAAGTCTCGATGTTCAAGACGAATCTTACGCCCTATCTGCCGCATGAAGTGATCGGCGGCGCGGTTCCGCATATTCCGGGCTCCGAGGATGAGGCCGTATGGAACGCCGCCAGTCAGGCCTGCGGCACGGAAAAAGTCCATTATGTTTATTCCGTCGACGGCGGCAGGCTGTGGTATCTGGCTTGTCCTTCGGCAGCGCTGGGCTCCGCCCCGGACAGCTGGTGCCCGCTGGCCGCGGCCCTGCCAGGAAACAGCGAATTCTGGGACAAGGAAACTGTTTATCTCTACGAACAGGAAGGCGCCGCGTCCGCGCTGCGCTGGGATCCCGACACGGGCCGGATGCAGGTGTTCCTGGGCGCCGCGAGAACGCTGCTCCCGCGGATGCAGTCGATGGATGCGAACTTCGTGACGATCAACCCGGAACTGGCCGAGGTTGTGCCGTGGAAAAACCGGATGCTCCGCACGGACAAACTGTCCCGCGCCGCGGCGATGCTGCTGCTTTACGTCGGGATTGCGATCAATCTCGTCATTTTCCTGTTCCTGATTTTCCAGTTCATCCTGACGAACACCGTCGTGCACGACCTCGATGAGGTTAAGGCCAAGACGGACAAGGCTTCTCAAGACCTGATGATCGGCGCCTACAACGCCTTGCAGTCGGAATCCATCAAACATATGGTGCGGATTCAGGAAATGCTGGCCGAGTTGCAAAAAATCGACGGAACGCTGGTTAAATACAGCGTCGACGGCGGTAAGGTTTCCTGGGAGGTTCTGTTGCCCCCGGCCTACGGGCAGGGAGTCGGCACCATTCAGGGGCAGGTTCAGCCGGGCCTTGAAAAAGACGGCAGGGTACGGCTCAAAGGCACGAAATAGATAAAATTTTAGTTAAATATTTTTCTTCTGTAACCGCTTCTAAAGTATTGCTGTGTAAAATTTTAGTAGAAATAAAAAGATCAAACGAGACTCATGGATCTGAATTTAAAAAACCTCGACGGCGCCTTCAAAAAGCTGCTTGACCCGAAATCCTCGGGCGACCTCAACGTGTTTCTGGAGAAGCTGCCGCAAAATGCGGGAAACACGGTTCTCATCGCCGCTGGGATCGCTTGGGCGATGGCGGGCGCGCTCGGCCTGTACGCCAGCATCCAGGCGCGCCAGCTTACCGAACTGCGCGCCGAACTGAAAAAGGCCGAGGCCCTGACGCCGATCGTGCCGAAAATCAGTGACGTCGCGGTTCCGAAGGCCGACCTTCAAAAATTTGTGGAGCAGGCCAAGGAAACATATAAAGGCCTTAACTTTGCCATCAGCGGTTCCAACATCGTGATCACCGGGCCGCAGACCAGCTATTTCGCCCGATTCCGCGAAGCGATCAGTCATGTTCAGAACGGCGGCGCGCAATGGCGCGTCAGCATGAACAAGTTGTGTGTGGGTAGAGAGTGTGGAAATAAGGATAAACTGGGCGTTTCCCTGAAAATTAACAAGGTTTCTGTGGAAAACCCGGCGCAGTCCGCGCCTGCGAAGAAGTAATGTGACGACAATACGGTTAAATTGGTTTTGGTAACTTTTTAGGAGGAAATGCAATGTCTAATATACAAACTCAAAGACAATCGGAGAAAGGGAACGTCCTGTTCCTCATCCTGATTGCGGTGGCGCTGTTCGCAGCGTTGTCTTACGTCGTGACGCAGTCGACGCGTTCCGGCGGCGGTTCCACCGAACGTGAAAAGAATATTCTTAGCTCCGCGCAAATGACGCAATATCCGACAGCGCTCCGAACCTCCATCATCCGGATGGTTCTGGCCGGCGTCGCGATCGAAAATATCAAATTTGACGCGCCTGGCGACCCCGGCTTTGCCCCCGCCCAGTCCATTGCCCAATTGGTTTTCCACCCGCAAGGCGGCGGAGCCACATACCAGGAAGCTCCGACGGAGCTGTCTGCCAGCGGCAATACGCAGCTTAGCTGGACATACAACGCGGCAGTTGAAGTTCCCGGCATTGGTATTGATGATGAAGGCGGTAACGATGTTATTGCTTTCCTTCCCGGCATATCCGACGGCGTTTGCCGCCAGGTGAATGAGGAACTAGGCATTGACACGTCCGAAGACGTTTGCGGCGCTGGCGTTAATATTCCTGTGGTTTCGGCGGCTGGCATTGAAGCTGCCGTCGACAGCATAATGGACGTCAACCAGGCAACCTTCCCGGATGGAAGCGGGTCTATAACGCTTACCCCCGCTACCTGCACTACGATTTTCAACAGGCAGGCGTCCGGCTGCTTTAAAGACGGCGAGGCAAGTCCGACCAGAAACGTCTTCTACTCCGTCCTGCTTGAACGCTAGGATATAACGAAGCGATTTCCTCCAATCAGCGTCCGGCCTTCCGCAAAACGGAAGGCCGGATTCGCAGGAAAAAAAATGGGCAGGAAGAACAAACAAAAGGGCAGCGCCCTTATTTATATTTTGATCGCCATCGCTCTTCTTGCGGCGCTGACGGCCACGTTTATGGATTCTTCCAGCCAGCAGACTACCTCGCAAAACACATTCAACCTCGTCACCGACCTCAATTCGCAAATCAATTTCGTCCGCTCCGCCATTCAGGAATGTGTCCTGACATATCCTGCGGGCGATAGCACGATGCCGGCCGATCCTGCGCTGGTAGGGGGAGAGGCGGTGACGCGGCCTTACCCGCTGCAACCGGAAAACACCTATCTTTTGAATCCTGAAAGCGGCACGACCGGCGTGGTGGACGCCATCAGATGTCCCGGCAATCCCGGCGACAGCAACGACCATGCCAAAATCTTCTCCGGCTCGTCGGGAAAATTCCTGGCGCCCACGCCCAAGCTGACATGGAGAAAATATATCAACGACGCTGACGGGGTTTACCTGCTCTTTGGCGTCTGGACGTCCGACGCCTACCTGAAAACGGCGCTGGAAAAACTGAACGACCAGTTTGCGCCCTGTGAAGCAGATGTGATCGACGCCACCACCGGCGGCGATGTCAGCATCAGCAGCACCGGCGATGTCCTTTGCGAAGACGGGAATATATGCCTGCGCGTCTGGCTCGTCACCAACCCGACTACGGCCGTGTTCCCCACGGAGCCCAGTTGTCCGTAATCCCGCAATCCGTCGTCAAAGCGCCGCGATTTCCTCGCGCGCCCGCTCGAACTCTTCAAAAACCCGCGTGACGACAGGGCCGCACTGGCCGTTACTCTCCGCCTCGCTTTGAAGCTGCGACGCCGCTTCGCCGAGATCGTTGAGGCAGGCCGAGCGCGCCGCGCCTTTCAGGCTGTGCCCGGCCTCTCGCAATTCCTCAAGATCCTTATGCTCCATCGCCTCGCCGATGCGCTTGATGAGCGGCTGCGTCATATCGACGAAGAGCTTGAGCATCTCGATCGCATTGTCGTCGAAATCGCCCATCTGCGCGATCATCGCCTCGCGGTCGATGGCGGATACGGGGGCGTTCGCCGTGGCCACGGCCACCGGCTTGTTGTTCCTGTCATCCTTCAAAAGCCCCCAGCGGATAAGCAGGCGGCGGAATTGCCCCAGCGACACCGGCTTGAGCAGGCATTCGTCGAAGCCGTGGCTCATATAAACCTGCCGCTGCGCCATCTGCACGTCGGCGGTGAGGGCGATGACGGGGAAATGCCGCCCGATGATCTTGTCGTCCTCGCGGATCGTGTCCACGACCGTATAACCGTCGATTTCCGGCATGTGCAGGTCAGTCAGCAGAATGCCGTATTCACCGCTGCGCACGGCGAACAACGCTTCGCGCCCGTCCTTGACGAACGTCGCCTCGACGCCGAGCGTGGCGAGCTGGCGCGAGAGGACATAGCGCACGCTCTCCGTATCTTCGGCGATGATGAGGCGCTTGGGCCCGTCGAGGTCGATCGTAGCGGCCTTCGTGGCGGCATCGCGCACGGCCTCGCCAAGCCCGATCCGGCTCGCCGGCTTCGTCAGGTAGGTGACGCCGAGCGATTGCAGGGAATGCTGAAGCCCCGCATCGCTCCTCACCGTATACATCACCAGCCCCATGAACGGTCTGATCTGCATGATCTCGCGGATCAGGTCGACGCCGAGCCCGTCGGGCAACCCCTGGTCGATCACGCCGACATCGAACGGGCGGCGTTTGACAAGGGCCAGCGCCTCTTCGACGGTGGCGCAGCTTTCCACGATCGCCCCCATCGATTTTAAGGATTTGACGATTTCCTTCGCGCCCATCGGGTGGTCTTCGACAGAGAGCACGGAAAGGCCGTCGAGGGAAGGAAGGTCGAGAACGCTCGCCTCTGTGCCGACTTCCTGCGTCGGGATTTCGAACCAAAAGACGGAACCCTTGCCGGGTTCGCTGGTCACGCCAATCTGCCCGCCCATGAGTTCGACGAGTTTCTTGCAGATGGAAAGGCCGAGCCCCGTACCGCCATATTTGCGCGACGTGGAATTGTCCGCCTGGCAGAACGGGCGGAAAAGGCGCTCCGCCACATCTTCCGCCATGCCGATGCCGGTGTCGATGATCTCGAAGCGAAGGATCAGCCCGTGCGCGGGTGCGGGAAGGGCGACGCCGCCGCGCGTGACGCGGATGGTGACCGATCCTTCCTTGGTGAATTTCATCGCGTTGCCCATCAGGTTGACGATGATCTGGCGCAGGCGTTTGGGGTCGCCGACGATGACAAAGGGCACGTCGCCCGCGATATCGTCCTTCAGGGCGATTTTCTTGCCAATGACCTTGACGGACATGGCCTCGATAATGCCGCGGGCGAGGGTGCGAACCGGAACCTCGAAATGATCGAGCTCCATCTGATCGGCGTCCATCTTGGCGAAGTCCAGAACGTCGTCGAGGATTTCGAGAAGGCCCGAGGCAGAATTGCGCGCCGTCTGCGCCATGGTCAGGATATTGGCCGACGGCTTTTCCAGTTCGATCATCTCCAGAAGCCCATAGACCGATTGCATCGGCGTCCGGATTTCATGGCTGATCGTCGCGAGGAAATTGGATTTCTGCTCGGACAGGGCGTCCGCCTGCGCCGCCGCGCGTTTGAGGTTTTCTTCGGCCTGCTTGCTGGCCGATACGTCCATCGCCCAGATTGTATAGCTGTCTTGCCCTTCGAACTTGTCCGCGGCAATGCTCGCGAGCGCCCAGCGCGTCTGCCCGTCCCGCGTATAGGGCAGGGTGGCCTCGTGCGGCGGGGTCGGCCCCTTGAGCTTGCGGGCGAGATCGGCGCTCTCCCCGCACGGCCAGAAATTCTCCAGTGTCCGGCTGAGAAGGTCGGTTCCGAGCATGTCTTTCAGGGCCGTATTGGCATAAAGGCAGACAAGGTCTTTCCGGTCGCGTTTGAGAACGCACAGGCCGACCGGGATGGGATCGAAAACGGAGAAATCCATGGCGGGGTTTTTTAAGAAAAATCCTTGAGTTGGGACCTGACTTTACTCTATCACATATAAATAGGCGAAAATATTCAATTCAAGAAGGAAGACCATGGGTTACAAAGTGGCGGTTGTGGGCGCGACGGGGAATGTCGGCCATGAAATGATGAACATATTGGCGGAACGCAATTTCCCGGTCGACGACCTCGTCGCGCTGGCCTCGGCGAGTTCGGTCGGCAAGGAAGTCTCCTTCGGCGACGACGATGTGAAGGTGCAGGATCTCGCCAAATTCGATTTCAAGGGAATCGATCTCGTCCTCTCGTCCCCCGGCGCGAAAGTCTCCGCCGAATTTTCGCCGATCGCGGCGAAGGCCGGCGCGGTGGTCATCGACAACACTTCGCATTTCCGCATGGACGAAGACGTGCCGCTGGTCGTACCCGAAGTGAACCCGCAGGCCATCGCGGGGCACACGAAGAAGGGCATCATCGCCAATCCCAACTGTTCCACCATCCAGATGGTCGTGGCGCTGAAACCGCTGCACGACGCCGCGAAGATCAAACGCGTGGTCGTCTCTACATATCAATCCGTTTCCGGGGGCGGCAAGCCCGCGATGGACGAGCTGTTCAACCAGACGCGCCATTTCTATATGAACAACCAGCCGAACCCTGAAATTTTTCCGAAGCAGATTTCTTTCAACGTCATTCCCCAGATCGACAAATTCATGGATGACGGCATGACCAAGGAAGAATGGAAAATGGTCGTCGAAACCAACAAGATCATGGGCGCGAACCTGAATGTCTGCGCCAGCTGCGTACGCGTTCCGGTCTTTATAGGCCACTCGGAAATGGTCAACGTGGAATTCGAAGAGCCGATGTCGCCGAAAGACGCCATGAAGGCGTGGAAAAAGGCGCCGGGCGTCACGATCATCGATCTCGATTCCGATCTCGGCTTCGTCACGCCCGCCGAAATCTCCGGCGAAGACGATGTATTCGTCTCGCGCATCCGCGAAGACAAATCCGTCCCGCACGGCCTGAATTTTTGGTGCGTTTCGGACAATCTGCGTAAGGGCGCCGCGCTCAACGCCGTCCAGATCGCCGAAGTCCTGGTAAATAAATATATGAAGGCTGCAGCGTAAGTGCCTGTCTATGATAGTCTTTCCACTTTGAAAGGATGCGCGGCGACGAAACGATCCTGCGCCTGAACAAGGGCCAGCTCCCGCGTTCCCGCTTTTTGCGTTTCCTCGAACAGGGCGAAGATGCCCGCTGCCGTTTTCGACAGGGCGTCCGGCAGGCTTTCACCGTTGAGAATATGCGCGAGGAACAATGCCGCCGTGCAATCGCCCGCGCCGTTGGGGGCGGGGTCGAGCTGCAGGCGCGGCGTCGTCACCAGATATTGTTCACCCGACCGGGAAGAGGCGATCATCTCAATTTCATCATCCCTTGTTTCGTCGTGAATCAAGGATGTTAGAAGAATAATCTCAGGCCCTGCTTCAAGCACGCGGCGGCAGGCGTTCCGCGCATCCGCGAGCGTTTTGATAGTGATACCGGACAGGTAATCCAGCTCGAACTGGTTCGGCGTGAGGATCTTCGCTTTCGGCAGGGCGCGCGTTTTGAAAAATTCCGGAATGCCGGGCTGCACGAAAAATCCGCGCCCCACATCGCCCATCACCGGATCGCACAGCCAGATCACGGACGGGGGCAGGCGATCCAGCGTCCGGACGACCAACTCTCCCACCGCCGGATCGCCCAGATACCCCGTCAGCAGCCCGTCGATCTGCGAAAGCACGCCGCGCTCTTCCAGCCCGCCCAGAATTTCGCCGATATGCTCCGCACTGAAAACCTCGCCCGTCCAGCCGCCATAGCCCGTATGGTTCGAAAACTGGACTGTATTTATGGCAATGACATCATGTCCGAGCCGTTGAAGCGGCAATATGGCGGCGCGGTTTCCGACATAACCGAAAGCGACATGACTCTGAATGGACAGGATATTCTTCACTCTATTTCTATGCGCTCTTTTTGCGCTATATTAAAGCCATGAAAAAACGGATGACCCGCAGGCTGTTTCTCGGCTCCGCCCTCGGCGCGGCGGCGATGGCCCTTTTGCCGCGCCTCGCCATGGCGGAGGATCTGGTGACCTTTAACTTCCTCAAGAAAAAGGGGACGGATTTCCCCTACAAGCTGACCGACCGGCAATGGCGCGACAAGCTCGGCGCCGAAGGTTATGAGGTCATGCGCCTGAACGAAAACGAGACGTCTGGAACCTCGCCGCTGCTGCGCGAACGCCGCAAGGGTATGTATCTTTGCCGCGGCTGCGGCCAGCCGATCTTCTCATCATCGGCGAAAATGATGGCGAGCGATTACCCGACCTTCCGCCAACCGTTGAATTTGAAAGTCATTCGCACCGCGCGGGATTTCGGAATCATCCTGCCGCGCACGGAAGTGCATTGCGCCAATTGCGGCGGGCATCTGGGCTTCAAGATGCTGATCGACGGCGAAGGCGCAGAAACATGGCGCTACCCGATCAACGGGTCGTCGCTTGTCTTTCAGCCCGCCTAAAGCACCGTCATTGCGAGGCGCACCAGCGACGTGGAAATCCAGATGGATTGCTTTGGCTTCAGCTCGCAATGACGGGTGGGAAAGACTGGGAAAGCCTGTAATTCAGGGTTTAAAATTGCAGAGGCGGGGAGTATGATCACCCCCATGAATACACCGTCCCCCCGTCCTCTTTCCCCGCATTTGCAAGTCTACCGCCTGCCGATGGCCGCGCTGATGTCGATCACGCACCGCATCACCGGCGCGATCCTTGCGGGCGGCTTCCTTCTTATCGCCGGATTTCTGGTCGCCGCCGCGCTGGGCGAAGAGCCCTACATGCAGGTCATGGCCTTCGCGTCCTCCGGTTTCGGCAAATTCATTTTGTTCGGCTGGTCGGCGGTTCTGTACTACCACACGCTGAACGGCGTCCGTCATATGGTCTGGGACAACAGCCCCTCGACAGTGACGAAATGCAAGGCGACCGTGTCCGGCTGGCTCGTGCTGGCGCTGACCGCCGCGCTGACGGTTATCACATGGCTTGCGGCATAACGGGGATTGCGACATGAACGACCACACAGATTCCGATCATTCCTGCTGCGGCTGCGGTTCGCACGGTTTTAAAAAAGGCGAGGCGCTTTCGCACTGGCTGCGCCTTCGCGTTCTCGCGCTCATTCTCGTGCCGCTGACGATTTGGCTCGTCGTGTCCGTGGCCGGGCTGGCCGGCGCGGATCACGCGGCTTTTACCGAATGGCTTTCTGCGCACTTCAACGCCGCGCTCCTCGGCGCGTTTATCCTGATCGGCTCCTACCACGCCGCGCTCGGCGTCCAGGAAATCATCGAGGACTACGTGTCCTGCGAAAAAACCGCGAAATGCACGATAGCGGCGGAAAAAATCGCCTTCGCGCTCGTCGCCGTCGTTTGTATCCTTTCCATCGTCAAAATCGTAGTGCTGTAAACCATGACCCAAAGCTATAAAATCATCGATCATGAATATGATGTCGTCGTTGTCGGCGCGGGCGGGGCAGGATTGCGGGCCGGTTTCGGCTGCGCGGAAAAGGGCCTTAAGACGGCGCTAATTTCGAAAGTATTCCCCACGCGCTCCCACACCGTCGCGGCGCAGGGCGGTATTTCCGCCGCGCTCGGCAATATGGGCGAAGACGACTGGCGCTTTCATTTCTACGACACGATCAAAGGCTCCGACTGGCTTGGCGACCAGGATGCGATCGAATATATGTGTAAAGAAGCGATCCCTGCGGTCATCGAACTGGAACATTACGGCGTGCCGTTCTCACGCACCGCGGACGGCAAAATCTATCAGCGTCCCTTCGGTGGCATGACCACGCATTACGGCAAGGGCACAGCGCAACGCACCTGCGCCGCCGCCGACCGCACCGGACACGCGATGCTCCACACGCTCTACCAGCAGGCGCTCAAGAACAAGGCCGAATTCTTCATCGAATATTTCGCGCTCGACCTCATCATGGACGATGACGGCTCCTGCGTCGGCGTCATGGCGTGGAATCTCGACGACGGCACGATCCACCGTTTCCGCGCGCATCAGACCATTCTCGCGACCGGCGGCTATGGCCGCGCCTATTTCTCCTGCACCTCGGCGCATACCTGCACGGGCGACGGCGGCGGCATGGTGCTGCGCGCGGGCCTGCCGTTGCAGGACATGGAATTCGTGCAATTCCACCCGACCGGAATTTACGGCGCGGGCTGCCTCATCACCGAAGGCGTGCGCGGCGAGGGCGGCTACCTCACCAACTCCGAAGGCGAGCGTTTCATGGAACGCTACGCGCCGAGCGCGAAAGATCTCGCCTCGCGCGACGTGGTTTCGCGTTCGATGACCATCGAAATCCGCGAAGGGCGCGGCGTCGGCAAGAACAAGGATCACCTCTTCCTGAACCTGATGCACCTGCCGCCGGACGTCATCCATTCGCGCCTGCCGGGCATCGCGGAATCCTCGCGCATCTTCGCCGGCGTTGATGTCACGAAGGAACCCATTCCCGTGCTGCCGACCGTCCACTACAATATGGGCGGCATTCCGACCAACTTCCGCTGCGAAGTGCTGAACCCGACCTTCGCCGAGCCGAACAGGCATGTTCCCGGTCTGATGGCCGTGGGAGAGGCGGCGTGCGTGTCTGTGCACGGTGCGAACCGCCTCGGCTCCAACTCTTTGCTCGACCTCGTCGTCTTCGGGCGCGCCGCCGCCATCCGCGCCGCCGAAACGGTCAAGCCCGGCACGCCGCACAAGGCGATCGCCAATGCGGGCGACGCCGCGATCGCGCGCCTCGATGCGATCCGTTCTTCCAAAGGCACGCTGCGCACCTCCGAAGTCCGCCGCGAGATGCAGCGGAACATGCAAAACCACGCCGCCGTGTTCCGCACGGGTGAAACGCTGCAGGAAGGCTGCGACCTCATTTCGAAAACTTTCGAAAAGAGAAAGGATATCGGCATCACCGACCGCTCGATGATCTTCAACACCGACCTCGTCGAAACGCTCGAACTCGACAATTTGCTGCGGCAGGCGGTGGCGACGCTTTATTCCGGCGTCAACCGCACGGAATCGCGCGGCGCCCACGCCCGCGAAGATTTCGCAGAACGCGACGATGCCAACTGGCTGAAGCACACGATCATGCGCGTCGACGATAACGGTAAAACTTCTGTCGATTATCGCCCTGTGATCCTCACCCCGCTGACCGGCGACGTCGAACCGATTCCGCCAAAAAAACGCGTTTATTAAGTCGCTTCCAGGCCTCGGAACTCCCCGCCGCTGCCGTTCGTTTTTGCATCGGAGGTTTCCCATGCAAAGCACGTCTTTTCAAAGCGCCCCTTGTGCCAGCCCTGAAGAAGCTGCTGCTTCCGCCGCGGCGATGGCTGCGCTTTCAGCGCCCTCGGGGATGGAGCACAAGATCGTCAAAACCATCGTGCAGGAGGTAAACGGCCTCTTTGTCGCCGTGGTCGTGGTTGAACTCGTCGAAATAGGAAACGAGGCGGAGGCGGAAGCGGAAGCGCGCCCGGCTGAACATCATCAGGACGAACCCATCTACGGCGAAAACGACGCGCCCGACAATATTTATTGGATCGCCGGCTTCAACGCGCACCAGATGGAGGAATTCCAGCCTTTCCCGGATGTCGGGGACACTGCGCTGCACCCGCCGGCTGTGCCGGATACCGCGCCGGACACCGCCGTTGCCGCCACGCCTCAAGACGCCTATGACGACAGCTATTATATGAGCGGCCTCTATTATCAGGATACGCAAACCGGCCCGGACTCTCTGCTCGGCAATGCGCAACTGGCGGAGCAAGTGATAATCGGTTTCAACGAGGAGCCGGCCGCACCGGCCGCTACGCAAGCGCCGCCTATAGCGCCCGATCAAACTGATCGCGGTGAGGGCGATGGTGGCGATGGCGAAGGCGGCGATGGTGGCAAAGGCCGCCGCCGCGATCCCGCGAAAGGCCTGCGCCAGCGCGTTGCGGAAGAGCCTGCGCCCGCGCCTCCGGCGTAAATTCTCGCAAAAGCCCATAAAAACCCGCTCCGGCCCTTCACAGGGCGGGCCGAAAGGTCTATTTTTATGGCGTTGTCACGTTCTTACCCCAAGGTCTTTCCATGGCTGAATTCACGCTACCGAAAAATTCCAAAATCAGGCCCGGCAAAAAAATCGACGCCGCAGGCAAGGACGCCGGGCGCGCCAAGACCTTTAAAATCTACCGCTACGATCCCGACACCGGCGAAAATCCCTCGCTCGACGAATTCACCATCGACCTCGACAATTGCGGCCCGATGGTTCTCGACGCGATCATCCATATCAAGGACGACGTGGATTCCTCCCTCGCGTTCCGCCGTTCCTGCCGCGAAGGCATTTGCGGATCGTGCGCGATGAATATCGGCGGGCGCAACCGCCTCGCCTGCCTCGAACCCATCGCCAACCATGCGAGCGATGTCAAAATCACGCCGCTGCCGCACATGCCTGTGGTCAAAGACCTCGTGCCCGACCTGAACCATGTCTATAAGCAATATGAATCTATCGAACCGTGGCTGAAGGCCGACACGCCAGCGCCGGAACGCGAACGCCTGCAATCCGCCGACGACGCCGACAAGCTCAACGGCCACGATGGAAGAGGGCCGGCCGCCTGCATCCTGTGCTTTTGCTGCTCCACCTCGTGCCCGAGCTATTGGTGGAATCCCGAAAAATTCCTCGGCCCGGCGGTTTTGCTGAACGCATGGCGCTGGATCGCGGATACGCGCGACGGTGCGCAAGACGAGCGCCTCGATCAACTCGAAGACCCGTTCAAGCTCTATCGCTGCCACACGATCATGAACTGCACCGAGGCCTGCCCCAAGGGCCTGAACCCCGCCAAGGCGATCGCCGAGATCAAGAAACTGATGGTCGAACGCAAGACCTAGTTTCTTACGGGCTTTGGGCGTATCAGGCGGCAAAATCGCGATTTTAT
This sequence comes from Micavibrio sp., assembly GCA_035759665.1. Lineage (GTDB taxonomy): Bacteria > Pseudomonadota > Alphaproteobacteria > Micavibrionales > Micavibrionaceae > Micavibrio_A. Next base: position 26,010 of record DASTUM010000104.1, read on the forward strand.
GGAATAGATAGCAGGTGAGCCTGAAGGCTTTTTTATTTCCTGTGGTAATTTCTTAACTTTTTTATGTTCCCATCATACGGAAAAGACGACGAAGCGTAATAAAATCCGTAGCCTGTGGAGATTTCATAGGAGGGGGATTGGACGATACCGCAAATCACTTTAGAATCTAAAAAATGAATACGGACTTATATGAAGGGGTTAACATCATGTTAAACGACATCGATATCAATTTTGCGGCGTTCGCGCTGTCCGGGCTGGCGGCGTTCTTGCTGGGTCTTCTTTGGTATCATCCGAAAATTCTCGGCGGGCGCTGGAACGAAGTGCGCGGCGACGCCGTCCACGATCGCTCGCCTCTGTTCATGGTGTCGTCCTTCTTCCTGTGGACGCTCTCCGCCTGTTTCTACGCCTTCCTTGCGGAATTCCTTGGCATCGACTCGGCGGCCGGATTCTTCTGCCTGTCCTGCCTGCTCTGGGTTGCTTTCTCCATGCCCCCGACGCTGATGAGCGCGCTCTACACCGGCTATCCTTTCGAAGCGATGGCGATCGACACGTCGTACCAGCTTGGCGGCTATTACCTCTTCGCCGCCGTGCATATCGCCTTCCTCGAATTCGGGATTCTCTAAAATCCGGCATTTCAGAAAAACCGGCCCCAGGGCCGGTTTTTTTCATGGAAACGATGCCGCGCTAAACCCGTTTTTCAGCGGCCCATTTCAAGCGCTTTCGCGCATGGTTGGGGTGGGGGAAACCGCGCGCCTCTTCGAACTTATCGTAATATTGCTGGTGGTAACCCTCCGCCACCCAGAAATGCGCCTGCGGCTCCAGCGTCGTGACGACGGGTTTTTTCCACTGGCCAGAATTTTCCACGGCGGCAATCGCCTCCTGCGCCTGTTCCAACTGGTCGTCGTCATGATAAAAAATGGCCGACCTGTACTGGGTGCCCACATCCGGCCCCTGTCGGTTCAATTCCGTCGGGTCGTGCGCGCGGGTCAGGAAATGGCCGATGATCTCGCGATAGGTGACGATCTTCGGGTCGAAATACACTTCTACCGCTTCCGCATGGCCGGTGGCGCCCGTACAGACCTCTTCGTATGTCGGATTTTGCGTATGACCGCCCTCATACCCCGCCCGGGTGAACAAAACCCCCGGCAGTCGGCGGAATTCCGATTCCACGCACCAGAAACAACCCGCCGCAATTGTGGCATAGGGGGCCTGAGGGGGCTGGATAGCATCGTTCATGGCGTTTCCTCCTTTTTGTCATTCCGACCGGAGCATTGCCGCAATGCGTAGCGGAGGAATCTCTGAGATCCCTCGACCACAAGCCTTCGGCCTTACGCTCGGGATGACAATACGATAATATGGTCTCCCTAAGGAGTCTTTCAAGCGAATGTCCGATGTCCAACTCGCCCCGCCGGGCGCCAAAAAATCCATCTTTTCATGGTGCCTGTACGATTGGGCCAACAGCGCTTTTTCGACCGTGATCATCACCTTCGTTTTCAGCGTATTCTTCACGCGCGGCATGATCGGCGATGAAACGCTGGGCGCGGCGCAATGGAGCTACGCCATCGGCCTCTCCGGAATCTGCATCGCCATTCTCGGCCCCGTTCTAGGCGCCGTTGCCGACCATTCGGGCGCACGCAAGACATGGGTATTCTGGCTTTCGATGCTCTGCATCACCGCAAGCGCGCTCCTGTGGTTCGCGCAGCCGGTGGCAGGCCACGCCAATATCGTCTTCACACTCACCTGCGTTATCGTCGCCAATATCGGCTACGAACTCTCTCAGGTTTTCTACAATGCCATGCTCCCGCACATCGCGCCCAGGCATTTGATCGGCCGCGTGTCGGGATGGGGCTGGGGAGTCGGTTATCTCGGTGGCATCGGCGCGCTGGCGCTCGCGCTGTTCGGGCTTGTTGGCGTCGGCGATATGGAACCATGGTTCGGCATCACGGGCGCGGAGAGCGCGAACGTACGCGCCTCGGGCCCGCTCACCGCGCTGTGGTTCCTCGCTTTCATGCTGCCGCTTTTGCTCTACACGCACGATGTCGAACGCAGCCCGCTGCGCATCGGTGAGGCCGTCCGCCTCGGCCTCGCGCAGTTGGGGCAAAGCCTGAAGGACATTAAAAACCACAAGAACCTCGCCCAATTCCTCGTTGCCTCCGCCATCTATCGCGACGGCCTCAACACGCTGTTCACCGTCGGCGGTATTTACGCGGCGGGCGTGTACGGCATGGATTTCGTCGAAATCCTCTTCTTCGCCATCAGCCTGAATGTCGCCGCGGGCGCCGGCGCGTTCCTCTTCGCCCATTTCGACGACAAGATCGGCTCTAAACCCACCATCATCGTCTCCCTGATCGGGCTGGTCATCAGCGGCATCGCCGTCCTCATGACCGACGACAAGGAAAGCTTCAAGCATCTCGCCCTCGCGCTCGGCCTGTTCATGGGGCCGGCGCAGGCGGCCTCGCGCACCTTCGCAGGAAGGCTCGCGCCTTACGGCATGGTCGCGCAGACCTACGGGCTTTACGCCTTCACCGGCAAATCCGTCGCCTTCATGGGGCCTATCGCCTTCGCCGCCGCCACGCATTATTACGGATCGCAGGAGGCGGGGATGTTCACCATCATCCTCTTCTGGATTCTCGGCCTCGGCCTTCTGACCATGGTGGAGGAACGCCGTGAAGATTGAAAATCTTCCATCGCCCAACCATGACGACCGCAAGGGCGTAAAGCCGTCCTTCATCATCCTGCATTACACCGGCATGGAGACGGCGCAGCAGGCATTGCAGCGCCTGACCGATCCCGAAAGCAAGGTGAGCGCCCATTACACGATCGACGAAGACGGCTCTGCCTATTGCCATGTCGATGAGGATCGCCGCGCATGGCACGCCGGCTTTTCGTGCTGGCAGGACGAAACCGACATCAACGCCCATTCCATCGGCATCGAAATCGTCAATCCGGGGCATGAATGGGGATATCGCCCCTTCACCGGCCCGCAGATGAAAACGCTGATCCCTCTGTGCAGGGAAATCATGCAGCGCTGGGATATCGAACCTGAATCCGTCCTCGCCCATTCCGATGTCGCGCCGGCGCGGAAGCAAGACCCCGGCGAATATTTCCCGTGGCGTGACCTGGCGGCGCACGGCATCGGCGTCTGGCCTTCGCAATCCGACGATGACATGGTCAAAGGGCAGGCCATCAATATCGAACGCGCCCTCCACCATTACGGCTACGACCCGCGCGTCAAACTGCGCGACAAGCTGACGGCCTTCCAGCGCCACTTCGTCCCCGAAGCCTTCGTCAACGGGCAGGCCGGCGAGGCCGACAACCTGACCCGCGTGCGGCTTTATGCGTTGCTGGCCGGGCACTTCCTGGAGCCTTCGTCATAGCGCCGCAGCGGTTTATTTAAAAAACTTGTCCTGAAAAGCCGATATACGCTAAAACACAGCCTTGGCCGGAAGGCCGGACGGCCGCGGCGCAAGTCGAGGAAAGTCCGGGCTTCATGGAAACAGGATGCCGGGTAACGCCCGGGCGGGGCAACCCGACGGAAAGTGCAACAGAAAACAAACCGCCAAAAGGCCGCAAGGTACTGGTAAGGGCGAAACGGTGCGGTAAGAGCGCACCGCGGACGTAGCAATACGGACGGCATGGCAAACCCCATCCGAAGCAAGACCAAATAGGGACGGCGCATACCGCGTTTTCACGGTGTCGTCCGGGTAGGTTGCTAGAGGTCGTTGGCAACAACGACAGGAGATGAATGGTCGTCACGGCGCAAGCCGTACAGAACCCGGCTTACAGGCCCTCCGGCCAATTTTTTTCTTACCGTCATTGCGAGGAGCGCGCAGCGCGACGTGGCAATCCAGTCTGGATTGCTTCGCTTTGCTCGCAATGACGATTTTGGCTGCATTGACGCGCCATTTTTGCTATACTCAGAAGGATCAACAGCACCCGCACGTCCGGGTGCTTTTTTTTATAATTGTTGGTCAACTTTCAAGACGGTGAAAAAGTTGGTCAACATGGTCAACATTCCTCCCTGCCGTCATTGCGAGGAACCCTGCGTAGCCTTGGCGACGCGGCAATCCAGAAGGGATGATTTTTCCCCGGAACGAACTATTCAACACCCCGTAACCCTTTGAACATAAAACCGCCCTCGGCGGGAGCTTCGGGCGGTTTTGGTACTTATAAAGGTATGTCTCTTTTGATCAGTCAGGCCAGATTGATGAAATCCGCTTTCTGAAAGAGAGCGATGGCTTTGTCGAGTTCGGCGAATTTGTAAGCGGAAAACGCGATTGTTCCCACATACAGACCACCGGACACGGCGAAGGCCACTGCAATCAGTGTCATAAGCATAGTTATACTCCCCACACACATATTAAGTTTTAGTTAGTAGTTCCACACGGCGATATAATTACCATAACGTTATCGACAAAGCAAGAATTTTTTCATAAAAAAATAGCAAGTGCCATGCGTTTCCGTCATGGCAATGGTTAACCATTTGATTTTGCTTGTATAATTATCGCGCAGAATAACCCTGTCCATAAACGCCGAACAAAATGAGATATCCACAGGCTATGCATTTTCTTGTGCATGAGTCTGTGGAAACACGGGCACTCCAATTGTAGCGGCCAAAAACCCATGCTATCCCATAAATATCCATGCTATACCATTAAGGAACGGTGCGGGTTTCACGGTCTTAGATTTCAAACATCCAGTCGGGGTTTCAGGCGTTTCGCGCATGGCATTGTTTTTGTCGACGCACATCAACAAGGTGGACAAGAAGGGGCGGGTTTCCGTGCCGTCCCAGTTCCGCGACCAGCTTTCCGGCGAACAATTCAGCGGCATCGTCCTTTTCCGCTCGAACACCCAGCCCGCGCTCGAAGGATTCGCCTGGTCGTATATGCAGGAAATCTCGCGCCGCCTCGAAAATTTCGACCTGTTTTCCGAAGCGCAGGACGATCTGGCCATGACCGTGTTCGGCGATTCCGTCCAGCTCGCCTTCGACGGCGAAGGCCGCGTCGTCCTGCCTGTTGAATTGATGGAATTCGCGGGTGTCGTCGAAAAAGCCGCGTTCGTCGGCCTCGGCAACAAGTTTCAGATATGGGATGCGGACATCCTGGCCCGCCGCCGCGAAGATGCGCGCCGCAACGTCCGCGAGCGCGGCCTCACGCTGCCGAAAGGGGATGCGCAATGATCGAGCGCCATTGTCATCCTGAGCGCAGCGAAGGATCTCCGGAGATCCTTCAGTCGCCATGCTCCTTCAGGATGACAGAGGGGGGTGCGGTATGAGTCATTTCCCCGTGATGCTGCCGGAGGTTTTATCCGTTCTTTCCCCGAAGGACGGCGAGGTTTACGTGGATGGCACGTTCGGCGCGGGCGGCTACACCCGCGCGTTTTTAGAGGCCGCAGACTGTACCGTCATCGCCATCGACCGCGACCCTGCCGCAGTAATCCGCGCCGATGCGATGAAGGCGGAATTCGGCGACCGTTTGATTTTCATCTCGGGCCGCTTCGGTGACGCGCTGGAACTCGTCAACGCCGCCGGATACGCGCAGGTGGACGGTTTCGTGCTCGATGTCGGCGTATCGTCGATGCAGTTCGATGAAGCCAATCGCGGCTTTTCCTTCCGCTTCGATGCGCCGCTCGATATGCGCATGGATACAGGCTCCGGCGAAACCGCCGCCGACCTCGTCAATGCGATGGACGAGGAAGATCTCGCCAACCTGATCTACAAATACGGCGACGAGCGCAAGTCCCGCTACATCGCCCGCCGCATCGTTGAAGAGCGCACGAAAGCGCCCATCGAAACGACGCTGCAACTCGCCGATATGATCCGCGATGTGGTGTTCAAGTCGCCCAAGGACAAGATCGACCCCGCCACGCGCACCTTTCAGGCGCTGCGCATCGCTGTCAATGACGAGCTTGGCGAACTGGAGCGCGGTCTCGCCGCCGCCGAATGGCTTCTGAAAGAGGGCGGCCGCCTCGTCGTCGTCTCGTTCCATTCCCTTGAAGAGGGGATCGTCAAAAGCTTCCTCTATGAACGCGCGGGTAAAATTCCGAACGCGTCCAAATATCTCCCCCTCGGCCCGAAAGCCGCCGATCCTTCCTTTATCCTCTCCCCGAAGAAACCCCTCGATCCTTCCGAATCCGAAATCTCCCAAAACGCACGATCACGATCCGCCCGCCTCCGCGCCGCAACGCGCACCTCCGCCCCTGTCTGGAAAGGCGGCAAGGCATGAGGCTGTTCCGCATCTCGAATATCCTGTCCTTCGCCGTCGCGACCGTGTGCGGCGTGCTGCTGTTCTGGACGTCGCAGGCCGTGCAGCAGAAGGAAAACCAGCTTTCACAGCTCCGCAAGAAGCTGACGCAGGAAACCGAAACCATTCGCGTGCTCAGTGTCGAATGGGATTACCTCAACCGCCCGCAGCGCCTTGAGCAGCTCGCCCGTGACCAGCTTCATATGGAGCCGCCGTCAGTGAAGGAAGTCGTGCGCAGCGTAAACGAAATTCCCGAACCGATGTTCGAGGAAGAAGGCATCGTTCAGGCCGTTTCGATGCAGGCGCCCAAAGCCGCGCCTGCGCCCAAGAGCGAGATCGTTGCGCCTTCGAAAGCGGAGAAGCAGAATTTTGAAGCCCTCATCCAGACGCTGAGCGAGGGCCAATGAGTTTGTTCCAGCGCAGCAACATCGAATTCACGGGGCAGAAGCGTTCGGCGCTCGACATGGCGCGGGGCCGCCTCGTTTTGCTCAGCCTGTTCTTCGTCCTGGCCTATATCTTCGTTGCCGTGCGCGTCGTCGACCTCACCATCATCAAGGGCGAGCTGAAGAAGAACGAGGAGACGGTGTCGTATCTCGAAGCTGAACCCGCGCGCGAGAAAACGGTGCGCCGCGCCGACATTCTCGACCGAAACGGCGTCATCCTCGCGCGTTCGCTGAAGACGGCCTCGCT
>DASTUM010000105.1:0-2234 GCA_035759665.1 Micavibrio sp.
CTGGAACAATGATGTTTTTTCGAATATGAGCGGGGTTTTGGAAAAGGTGGTGGAGGTTGTGCGGGGCCACTCACCCAACCCTCTCCCCGGAGGGGAGAGGGCTATGACGGTGCAGGATTGGGTTGATGCGGGGTTTCATAACCTGAAACCCGGCGGGTCGCTAACCATTATCCATCGGGCGGATTATACGGACAAAATATTGCAGGCGCTGGGCCGGAAATTCGGGGCCGTCGAAATTATTCCCCTTTATCCGAAAGCGGGAAAGGAAGCGGTGCGGGTGATCGTCCGCGCCGTGAAGGACCGCCGGACTCCCGCCAAAATACACCCGGCCATCGTTTTGCATGAGGAATCCGGCGTTTACACGCAATCAGCCGATGCCATCTTGCGGGACGGGGCGGCGATTGGCTAGAGTGGCCTTATGAGCGACGAGACCGAAGACAAGAAAAGCCGTTGGGCGGAATATCTCAAAAACATTCCGTGGCTGGGCGATTATCTGGAACCGACGGACAAAATCGCGGTCGTCCGCATGGCGGGTGTGATCGCCGACAGCACGGTGATGCGCCGCGCCGGCATCAATTTCAACAAATTCCGCGAACCCATCGCCAAGGCGTTCGAGACGCGGCGTCTGAAAGCCGTAGCCGTGATCGTCAATTCGCCGGGCGGCGCGCCCGCGCAATGCTCGCTCATCACCACGCAAATCCTCGACCTGGCGCGCGAGAAGAACGTTCCCGTTTATGCGTTCGTCGAGGACATCGCGGCGTCGGGCGGATATTGGATAGCCTGCGCGGGCCATGAAATCTACGCGCAGGAAACCTCCATCGTCGGTTCCATCGGCGTCATTTCCTCCGGCTTCGGCCTCGACAAGTTTATCGAAAAGCACGAGATCACGCGCCGCGTCCACACATCGGGACGCGATAAATCCTTTCTCGACCCTTTCAGGCCCGAAAAAGCCGAAGATATCGACCGTCTGAAAACCGCGCAGAAAAGTATGCACCGTTCTTTCAAAGACTGGGTGCATGAGCGCCGCGGCTCGCGCCTGCAGGGCGGCGAGGCGGAATTGATGGAAGGAGCGTTCTGGACAGGCGCAGACGCGGTAAAGATCGGCATCGTCGACGGTATCGGCGATGTTGTAACGACGATGAAGGAGAAGTTCGGCGAGGACGTTCGCTTCGTCGATTGTTCGCCGGAAAGAAAGAGCCTGCTGGCGTCCCTGCTGCCGTTCGGGCAGGAATCGGCCTTTGATGCGGGGGCGCTCATAGAGGCCGCTGAGGAAAAATCTTTCTGGAACAGGTTCGGTATATGATCTCCCTTCGTAAGGCCATGGCGGATGATATACCCGCCCTTTATGACCTGTACCGCCATATAGGCAAAAAAGACGAAGGGTATTTTGAACATGCCTTGGAGCAATGCGATGTCATGCTGGCTTTTTCCGATGAAAAATTATGCGCCTTCTGCCTTTTGAACTGGCAACCGCGCTACAGCCTCTATCGCAAACTCGATATTCCCGAAATCCAGGATTTGAATGTTCTTCCGCGTTATCGCCGCAAGGGGATCGCTACATCTTTGATTAAAGAATGTGAAGAAATCGCCCGCGCCAAAAAATGCGAACTTGTCGGAATCAGCGTCGGTTTGACCAAAGATTACGGGGCGGCGCAAATTCTCTATGTAAAACTTGGCTACGTTCCGGACGGCAACGGCGTGACATACGACCGCGCCGGTGTGCATTTCGGCAAATCCTATCCGATGGACGACGATCTCGCGCTGATGATGACTAAGACGCTTTAGTCTCCAGTACCTCCGCAAGCGGCTGATAACGGCTTTGGAATTTCTTTGCGCAGACCTTGAGGGAATTGAGCGTTTCGTCGGGAAGAACCTGTATCGCCCGGTAAGATGGAAACTGGAAAGCGTTGCGGAGCATCAGCGGAATATGCGACGGCGCCCGCATGGGATTCTCCAGAGCCTTTTCCGCCTCGTCGATAATGCCGCCGAAATAATTCACAGCCATGTTGTATCCGATTTCCGCCAGCTTTGAAGAGGGAGGATTGTCGCCGAAGATAAATCTTTTCGCCTCCGTGGAGCGGTCTTGTTTTTGCGCCTTATGCATGTACACACCTTGTTTTTATGGCGCGTGTTCTACAGCCTGACAGGTTAACAAATCAATAAATTTGAAGGGCGTATCCGGCATTGGTTTTTTTGAATAAGAATCGCCGCGATTTTTGAAATTTATAGCGGCG
>DASTUM010000106.1:0-12371 GCA_035759665.1 Micavibrio sp.
CCCTTGGGGAGAGGGCAGGGGTGAGGGGGCCTGCGGTGCATCCGTCACTCACCCTCACCTAAGTCCTCTCCCTCAAGGGAGAGGACTTCATCGGATGCTTTCCATGTTTTCCCTGATTTTGTGAAAACCAAAACCAAGGAAGAACCGAATGACCACCACTGCAAACCAGAACGAGCGAGTCGCCTTCATTCAGGCGGGCTGGCACAAGGACATCACCGATCAGGGCAAGAAAACCTTTATCGAAGATATGGTCCAAGCCGGTTTCCCCGAAAAGAATATCGACCTCTATGAAACGCCGGGCAGCCTCGAAATCCCGCTACAGGCGCAGCTGCTTGCAAAATCCGGCAAGTATGACGCCATCGTCTGCACGGGCCTGATCGTCAATGGCGGCATCTATCGCCATGAATTCGTGACCGCGGCCGTCATCGACGGGATCATGCGCGTCAGCCTCGATACGGAAGTTCCCGTGCTGTCCGTCATCCTGACGCCGCAGAATTTCCACGAACACGCGGAGCATAACAAATTCTTCTTCGACCATTTCAAGGTGAAGGGCCGCGAAGCCGCGGCGGCCTGTCTTGCGACTCTTGCGAACATGCGCGCTCTGAAATCCGTGAAGAAGGCGGCCTAAATCCGATTTTCCTTGATCGGGGCGGGGTAGGTATGGTCTTTACGGGCCATGACCGATCCCGCCCCATCGCAAAAACCGTCCGCTACCGCCCGCAAGAAGGCGGCGCGCCTTATGGCCGTGCAGGCGGTCTACCAGATGGCCGTGAACCGGCGCGAGCCCGCCTTCGTCATCGACGAATACATTTTTCTTCGTAAGAACATGGAAGTGGACGGCGAAAAAATGGTCGAACCGGACGAATCGCTTTTCCGCGATATCGTGCTGGGCGTCGCCGAACGCCACGGCGACCTGACCGGAATCGTTGCCGCCAACCGTCCCAAAAGGGAGGATCAGGTCGTGGTCGATGAACCGCTGCTGGAGGCGCATCTTCTTTGCGGCACCTATGAGCTTCTGGCCCATCAAGACGTTGATTTCCCCATCATAATTTCGGGCTACATAGACGTCGCCAAGGCGTTTTTCTCAGGTCATGAACCCAAACTGATTAACGCCGTGCTGGATTCCGTCCGTAAAGTCACCCGTTAGCCCTTTAAAACTTACTTTTCATTAATATGTTGCAGTGTAACATGAAAGTAGGGAATTCAAGGGTTTGCATTTTTTATGAAATTAGCCATAATCGGTTTATTGGCAATCTTTTTGCTAGGCGGCGGCGCAGCCGGCGCTTACTTTTATTTCGAACAGCCGGCGGAAGCGGCGGTCGGCCCCGCCGATGAGGCGGCCAAAGCCGCGCACGACGCCAAAGTCGCCGAAACCGCTGAAAACGTTCCCCTTCAATATGTCGAACTTAACCCCCTGATCCTTCCGGTCATCGGGGAGAGGGGCGTGACGCAGACAGTCAGCCTCGTCGTATCGCTGGAAGTGCCGGACGCCGCCACGGCGGAAGAGGTGAAACGCCTCACGCCGCGCCTTCAGGATGCGTTTATTCAGGATATGTACGGCGCGTTGAGCCGCAAGAATTCCATGAAAAAAGGGGTGCTCCAGGTTGCGCCGCTGAAGGCCCGCCTGAACCGCATCACCACGAAAGTCATGGGCGCGGGCAAGGTCAACGACGTGCTCCTGCAGGTCGTCCAGCAGCGCCGGATTTAGTCATAATATCTTTTGAGTTGATGGGCCGGTCATCGAAGGATGGCCGGTTTTACATTTCGCACCGCTATAGCGAGCGAAGCTACATTTTATAGCTGGATTTCGGACGGGCAGAGTAAATGAGCCTTTCCAGTCTTTCCTCGAATTTATCCTGGCAAGTCTCAAGACGCGTTTCGTCGATGCCAAGTTTCTCCAGCTCTTCTTTGACCTCTTCCAGGCTAAGAGCGTAAATCCTGTTCCATTCCTCGGTGAGATCGGCATCGGTCATAATCGGTTCATCATTGGCCATAACGTCTTAATACAATATCAAGCGGCCCCCGTAAAGATCTTTATCCCCGCCTTGCCAACCCCTTGAAAATTGTGCAGTCTTTGAGCCACTTAAAAAAAGGGCGCATGCCCGTCCAACCACAAGAAACCTGAAGGGGTATATAAGACATGGAAATCTATCTTATGATCGCCTGCTGTGTGATGGCTGCATTGATTTTTGCGCAGCTATGGGCACGCGGCGTGATGAAAATGAGCGCCGGTAACGACCGGATGCAGGCGATTGCCGCCGCCGTCCAGGAAGGCGCGAAAGCCTATCTCAACAGACAATATACGACGATCGCCATTGTCGGCGCAGTCGTCGCTCTCGGCCTTTATGCGCTGCTTGGCTGGCACGTCGCCCTCGGCTTCGTCATCGGCGGCGCGCTCTCGGGTATCGCGGGCTATATCGGCATGGGCGTTTCCGTCCGCGCCAACGTCCGTACGGCGCAGGCCGCGACGCAAGGTCTGGAAACGGCGCTTGGCGTCGCGTTCCGTTCCGGTGCGATCACGGGCCTGCTCGTCGTCGGCCTCGGCCTCGGCGGCGTTGCCGGTTACTACTGGTTCATGGAACAAAAGCTTGGCTTCGATCTGCGCCAGTCGCTTGAAGGCCTCGTGGCTCTCGGTTTCGGCGCATCGCTGATCTCGATCTTCGCGCGTCTGGGCGGCGGTATCTTCACCAAGGGCGCGGACGTCGGCGCGGACCTCGTCGGTAAGGTCGAAGCGGGCATCCCCGAAGATGACCCAAGAAACCCTGCCGTTATCGCCGACAATGTGGGCGACAACGTGGGCGACTGCGCCGGTATGGCCGCCGACCTCTTCGAAACCTACGCGGTGACCATCGTCGCCACGATGCTGATCGCATCGTCGGTGTTCGCGGCATCGATCGTCGGTGAAGTCGTGATGCTCCCGCTGATGATCGGCGCGCTGTGCATTATCGGTTCTATCGCCGGTGTGTACTTCGTCCGCCTCGGCGCGAAAAAGAACATCATGGGCGCGCTCTACCGCGGCTTCATCGCCAGCGCCGTGTTCTCGTTGATCCTTGTTTCGGTTCTTTTCTCGAACCTCGGATTCGACTCTGAGCTCGCGCTTGCCGGTCAAGACGCCGGCGCGATCGGCATGCAGTCTCTTTATTACTGCGTTCTGGTCGGCCTCGGCCTGACGGCGGCTCTGGTCTACATCACCGAATACTACACGGGCACCAACCACCGCCCCGTGCAGGTCGTCGCCAAAGCCTCGGAAACGGGTCATGGCACGAACGTGATCCAGGGCCTCGCCGTTTCGATGGAAGCGACGGCTCTGCCCGTGCTCGTCATCTGCGTCGCCATCTATCTCGCCTTCACCTTTGCCGGCCTGTTCGGTATCGCGATCGCGGCGACGACGATGCTTTCCATGGCCGGCATGGTCGTGGCGCTCGACGCTTACGGCCCGGTGACGGACAACGCAGGCGGCATCGCCGAAATGTCCGACATGCCCAAGGAAGTCCGTGTCACCACGGACGCCCTCGACGCTGTCGGCAACACGACGAAGGCCGTGACGAAAGGCTACGCGATCGGTTCCGCCGGTCTCGCCGCGCTCGTTCTCTTCGCCGCGTATACGGAAGAGATCAAGCACTACCTGCCGGAAATGAAGGACATCCGCTTTGAACTGACCGATCCGTTCGTCGTAATCGGCCTGTTTATCGGTGGCCTGCTCCCGTACCTGTTCGGCGCTATGTCGATGACCGCCGTTGGCCGCGCCGCGGCTTCGGTCGTCGTCGAAGTCCGCCGCCAGTTCCGCGAGATCCCCGGCATCATGCAAGGCACAGCCAAGCCCGAATACGGCACGGCGGTCGACCTGCTGACGAAGGCCGCGATCAAGGAAATGATCGTTCCTTCGCTGCTGCCGATCGTCGCTCCTGTCGCGCTGTTCAGTGCCGTGTACTGGATCGCTGGTCTGGAAGCCGCCCTGCAAACGCTCGGCGCGCTCCTGCTCGGCACGATCGTGACGGGCCTGTTCGTCGCTATCTCGATGACTTCGGGCGGCGGTGCGTGGGACAACGCGAAGAAACTGATCGAAGAGCAAGGCGGCAAGGGTTCCGAAACCCACAAAGCCGCCGTGACGGGCGACACTGTCGGCGATCCCTACAAGGACACCGCCGGCCCCGCCGTCAACCCGCTCATCAAGATCGCCAACATCGTTGCCATCTTGTTGGTGGCCATCGTGGCGAAACTGCTCGCGGCGTAAGAAAGCTCAAAGAAAAAGCCCCGCATCATGCGGGGCTTTTTTTATTGGAGGCGGGCAGCGGGCCGGGAATTGCAAAGGCCGGTCAGTGCGGCGATGCGTTCGCGCAGGGATTTCAGGTCGATACTGACACCATAGGAATGGCCACCTTCCGCGCCGACGCAGTTTCCGCCGAGCGCGGTGGCCAGCACGCCCCGCGCATGATGCGTCATGTCGGGATAAAGAAGATGCGTATAGGATTTGCGGTCATAGGATTTTCCATGTAGCGCGGCGTAGAGAGCGAGGCCGAGATGGTTGCCGTCGATCTTCGCCTGCGCGAACAGCGATCCCACATGGCTGAGCGTGAACAGGTCGGGCGCGACGCGCGCGTAATGCTGGCCGACGGCGCTGCTGAAATCCTGCACGTCCGAGCGCCCGACCAGCGGGGCGAAGATCGTGCCGGAAAGGCTTCTGGCGGCCATGGTGAAATCGGGAACCGGGCAAACGCTCAAATGGCGCGCGGCGTTCATGTCGAGGCGCGGATCGACCATCAGGTCGGCACGCATGGCGCCCTGGCCGCGTAAATCCCGCGCGGCGTCGATGGCGGCGTCCGCCTGCATGAAAGCCTGCGATAGCGGGGAGAGCACGATCAACACGTTTTCAACGCGGGAACCAGAAGACACGCCTTAAACCTTTACTCAAAATCAGAAGATTGAGCAGTAGCAAACGCGCATGACTTATGCAATTTATTCGTCATGGAAACTTTAACCATTCAGGATATCGGCGCGAACGGCGACGGGATTGCCCGCAGCGCGGAAGGCCATACCGTGTTCGTGCCGCTGACCGCCGGGGGCGACGTCGTGACTGTCGAGATCGACAAGGACGGGCGCGGACGACTGCTCGATATCGTGACGCCGTCGAAAGATCGCGCGTCGCCACCCTGCCGCCATTTCGGAGTCTGCGGCGGCTGTTCGCTACAGCACATCGCGCAGGATGCGTATCACGCTTATAAAAAGAACGGCGTCCTTATCACGCTCGAAAAAGCGGGGATCGCCTTGCCAAAAAAAATCGAAACGATCTTCATTCCAGACCGCACGCGCCGCCGCGCGAATTTCGCTGCGCGGATCGTGAAAGGAAAAGCGATCGTCGGTTTCCACGAGCGTAAATCCGCCGCTATCCGCGATGTGCCGGACTGTCTTCTCATCACGGAAGAGGTGCGCGGCGTGATGGAAAAAATCCGCCCTTATCTTCCGGACATAGCGGGCGAGGGAAACAAGCTCGACATCCTCATCCAGTGCGTCGAAGGGCAGAGCGAGATCGGCCTCACCGGAAAGATTGCGCCGGGATGGGAGGCGCAACAGGCGCTCTCTGACGCTCTGCGCGCCAGCGGTGCGTCGCGGCTGTCCTTACGCGCCCGCGATTACGAAAGTTACGAAATCCTGCTCGAAGAGAAACCATTTTACAAATCGTTCGATTCGCTCATCGTCAATCTTGCGCCCGGCGCGTTTTTACAACCAAGCGCGGAAGGCGAGCGGGCCTTAACGCAATGCGTCATCGACGGCGCGGGTGACGCTGCGCGCATCGCCGATCTGTTCTGCGGCAACGGCACGTTCACCGGTTCTTTGATGAAAGGGCGCGATATCATCGCGGCGGATTCTGCCGAAGACGCTATTTCCGCGCTGTCGAAGGCAGGCGTGCGGGCGCAGCGCCGCAATCTCTTCAAGGAACCGTTCAGCGCGGCGGAACTTGACGACCGCGATTGCGTAATCCTCGATCCGCCAAGAGCAGGCGCGCAGGCACAGGTCGAAGCGCTCGCATGGAGCAAGGTGGAAAAGATCGTCTATGTTTCCTGCAACCCGCAAAGCTTCGCGCGCGACGCTGCGATCCTGACTGGCGCGGGACGGACTTTGAAATCCCTGACAATCGTCGATCAATTCATCTGGTCGCCCCACACGGAAATCGTGGGCGTTATCTGTTGATGATAAACCGGAGCTTTAATTAGCGGTTCATGCCGCCCGTTGCGGTATCCGTGGCGCTACCCTTGGCTTTGTTGAAACGTCCGACGTTGCCGATCAATTGTTCCATCACGGTCATGTCGTTGCCGCTGGTCGGCGTCTTGCGGCGTACGTGCGGAACGTCGATCATGTCTGAATCCACCTTGTCGATGGTTTCGACGATGCCCTCGTCGTTAAAGGCGACGACGACGACTTTCTTATCGACGACTTTGGCGTCGAAGATGCCGCGCTTTTCGGTTTTCTGGCCGATATAATACCAGACATTGTCGTCAAACGGCGCCTTAGTCGTCGGTGAGCCGAGCGATTGGAGCACGTTGGTGCGTGAGCTGACGCCCGGCACGATTTCAGCCATGCGGTAATCTTCAACGATGTTGCCGCGCGTGGCCTGCATCGGGGTGCAGGCGGCGGTAAGGAGGAGGGCAAGCAGGGCGATGGACGTCTTCATATTGCGTAATTCCCGGAAAATCCTATATATGGTGTCTATCTATAACCAGAATTGTGAAGAAAATACGATGTTTTTCAACTGGCTGAAACGCAAAACCGCCCGAAAGCTGGCCGCCAAAGGATTGTACCAAAGCGCCCGCACCCAGTCCAGAGACCCGGTTCTCTATGCAGACCGGGGCGTGGCCGACACGATGGACGGGCGTTTTGACGCGCTTTCGCTCCATGTTGCGCTTCTGGTGGGCCGCTTGCGCCGCCTCGGGCCGGACGGCGTAGCGCTGGGCCAGTCGGTCTTCGATTGCATGTTCAGGGATATCGACCAGACTCTGCGCGAAACCGGAGTCGGCGATCTCGGCGTTCCCAAGCATATGAAGAAAATGATGAAGGCGTTCAATGGCCGCGTCTACGCCTATTGCGCCGCTCTTGAGGCGCAGAATGTTCCGGCGCTTGAAACCGCTCTGGCCCGCAATCTCTACCGCGCCGACCGCATGCCGCCGCAAGGCGCGGTGATGACGCGCTATGTCTTCGCCCTGCGCGACGCGCTCGAGGCGCACACGCTGGACGATCTGTCGCGCGGACAGGTATCGCTCCCGCCCGCCGCCATGGAGAGTAACTATGCCCAAGCAGTATAATTCCTCCGGCAACGCCGAATGGTCGCATCAGGTGGATTCCGAAAAACTTTCGGCGGAGCCCAAGACTTTTACGTTCGAAGCCGACGAGCGCCAGCGCATCGACCTCGCGCGCCGCATGGGAATCGCCTCCGTCGAATCGGCGCAGGCCGTCGTGACGTTGCAGAAAATAGGCGGCGGCACGATCCATGCGATAGGCACCGTGCGCGCCGATCTGACGCAATCCTGCGTCGTCTCGCTCTTGCCCGTTCCGGATCATGTCGAAGACGAATTCGAAGGCTGGTTCGGTGATAAGGCCGCTAGTGCCGTGTCTTTCGCCAAGGCCCGCACCGAGCGCGACGTCAAAAAAGGTCAGACCGAAATCGAAGTGCTGGAAGAAAGCGCCGACCCCGACCCTATCATCGGCGGCAAAATCGATATCGGCGAACTGGCGACGCAATATCTTTCGCTGGCTCTCAATCCCTATCCGCGGGCCGAGGGCGTCAGCCCGGTCTACAGCGCCGGGCCGCAGGACTCGGGCGAGGGTGCGGATATCCGCAGAAGCCCGTTCGAAGCCCTTAAGGACTGGAAGGAAAAGCGGTAAGGCCCTGATTTTGTGGCTTTTGCCACAAAGGAACAAAGACCAAGGAGATTTATAACTATTTGTTTTTAAATAAAAATCTATTCCTTTTCTTTAAATTCTTGGCGCCTTGGTGTCTTTGTGGCAAAAGCCTCGATCTATAGGGCCGCCCGGAATTAATGTTTTCCTTGCGCTAACGGGCGATATTCGATATCACAAGCACCGGAATTCATACATACATAAGGACGAAGACTATGGCTGTACCAAAGAGAAAAACGAGCAAATCCAAGCGCAACATGCGCCGCTCGCACCACGCGCTGACCGCGACGAACTGGAGCGAAGACGCCAAATCCGGCGAACCCGTTCGTCGTCACCACATCGACCTGAAATCCGGCACCTACAAAGGCCGTCAGGTTCTTGAAGCACGCGACTAATTGACAAAGAACATTCAAGCTGCGAATTTCGGGGAGACATTCCTTTAACCTGAAATTCGCAGCTTTTTCATTCCAACTTCATCAATGACATACAATCAGACAATTGCCCTCGACGCGATGGGCGGGGATTACGGGCCCGATGTGGTCGTTCCCGGCGCCGCGCAGGCATTGTCGAAAATCCGCGGCACATCCTTCCTTTTCTTTGGCGATGAAGCGAAAATCGCGCCGGTTCTGAATAAATATGCGGAACTGAAAGCTGTTTCTACAATCGTCCACACCGACAAGAAAATTTCCGGCAGCGACAAGCCCGCCACCGCCGTCCGCAATAGCAGGGACACATCCATGCGCCTCGCCATCGAGGCGGTGAAGGAAGGGCGAGCAAATTCTATCGTATCGGCGGGCAATACCGGCGCGCTGATGGTTCTTTCGAAAATGATATTGAAGACCCTGCCAGGAATCGAGCGCCCGGCGATCGCGAGCCTGATGCCGAACGCGAAAGGCTCCAGCGTTATGCTCGATCTCGGCGCGAATCTGGAATGCGGCGCGGATGTACTGGTGCAGTTCGCCATGCTCGGCGCGACCTATGCCCGCGTCGTGCGCGGTATCGAAACGCCGACGGTCGGCATCCTCAATGTCGGCACCGAAGACATGAAGGGGAACGAGGAAGTGCGCGAAGCCGCCGCCATTCTTTCGAGTGTGACATTCCGCGGAAAATATCACGGTTTCATCGAAGGCAACGATATCACCAAGGGCACCGTCGATGTCATCGTGACTGATGGCTTTACGGGCAATGTCGCGCTGAAGACCGCGGAAGGCGTGGGGAAACTTACCTCGCAATTCCTCAAAGACGCGTTCAAATCGTCGCCGCTGGCCATGATCGGCTATTTCCTCGCCTCGGGCGCGATGGGCAAGCTGAAGGCGAAACTGAATCCCTCCAAATATAATGGCGGCATGTTCCTCGGCCTGGGCGGCGTCGCGGTGAAAAGTCACGGCGGCAGCGATATCGACGGCACCGAAAACGCGATCCTCGTCGCGGCCAACCTCGTCCACAACGGATTCAACAAGCGCGTAGCCACTGAAATCGCCGAAGTGATGGCGCAGGTGGATCTTCACAAGCAGGATAGCGTGGCAGTAGGATGACTTTATACCCCCTCTCCCTTGAGGGAGAGGGAAGGGGTGAGGGTGGTGCCGACACCATCGTAAAGGAAAATTGAACACCCTCACCTAATCCTCTCCCTCAAAGGAGAGGGCTTGATAAGAAAGGTGCCGCTGACGCAGCGGCAGAAGATGAATGACCATCAAGGCTTATATCTCCGGTACGGGATCATACCTTCCCGAAAAAATCCTGACGAACAAGGACCTCGAAAAGATGGTCGATACGTCGGACGAATGGATCGTCCAGCGCAGCGGCATCCGCGAGCGCCACATCGCCGCCGAAAATGAAACCGTCACCGACATGGCCGTGAAGGCCGCGAAGAAGGCGATGGCGGCCGCCAATCTTTCGCCCGAACAGATCAACGGCATCATCGTCGCCACGACGACGCCCGACACGACCTTCCCGGCGGTGGCCGTAAAGGTTCAATCCGCGCTCGGCATCGGCCCGTGCCCGGCCTTCGACGTTCAGGCCGTGTGCTCCGGCTTCGTCTATGCCTTCGCCACCGCCAATGCGTTCGTGCGCACCGGGCTTGCCTCGGCGGTGCTTGTGATCGGCGTGGAGAAAATGTCGTCCATTCTAGACTGGAACGACCGCTCGACCTGCGTGTTGTTCGCCGACGGGGCGGGCGCCGTCGTCATCGAGGCCCGCGATGCGCCCGGGGACGAAGCGCTCGAAGGGCAGGGAATCCATTCCACCCATCTTTACGCGAACGGCGAAGGCAAAGACCTTCTTTATACCGACGGCGGCGCGTCGACGACGGGCGTGGCCGGTCATATCAAGATGGAAGGCCGGGAAGTTTTCAAATACGCGGTGACGTATCTCGCCGATATCGTCGCCGAAGTCCTCGCCCAGAACAAAATCCATCCGGATCAGATCGACTGGCTCGTCCCGCATCAGGCGAATATCCGCATCATCGAATCGACGGCCAAAAAACTCGGTATGCCGATGGAGCGCGTCGTCACGACCATCGACCGCCACGGCAACACCAGCGCCGCCTCCATTCCGCTCGCCCTCGACGAAGCGGTGCGCGACGGGCGAATCAAACGCGGCCAGATGGTGCTGATCGAAGCCATGGGTGGCGGGTTTACGTGGGGCGCGGCGCTGTTCCGGTTCTAGTTCGACTTTTAAGTCTTTCCATGAAATAATATCGGTCATGCGCTGGCTTTTTATTTTTATTTTCATCGCGCTTTTCGCCAATGCCTACGATGCGGGCAGGCATGTCTTCGGTGTAACTTTTAAGCAAACGAAGCTGGAAACAATGGCGGGTATGGATTGCTGCCCCCCTGAAAAAGATAAAGCTCAATCCGCAACGACAGCGTGTCATTATTGTTGCAGCGGCCTTTTGGCTTGCGCGCCTGTCTTAAATCTTCAGCCGGCCAGGGTTCCCGATCAACATGATTTCGTCGTCCTGGTCGATCTGGACGGTGAAACATCGGATAGTCTTTTCCGGCCTCCGCGCCTTTTCGGATGACAATTTCTTTTTAATTCAATCAACGTCCGAAAGGAAAATACTATGTTATCTAAAACTTACACGAACGCTTTGCGTGTCATAACCGTCGTAACAGCTTCTATTCTTCTAACCGCTTGTGCGACCATGCCGCCGGCAAAGCAGCATCATTGCCCTTGTTGCGAATCGATGGGCAAGAAATGTTCCTGCTGTTCCGGTATGGAAAATCACGAATCTTGTTGTAAAGGCATGGGGGCGGAAACAGGGATGACCTGTAACCCCAAATAAACCATAGACCCTGCGGTTGCCCGGCCGCAGGGTTTTTGCTTGGCCGAAGATCGAGGTTTTAAAAGGTGTTTCGGCCCTTTTTGCCTGTTAACTCTTTCCTTTTATTGAATAATTTCTATCTCTTTGGTTGACCCTTTGTTTTCAAAGGGTTACAATGGGCCTATACCAAATGAGAAAGGACGTGAGCCATGAGCGAACGCACACTGACAAGAGCCGATCTTGCCGAATCCGTTTATGAACAGGTTGGGCTTTCCCGCAATGAATCCTCGGATCTCGTCGAACAGGTCCTGGACGAAGTCATGAACGCATTGATTTCTGGGGAAAACGTTAAGCTGTCTTCGTTCGGGAGCTTTTCGATCCGCGAAAAAGGTGAAAGGATCGGTCGTAACCCCAAAACGGGCGTTGAAGTACCGATTACACCCCGCCGTGTTCTCGTGTTCAGAGCATCTCATGTTCTGAAAGACAGGATCAGCAAGGGGGAGTAGTCGCCCTTTATTGACAACCTGTTCTTTCGAAAGCGATTCTTATGAGCAACGTCGCATATCAGAAACCGTCGTTTGACGATCAATCCATTTATAAAAAGGCAACGCCGGTTGCGCCTTCTGAAAACAGGGGCGCGGCCCGCAAGGCGGACGGCGCGTTCCGTACGATTTCCGAAGTGGCCGACGAACTCGACGTTCCGCAGCATGTTCTGCGTTTCTGGGAAACGAAATTCACGCAGGTAAAACCGCTCAAGCGCGGCGGCGGCCGTCGCTACTACCGTCCCGAAGATGTTTCGCTGCTCAAGCACATCCACAATCTGCTTTACACCGAAGGCTATACGATCAAGGGCGTTCAGAAACTCCTGAAAGGCCAGGGCAAGAACCAGATCGCGGCGAAGGTCGATGCACTGGAAGACACCGTTGCGTCCGTTTCGTCCAAGGCAGAAACGCCGGCCCAGCCGCAGGCGCCGCAAACCGCCAGGATCTACAATCTGTCGGAGCATCAGCGTGGCGCGCTGGAAGACATGCTCACCGAACTCAAGGCGCTCCGCGCCATGTTCCCGGAACAGGCATAGTTGACCAACATTTACGATGACGCGGACGGCGACATTGTCCGCTCCATCCGTTAATGTTGACCATCCTGACCATGATGACCAACATTTTAAAAGGCTTCGAAGTTGACCAGCATTGTTGGTCAACTTTTTTATAGG
>DASTUM010000107.1:0-21262 GCA_035759665.1 Micavibrio sp.
TGTTTGCCCGCGAATTGACGGGCGAGGTCTTCCAGATGTGTGATTTCCTCGATCTTCAGACCATCGACCTTGGCGGGGGCCGCCCCTTTCTTTGCCGGGCGCTGCGGGATCACGGCGCGGTCGAAGCCGAGCTTCGCGGCCTCTTTCAGGCGCACGTCGGGCTGGGACACGGCACGGATTTCACCGGCGAGGCCGACCTCGCCGAAGAAGACGCTATTGCCGGAAACGGGAATGTTGGATTGCGAGGATAAAAGCGCGGCGGCGACGGCAAGGTCGGCGGCGGGTTCGGAAATGCGGATGCCGCCCGCGATGTTCAGGAAAATATCGGACGACGATAAGGTAACGCCGCATCTTGCCTCGAGCACCGCCAGCACCATAGCGAGGCGGCTCGAATCCCAGCCGATCACGGCGCGGCGCGGTGTGCCGAGGGATGACGGCGCGACCAGCGCCTGCACCTCGACCAGCACGGGGCGCGTACCTTCCAGTCCCGCAAGGACGGCGGAACCCGCCACATTGTCCTGTCGCTGCGCGAGGAAGAGCGCCGAGGGGTTCGGCACTTCGACCAGGCCTTCATTGGCCATTTCAAAGACACCGATTTCGTCGGTCGGGCCGAAGCGGTTTTTCACGGTGCGCAGGATGCGGAACTGGTGGCCGCGGTCGCCTTCGAAATAAAGGACTGCATCGACCATGTGTTCGAGAACGCGCGGACCCGCGATCTGGCCTTCCTTCGTCACGTGGCCGACGAAGAGGATGGCGATGTTGCGTTTCTTCGCAATGCGGATCAGTTCCTGCGTGCATGTCCTCACCTGAGTCACCGTTCCGGGCGCGGATTCGACGGTATCGACATACATGGTCTGGATGGAATCGATCACGATCAGATCCATGGGGTCGGATTCCATCGTGGCGACGATGTCGCGCACCGATGTAGCCGAAGCCAGCGCCACGGGCGCTTTGTCCAGGCCCAGGCGGCGGGCGCGCAGGCGCACCTGATCGACCGCCTCTTCGCCGGAAACATACAGGCAGGTCTTTCCCGACTGCGCAAGTTTGCACACGACCTGAAGCAGCAGAGTCGATTTGCCGATGCCGGGATCGCCGCCTATGAGGATCGCGGAGCCCGGCACCATGCCCCCGCCCGTGACGCGGTCGAATTCTTCCATGCCGGAGACGTGTCGCGGGATGTTTTGGTTGCTTTTGCCCTTCAAACTGACGAGATCGAGAGAACGGCCCTTTTTGGAGGCACCGAGGCCTTTAGGGGCGGATTCCGAGATTTCCTCGACGATCGTGTTCCATTCGTTGCAAGATTCGCATTTTCCGCCCCATTTGGAAGTGACGGAACCGCAATTCTGACAGACATAGGATTTTTGATTTTTTGCCATTTTAGTGATCCGTTTCAATGGGATAGACTTTAAAAATCCATTAGTTCGTTTATCACGTTTTTTGCGTATCGCCCCTCTCCCGAACGGGAACAAAGGAAGAACAAATATAGCGCAAGCCGGGCAAAAGACCAAGACATCTTTCATGACATCACCCTTTTTGCACCGTAAGATAACGACCATGAAAATGAAGTTGGCCTTATTTGTCATAGCGCTTGGCGCCGCGGTCGCCCTGTTCTGGGCGTTCAATCCGGCCAGAGGCACGGAGGTGAAAACGGTCACGCCTGTCATGGCCCCGGCCGTTCAGGCCGTCTATGCGACGGGCACCGTCGAGGCGAGCCTGATGATTCCGATTTCACCAAAGATCGGCGCGCGCCTGATGACGCTGGAGGTCGATGAAGGCAGCCGCGTCGAAGAGGGACAGATTCTGGCACAACTCGAAGACGCCGACATCCGGCAGAATGTGAGCGAGCTGAAAGCGCGCGCGACTCTTGCGCAGAAAGACCTGACGCGCGCGCAAAAGCTTGCAAAAACCGGCGCAATTTCAAAAGAATCCCTTGATACCGCAACCGCCAATGCCGCCGCGGCGACGGCGAGTCTCGAACGCGCGAAGGCGGAGCTCGGCTATCTGAAACTCTTTGCGCCCGAGGCCGGCACCATCATCCGCCGCGACGGGGAGATGGGCGAGCAGATTGCGGCGGGCACGCCCGTCTTCTGGATGACGGGGGGCGACGCCATGCGCATCGAAACGGAAGTCGATGAGGAAGATATCGGCCTCGTCCAGCCCGGGCAGACGGTCGTGATCCGCGCCGACGCTTTCCCAAACCAAGTGTTCGAGGGCGAAGTGCAGAGCATCACGCCCAAGGGCGATCCCGTATCGCGGTCGTACCGTGTGCGCGTGTCGCTGGAGCAAAATTCGCCGCTGATGATCGGCATGACGGCGGAAACGAACATCATCACGAAAGAAAAAGACGCCGCGATGATGGTGCCCGCGACATCGGTGAAGGGAAGCGAAGTTTTGAAAATAAAAGACGGCAAGGCCGTGGCGTCCCTCGTCACGACGGGTATCAAGACGCCGGACGCGGTTGAAATTCTCGAGGGCGTGAGCGAGGGCGAAGCCGTTGCGGTGAACTTCGATTCCACGCTGATGGAAAAAAGCAGGCTGCGCGCCAAACCCGCGAAATGGGCGCCCGCAAAAGCGAAATGAACCTGTTCTTTACCATCGCGATCAAGCATATCATGGCCCGCAAGCGCCAAAGCTTTGTCTCACTGCTCGGCATCATTATCGGCGTGGGGTTCTTCCTCGCCATCGCCTCGCTGATGCAGGGATCGCAGAACGATTTTATTTCGCGCCTTATCGACAATTCGCCGCATATCACGGTGCATGACGAATACCGCGAAGCCAAGGAGCAGCCGGTCAGGCAGCTTTACAAAGACCGCGTGGTTGAGTTGCGTTCCGTCCAGCCGCTGCCCGAAACGCGCGGCATCCGCGGCTACAAGCAGATTGTGGAGGATTTGAACTCCCGCCCCGGCGTCCGGGCCTCTGCGACCCTGACGGGGCAGGCGATCCTGAATTATGCGGGGCGCGACAACGCCATCGTCCTCAACGGCATGATCCCCGCCGACATGAAAGACCTGACCACCATTGAGGAAAACATGAAAGAAGGGTCGGTCGACGATTTGATCGCCAACCGGAACGGCGTCATCGTCGGGGCGGAGCTGTGCCGCCGTTTAATGCTGGAAATTGGCGACAATATCACGCTGACCGCGGCCACAGGGCAGGTGCGCACCTTCAAAATCGTGGGGATTTTTCAGACCGGAAGCCTCGATTACGACGACAAGCAGGCCTTTACCGACATCAAGCGCGTGCAGGCGATGATGAACAAATCCAACCGCGCCAACACTGTCATCGTCAAGATGGACAAATATAACGACGCCCGCGCCCTCGCCGCCGAGATCGAGGCGAAGACCGGGTACAAAAGCGTGTCGTGGCAGGAGGCGAGCGAGGACATACTTTCCACCCTCGTGATCCGCAACGTCATCATGTATACGGTGGTCAGCGCCGTGCTGCTCGTCGCCGCGTTCGGGATTTACAACATCATCTTCACCATCATCATGGAAAAGCAAAAGGATATCGCCATCCTTAAATCCATGGGATTCCGCGCGGCCGACATTAAGAAAATCTTTATCATCCAGGGATGCATCCTCGGCATCGGCGGGGTGGCGTTCGGGTTGCCGTTCGGATGCCTTTTGATGCTGGCGCTCGGCCAGATCACCTTTGAGCCGCCGGGCGTGTCGGAGCCGATCCACATGCCGCTCGACTGGAGCGCGCCGCAATTTATCATCGCGGGCGCGTTCGCCTTTATAGCGGCGGTGATGGCGTCGTACCTGCCCGCCAAGAAGGGCGCGGACGTTCTGCCCGTCGATATATTGCGCGGGGGACAATGATGGGCGGGATTTTGCTCGACGCCAAAAACCTGACGCGCACGCTCGAAGGAGAGATTAAGGTCACGCTCGTCAGGGATGTGTCGCTTTCGATCGAAGCGGAGCATTTTACAGCCGTCACGGGGCCGTCGGGATCGGGAAAATCTTCCCTGCTCTATCTTCTGGGTTTGCTCGACAAGCCGACGACGGGGAGCATCCATGTCGAGGGCATAGAGACGACAAAGCTGGATGAGGACAGGCTGGCACAGTTCCGTCTTGAAAAAATGGGATTTATCTTCCAGTTCCACTTTTTGCTGCCCGAATTTACGGCGCTGGAGAATGTCATGATGCCGATGCGGCGGCTCGGCAAGCGCGGCATTAACGAACAAAAGGAATGGGGTATGGAGCTTCTGGAAAGCGTGGGCCTCAAGGATCAGGCGCACAAGCTGCCCAAACAAATGTCCGGCGGGCAGAACCAGCGTACGGCCATCGCCCGCGCCCTTGCCAACGACCCCGCCCTCGTCATGGCGGACGAGCCGACGGGGAATCTCGACACGCATTCGGCGGCGACGGTGCAGCAGATTTTAAAGGATATCGCCCATACGCCGGGCCGCGCCGTAGTGGCGGTCACGCACGACGAAAGCTTTGCCCAGCAGGCGGACAAGCGCATCCATATTGTCGATGGGAAGATCGAATAATCGTCATTGCGAGGAGCCGTAAGGCGACGCGGCAATCCATGGATTGCTTCGCTACGCTCGCAATGACGGAATTAGATTTTCTGCCAGTCCACGGGTTCTTTGCCGTGTTTTTCGAGATAATCGTTGGCTTTTTTGAAATGGCCGTTGCCGAGGAAGCCGCGATGGGCGGAGAGCGGCGACGGGTGGACGGATTCCAGCACCAGATGTTTTTTGCGGTCTATGTGCGCGCCTTTTTTCTGGGCGTAGGAGCCCCAGAGAAGAAAGACCACGTTTTCGCATTTTTCGTTCACGGCGCGGATGATTGCATCGGTGAATTCTTCCCAGCCTTTTTTCTGGTGAGAGCCCGCCATGCCGCTTTGCACGGTCAGGGTGGCGTTCAGCAGCAGAACTCCCTGCTCCGCCCAGCCAGTCAGATCGCCCGTGCGCGGCATTTTGTAGCCGTATTCAGATTCGATTTCCTTGTAGATATTTTGCAGGGACGGCGGCAGGCGGACGCCTTTGGGCACGGAAAAAGAAAGCCCGTGCGCCTGCCCTTCGCCGTGATAGGGGTCTTGGCCGATAATCACGATTTTGATGTTCGCCAGGCGCGTGGTATTGAGGGCGTTGAAGATATTCGCGTTCGCGGGAAAAATCGTTTTGCCCGCGCCCTTTTCAGCCTGAAGAAACGATTTCAGTTTCTTCATGTAGTCGCGTTCGAATTCCGGCTCCAGCAAGGCAAGCCAGTCTTTTTCCAATTTAACGGCCATAGGGGGGACTATAGGATTACAGCAGTTCGCGCTGCAAGGCCCATTTTATCTGCAGCGTGTCGGCGTCCATGTCGGCCATAATGACCAGCTGCTGCGATTTGCGCGGGCGGATGCCTTCGCCGAGATAGACGCTTTCTTCCAGATCCAGCGTCGCGCCGGAGGCGGAGAAGCGCCAGCCCGTGCCGCCGGGGAGCTGCAGGATCGCCTCCTGATCTTCCTTGACCAGCGAAACGCTGACCTTGGGATGGAGGTGAAAGCGAACGGCGATTTTGTGGGGCTTGTTCAGGCCCGTCGTGCAGGTAAGCGTGTCTTCGCCGCGCAGGTCGTTGCCCTGATCAGCATAGTACAGGCGGCGGCGGTGGGTTATGCCGTTGACGGGGACGTAGCCGTCATGGCTGGCATCCACCAGAACGGCGTCGAACTTGTCTTCGCGGTCGCAGGTAACCTTTTTCGGTTTGCGCGAGAGCGAGCCGTCCTTGTGGATTTCGCAGGCGTTGCGGTCGTCGATGGTCAGCGTCGAATGGGCGGCGGTAAAGCGCAGCATATCCTGCCAGCCGGCGTTGGTCGGGTGCGAGCCGCAATTGACGATGATGCGCTCGCGGCCGTAGGACATTTCAAAGGCCAGCGGCGCGGCGTGTGATGTTACGTCGTGCGGCCATTTCGGCGAGGCGCCCGTGTCCATAATGATAAGCCCGCGGCCCAGAGAAAGCCGCTCGTAGCCTGTGTGCGGCAGGGAATTGAGAGTCTTTGCACGCGATCCCGACTGCAGCAAAACCTGCTTCATCAGTTCTTCATGCCCTTCCTGTGAGCCGTTGAAGAGCGCAAGGAATCGATCGGTGTGACGGAAGAAGCGCAGCGCGGGAACGGCGCGGTCGAGCGCATGCTGGATACGTTCGGGGCAAGGATAGCCGCCCTGGCGCAAGGCCGTGCGGATGTCGATCAGCACGACAACGGCATCGAGCAATTGCTGCGGACTACGCGAGACATGGCCGCCGTCCGAAAGAATCTGCTTCCCGATTTCCTTGTGCAGGAGGTTGAGCGCCTGTTCGAGCAATTGTTCGCGGCCTTCCATGGCAAGGCCCGCATAGGCAAGGCCGCGAATGGCCTGCAGCAGCGGGATGCCCGCGAGGTTGCCCGGCGTACTGCGCGAGAGATGGCGCACCTGACGTGCGAGCGAGATATAGAATTGTTCCTGAAATTCCGGTGTCGCGCTTTCGCCGAAGAACGGGAAGGACGAGAGCCAGTTGGACAGGCGCAGGCCGAGGATATCGGGTTGCCAGTTGATCTCATCGGGATGCGGATGCTGCATCATCCAGTTTTCCAGCATCGCGCGCGCGGCCATGCGGCCCTTGTCGCCGCCCAATGCTTTCAGGTCACGAATCCATTCGAAGCCGTGGATGTATTTAATCCATGTCTCATCGACGCCCTCGGGATTCCAGTTGGCGTTGTGGAGTTCCAGCCGGTCGCCTTCCAGCGTGAAGATGCCGCCATGGATAAGCCAGCGCGCCTTTTCGGCGGAGCCTTTCCAGACATCGGTCGGCGACATCAGGAGTTTTTCAGGGATCGTTCCGGCGAGCTTCCACTTATCGACCATTTTGCTGCAGGCAATCGTGTGCAGGCTGCGGCGGAAGGTCTTGTGGGCGGTGCGGAACAGAATATTGGTCATTATCCCCTCAGCGCCTTGATAGAGGCCGCGTATTGCGAGGGCCCGCCCTTGAAAACGGCGGTGCCGGCGACGAGAACAGTCGCGCCGGCGGCAATTACCTGTTTCGCCGTTTCAGAGTTGATGCCGCCATCGACTTCGAGATCGATATCGCGGCCCGTGGCCTTGATGCGCGCGCGGACGTCGGAAATTTTATCGAGCAGCGGGATGAATGCCTGTCCGCCAAAACCGGGGTTGACCGTCATCACCAGCACAAGATCGACAAGATCCATCACATGGTCGAGAACGGAGGTCGGCGTGCCGGGGTTGATCGCAAGACCCGCCTTTTTGCCCATCGCGCGTATGGCCTGCAGCGAGCGGTGCCAATGCGGGCCCGCTTCGGGATGAATGGTGATGATGTCAGCGCCCGCGTCGGCGAAAGCCTGCAGATACGGATCGGCGGGAGAAATCATCAGATGGCAGTCGAAAACTTTTTTGGAAGCGCCGCGCACCATTTTCACGATGGGGGGGCCGAAGGTAATATTCGGCACGAAATGCCCGTCCATCACGTCGAGATGGATATAATCGGCGCCGGCGTCGTCGATGGCAGCGACTTCATCCCCGAGTTTCGAAAAATCGGCAGATAGAATCGATGGTGATATTCTGACAATTGATGCCATTTTTTATCAGTTCTCATCCAGGACGTGGAGGCGGGAGGGAAGGGCCTTCGAATCAATAGTTTACCCGTTGGTTATCCACAGGGCAAACCCTATCGAATCGGGGCCGCTTAAAATTTTTCAGCAAGACGGAAAAAATCCGCACAGAATTTGTAATATGTATAATATTTGCCCGAAAGCGGCGTTCGGCTATGACGTTTTTTGCAGGCGGGAAATAAAGAACCCGTCCATGCCGCCCTCTTCCTTCATCAAATACGGCAGCACGCGGACATCGCCCTCGCTGTTTACAAAGCCGTCCATGCCGCCAAATTCCTCGCGGCGAACCGGCACGCGCTTGAAATTCGCGTGGGATTTGAGGAAATTTTCCACCTGGTCCTCCCCTTCGGCTTTTTGCAGGGAACAGGTGCAGTAGACCAGCATTCCGCCCGCTTCCAGAAGCCGCGCGGCATTGTTCAAAAGCCGTTCCTGCGTGGCGACGAGCGCGGTCTGGTCTTTTTCACTCTTGAGCGAAAGCAGGTCGGGATGGCGGCGCGCCGTTCCGGTCGCCGTGCAAGGCGCATCGAGGAGGATATGCGTGAAAGTCTGGCGCGGGTTCCAGACGGCGCCGTCCTCGATCACGCATTCGACGCCGGATTCCATGCCCATGCGGGCGAGATTGGCGCGCAGATCCTTCATACGGTTGGCGTTGCGGTCAAGCGCGATAACCTTTGCGCCCGCATCGGCCAGTTGCATCGTCTTTCCGCCCGGCGCCGCGCACATATCCAGCACCGTCCTGCCGATCAGGTTGCCCATCAGTTTGACGGGCAAAGCCGACGCCGCATCCTGAATCCACCAATAGCCGGAGGAAAAGCCGGTCAGCTCTTCCACCAGCCCGCCCTCCTCGCGGCGAAGCGAGTTCGTCGGGAGGATTTTCGCGGACAGGTCTTTTGCGAGCTGCGTCTGGTCGACGGATTGTTTGGCCGTGATATCGAGGGGGGCCTGTTGCAGCAGGGCGTTCGCGATATCCTTCGCCCGCACAATTCCGTAAGAGGCGATCCATTGCCGGTACAGCCAGGCCGGGACATTCAGCGCCGCAGCGTCCTGCGCATCAAGCCAGCCATTCCCTTCGTTCGTCATGCGGCGGAGGATGGCGTTGACGAATCCCTTCTTCCCTTCCAGCCCCGCCTCCCCCGCCAGGGTGACGGAGGTATCGACGGCGGCGTGGTTCGCCACATCCATAAACAATATCTGGGCGATGCCGAGATAGAGAATCCATTTGAGCGTTTCCGGGCGCGGCGCTTCCCGGTCCAGCGCGCGGGCGATCAGGTCGTCCAGTTGCCCTTTGCGGCGAAGGACGGTCGAAACCATCATCCGCACCAGCGGGCGGTCGCGCACGGGCAGGTCTGCAAAATAGCGTTCTTCGATCAAAACCGTATCCAGCATCTTTTTCTGGCCGAGGATTTTTTCGAGCGCGCGCAAAGCGGCCCTTCGCGCGGCAAGCCCGTCGCCCGAAGAGCCTTCAAGGAGGTCTGGCTGCATGCTCATGATTTCGAAATATACTCTTCTTCCATGGCGCAGCAATAATCGACGATCAGCGTGTAAAGAAGACGGACGAGTTCGGGGCTGAGTTTCCTGCCTTCGCCACGGGCGGCGCAGCGGGCGATCACTTCTTCCACCCGGTCGGGCAGGATTGCGGGGATGTCGTTTTTAGCCTTGATCTTCGCCACCACGCGGACGGCATCCAGACGTTCGGCCAGGAGGTCGATGACGCGGTCGTCGATATGGTCGATTTTCCGGCGGTGTTCTTCGAGAAGTTTCATGCCCGTCTGCCCTTCGCAACGAGCCTATTGTCAACCAGATCGGGGCGGGCGCGTCCAGCCTTTTTTGCCCCTTTCGACCCCGCAGTCAAAAAACGGCTGACAGGCCGCGCGATTGCGCTAGTATAAGCCGCATGACCAGCAAGAAACCGGACAAACCCGCCGAAAAAACGCAAACGCCGCCGCCCGAAAAGCCCGTGGAAATCGGCGGGCGCGACGGGTTAGACCCCGTGCGCTACGGCGACTGGGAAAAAGACGGACGCTGCGTGGATTTCTAAAGATGGCTTCCGCGCCTTTTGTTCGCTAAAAACACCTCCCTATAGGCGGGATGCCGCTGAAAAAGAACAAACCCTTTCGTTTTTTCTGGATTTTACGACGGTTTTTAGCTACAAGCCGCCCCATGGAACAGACTTTTATGTATTTCCTGCGCTTATTCCGCGTAGAGCCTCCCAACCTCGCGTAGCTCTGCCAGCTCCCGCGTCCGCGCGGGCCATGAACCCTTATCCGCATTTTACAGTTAGAAAAGAGACCAGCCTATGGCCGTCACCGACCCGTCCAAAATCCGCAACATCGCTATCATCGCGCACGTCGACCATGGGAAAACGACCCTGATCGACAACATCCTTAAACAATCCGGTTCCTTCCGCGAGCACCAGAACGTGGAAGAGCGCGTGATGGATTCCAACGACCTTGAAAAAGAGCGTGGGATTACCATCCTTGCCAAATGCACGGCTATCGACTGGGACGGCTCCCGCATCAACATCATCGATACGCCGGGCCACGCCGATTTCGGCGGCGAGGTAGAGCGCGTTCTGTCCATGTGCGACGGCGTCATTCTTCTGACCGACTCCGCTGAAGGCCCCCTGCCCCAGACGAAGTTCGTACTTGGCAAGGCGCTCAAGCTCGGCATCCGCCCGATCGTGCTGATCAACAAGATCGACCGCGCGGACGCCCGCCCCGACGACGTCCTCAATGAAATTTTCGACCTGTTCGTCTCGCTGGATGCTTCCGACGAGCAGCTCGACTTCCCCGTCCTCTACGCTTCGGGCCGCGACGGATGGTGCGCCGAGAGCCTTGAGGCGCCGCGCGAAAACCTCCACCCGCTGCTCGACCTCGTCATGCGCCACGTTCCGGCGCCAAAAGTCAATCCGGATGCGCCGTTCACGATGCTCGCGACGCTGCTCTCCTCCGATTCCTTCCTCGGCCGCGTTCTGACCGGGAAAGTTTATTCCGGCCGCCCGAAGGTCAATATGGTCGTTAAATCGCTCAACCTTGACGGCAAGACGGTAGAGAACTTCCGCTTGACGAAACTCTTCGCCTATCGCGGCATCGACCGCGTTCCGGTGGAAGAAGCCGTCGCGGGAGATATCATTGTCATCGCGGGCATGTCGAAAACATCCGTCGCCGACACGATCTGCGACCCGGCGGTAACCACGCCCGTCGCCTCGCAGCCGATCGATCCGCCCACCATGGCAGTCACCATCACTGTTAACGATTCTCCCTATGCCGGCACCGAGGGCAAAAAGCTGACATCCACCATGATCCGCGAACGCCTGATGGCCGAAGCCGAAACCAACGTCGCCATCCGGGTGACCGAAAGTTCGGGCCGCGATGCGTTCGACCTCGCCGGCCGCGGCGAGCTTCAGCTAGGCGTTCTCATCGAAACCATGCGCCGTGAAGGGTTCGAGCTTTCCGTCTCCCGCCCGCGCGTCCTTCTCAAGAAAGACGAAAACGGCAATATCCTGGAGCCTTACGAGGAAGTCATCTGCGACGTCGACGAGATTTATTCCGGCGCCGTCGTCGAGAAGATGTCCCAGCGCAAGGCGGAGCTTCGCGACATGCGCCCGTCGGGCGCGGGCAAGACGCGCATCACCTTTATCGCGCCGTCCCGCGGCCTGATCGGGTACCAGTCGCAATTCCTGACCGACACGCGCGGCACGGGGTTGATGAACCGCCTGTTCGACAGCTACGGCCCCTACAAGGGTGACATCGCGGCCCGCCGTAACGGCGCGCTGATTTCGACCGACAAGGGGGACGCCGTTGCATACGCCATCTGGAAACTCCAGGACCGCGGCCTGATGTTCATCAGCCACGGCGACAAGGTTTACGGCGGCATGGTCGTCGGCGAGCACAGCCGTGAAAACGACCTAGAGATCAACGTCCTGAAAGGTAAGCAACTAACCAACGTCCGGGCCGCCGGGGCCGACGAAGCCGTCGTCCTCGTCCCGCCGAGAAAGATGACGCTGGAAGAGATGATGTCCTACATCAACGACGACGAATTGGTGGAAGTTACGCCCAAGGGCCTACGCCTTCGTAAAAAACATCTCGACTCCAATGCGCGGGAAATCGCCAAGAAAGCGGCCAAGAAAGCCGCTGAAGGCTAAGAGAAAAGCCCGCTTCGAAAAAGCGGGCTTTTTCTTTGCCTGAAATCAGCGTTGCGGCGCAGTGTCGGACGGGCCGTCCGTGTCACCGTTCGTTAGCGACTCAGTCCCAGCCGCCGGTTCGAGCGCCCCATTGTCCGCGCTGTGATTTTGAATATAAAAGTAAGCGCCGACGATAACGGCGATCGCCAGAACGATGCCGAAGAAAACGCCCATGCCGGAGTTGTTGTTGGTTTGTTGAGTCATAGAAAATCTCCTTTGAATTCAAGAATGCAGAGCAAACGCCTCCGGCACCTTACAGTTCCTCGATCATGAAAAAAGCCCGCTTCAAGCGGGCTTTTTTTGATCGTATTGCTTAGTAAGCGCGTTTCTTGCTGCGGCCTGCATGGCCTTCAGAGCGGTGGCCGCCATCCTTGCGGAAGGCGCCTTGTTCGCCGCGCGGTTTTTGACTATCGCGGGAGAACGGTTTCTTGAAGGATTTTCCTTCGCCGTCCTTCCGGAACGGGCGGGCTTCACCCGGGGAACGTTCCGAACGCGCATCGTCACGCTTGAAAGGCTTTTTAAAACCGCTGCCCGATCGCTCGCCGCGACCTTCGAAGCGATTTCCGCCTTCGCCGTTTTCATCGCGGCGGAAGGGTTTTTTGAAACCGCCCTCGCGCTTGCCTTCGAAACGGTTGCCATCGCGGTTGAAAGGCTTTTTGAACGGACGCTCGCCATTGAAGCTGCGCTCTCCGCCTTCTGCACCTTCAGCGCGGCGGAAAGGCTTCTTGTACCCTTCGCTGCGGTTTTCGGAAGTGCCGCCGTTCCAG
The DNA here is from genome assembly GCA_035759665.1 of Micavibrio sp. Taxonomy (GTDB): domain Bacteria; phylum Pseudomonadota; class Alphaproteobacteria; order Micavibrionales; family Micavibrionaceae; genus Micavibrio_A. Next base: position 12,547 of record DASTUM010000107.1, read on the forward strand.
TCTCGCCGACCTTCGAAGCCCCCTTCGGAACGGAACGGTTTTTTGCCGAAAGACTTTTTGAAACCGCCTTCTTTGCGCTCGCCGGAATTGGTGCGTTTATAGCTGTCCGGGTTGCTGGCGAAATCGTCGTCGCGTTTCTTGAAGGGCTTTTTGAAACCGCCATCGCGGTTGCCTTGATAACCCTCAGAGCGTTGCGGACGATCGTTGCTCCATTCGCGGCGCTGCGGACGGGAATCGAAGGCTCCTTCGGTGTGCGCCCCGCTCGATTTTTCGAAGCCCGTATCGGGGTTCCAGCCATTCGCCTTGCGGTCTTTACGGTCGGCACGGCCGAACGGCTTGCGGGCCTTGAAGCCGCCTTCTTTTTTCGGGCCGTAGCTGCGCTCGCCGCCGAACTTCTTGCCGCCGCCGAATTTCTTCTTGCCGTAGCCGCCTTCGCGTTTGTCCGAATTAGCGGCATCGGGGTTCAAGACGCGTTCAATATCGCGCCACAGGTGCTTTTCACCGGGGGAGATAAAGGACACAGCCTGGCCTTTCGCGCCGGCGCGCGCGGTGCGGCCGATGCGGTGGACATAGTCTTCGGCCACCTGCGGCAGGTCGTAGTTGATGACATGCTCGATATGGGGAACGTCGAGGCCGCGGGCGGCGACGTCGGTCGCCACGAGGACGCGCACTTCGCCTTTGCGAAACATGCGGATGACCTTATCGCGCTGGCGCTGGCGCAGGCCGCCGTGGATCGCTTCGGATGTGTGTTCGTCGCGGTTCAGCTTGACGGCCAGCTTGTCGGCGCCATGCTGGGTGCGGACGAAAATGATGACGGAACCTTCGCGCTTTTGAAGCTGGAGCATCAGCTCATCATATTTCTGCTCCTGCGGCACGTTCAGGGATTCCTGCTCGATATTCTCGCCGGGCTTCGATTGGACGCCGACGCTCACGCGCTCGGGATTTTGCAGATATTGTTTCGAGAATTTCACGATATTGTCCGGGAACGTCGCGGAGAACATCAGCGTCTGACGCTCCAGCGCGGTTTCCGAGAGGACGGAATCGATTTGCGGCGTGAAGCCCATGTCGAGCATACGGTCGGCTTCGTCGAGAACGACGAAGGACACGCGGTCAACGAGATCCGGATTGCCGCGCAGATGGTCGTTGATGCGGCCCGGCGTGCCCACGATCAGACGCGGACGGCGGTCGAGCTGGGCATATTGCTTGCCGATCGGCTCTCCGCCAATGAGCAGCGCGGTCTTGATTCCTTGCGGGCCTTTCACGAAATCGCCGATCATCTGACGGGCGACAGTGTGAACTTGCGAGGCCAGTTCGCGGGTGGGCAGCATGACGAGCGCGTGCGCCGAGGGGTTTTCCATCAGGAAATTGATCATCGGAACGCAGAAAGCGCCTGTTTTGCCCGTGCCCGTCTGGGCGGAACCGAGAATGTCGCGACCTTCGAGCGCGAGCGGGATGGCCTGCGCCTGGATCGGCGTCGGCGTTTCGAATTTCATGGATTGAAGGGAGGCGTGCAGCGCAGGATTCAGCGCAAACTCGTTGAAGTTTGTGGTCATTACAGTTCTTTCATCATAAACAAGCGCGCTTCACCATGAAGCGTGCCTTGCGGACTTTTGCCGCGGTCAGAGCATCTGGGTTGATACTTCAGACCGCCCGGCTGTTCGGGAAAGATCACTGTATCGCGGGAGTTATATTCGGCTTTGTTGCTTATTTATCAGTGGTTTGCCGAAAACCCATAACCTGTTTGCGGCCCCTGTATCTCATGGATCGGGGAGGAATGTCAAGAAAATGCGTCCGCGGGGGTTTTAAGGCGATTTTAAAAAAATATTGCGGACTATTTAAAAATATACTTGCGGGCAGGCAAGCATATATGTTTTTCTTATTCTTATGAAACACGTCTGCATGAAGAATACGATCGATTTTGCCTACGCCCCGGGGCCCCTCGGCGCGAAGCATATGCGTATTTTCTGCTGACGATGTAGTTTTTCACTCTGTCAGCCACGAAAAGAAAGGCTGACAGGACATCTCCCCTCAAACAAAGAGACTCCCGTCCGCCTTTCGAAGAAACGAAAGGATATGGAAGATGTTTGTACGATCTTTAAGTCAAAACGACTGGAAGTCTTACCGCGATCTGCGGCTCGAGGCGCTGAGGCTTCACGCGGATCGCTATACCGGCACGCTGGCGCAGGAAGCGCTGCGCGACGAGAAGAGCTGGCGCGAATTGATGTCGGGTGAAGGCCGTCAATGTTTCGGCCTGTTCGATCAGGACGAAATGATCGGAATCGGCGCCGTCTTCCGGGACGGGCAGGACGCCAGCGGCCAAACCGCTTTTCTGGCCTCCGCCTATATCCGCGAGGATTACCGTGGCAAGGGCTATTCGCGCCTTCTTTACGAGCAGCGCATTCAGTGGGCGATCGATTCCGGCCTGTTCAGGCGCGTTCTGGTGGGCCACCGCGAAGGGAACGAAGCCTCGCGCCGCGCCAACCAGGCCTTCGGCTTCGAATATATTGGCCATGAGGTCAAGCAATTCGGCGACGGCCGTGAGGACGTCCTGCACAATTATGAAGTGAGGCTGCGATGAACGCAGGGAATGAGAACAGAAACCATATCCTGATAGACATACCGATGCCGATCGAAACGCCGCGCCTGATCCTGCGCAACGTGCTGCCGGGTGATGGCAAAGCCATGTTCGAGGCCAAGGTTGAAAGCTTCAGGGAACTGAATCTCTGGATGGCGTGGGCGAAAGAGTTGGGCACGGAAGACGGCTACGAAATCGTCGCGCGCGAAAATCACGCAAAATTCATCCTGCGCGAAGATATCATGATCGTCGGCTTCGAAAAGGCGACCGGCAAGTTCGTCATCGGCACCGGCCTGCACCGCATGGACTGGGATACCGGATATTTCGAAATCGGTTATTACGTGCGCACTTCGGAAGCCGGAAAAGGTTATGCCACGGAAAGCACGAATGCGCTGCTGCGCTACGCTTTCTGCGCGCTCAGCGCGAAGAAGGTCGGCATTTGCCATGCCGACGGCAACGAGGCCAGCCGCCGCGTGATCGAAAAACTGGGCTTTCAAAAGACGGGCCATATCGCCGATGACGATGTTTTGAATGACGGCACGCGTATCGGTAGTCACTGGTACGCCCGTTACGACACGAACGGCCTGCCTGAATTAAATGTGACGTGGAGACAATGATGAAAAGTTTTGAGAAAATTGAAATCGTAACCCCTCGGCTTTTGCTGCGCGTTCCCCGCATGGAAGAGGCGGCAGAAGTAAATGCAGCCATGAACGAAGTATGGAACGAATTGCAACGATGGATGAGCTGGGCCCATCACGGCGAAAACTCCCTGGAGGCAACGCTGCGTTACATGGAAACCATCCCGGCTCAACTGGCGGCCGGAAGCCTGCCATTGCGCGGTTTTTGCCGTGAAAACGGCCGCTATGTCGTTTCGACGGGCCTGCATCTTAAAGATGATGGAATTTATGATACAGGCTATTGGGTTGCGAAAGGCTTCCTTGGCAAAGGCTATGCCACCGAAGCCGCAACCGCCACTATGCGGTTTGCATTCAACGAGCTTGGCGCAAAGGCCGTCACCATCAATCATTACGAAGGCAATGACAAAAGCCGGCGGATCATCGAGAGGCTGGGCTTTACCAAAACGGGCGTGGCGGAAAAAAGTCATGCGCGATGCCTCGACGGCGTCCTGCTTGACGAGCACAGGTACATTATGACGAAAGAGCAATGGAGGGAGCGATGTCCGTAGACCGTTCCATCCGCCTGATCTGCATGCACGGAATATTCACGAATATGCTGTTCCTGCTGCCCGTCGTCCTGCCGTATTACCAGTCCATCGGCCTGACCTTCCGAGACTTCCTGATCGGCGAGGCCGTGTTTTCCGCCGTGGTGCTGCTTTGCGAAGTGCCGTCGGGATGGATTTCCGATATGTGGAAGCGCCGTTCTACGCTCGTGCTCGGCGGATTTTTTGGCGTGTTGGGATATACCACGCTGATTCTGGCGGACGGTTTCTGGCAAGCGACGAGCGCGCAGGCCTTGATCGGCGTGGCAGTCGCGCTGAATTCCGGCACGAACACGGCGATGCTTTACGATCTCTTGCACCAGCACGGGCGCGAGGCGGATTACCGCCGCATTGACGGGCACCGTCATGGTATGTGCCTGTACGGCACAGCGCTGTCGTGCCTTTCCGGGGCATTCCTGTTCACCATCCACCCCAAATTGCCCTTGCTGTGTGATATCATCGTTCTGCTATGCGCCATGATCGCGATTTCCATGGCGGACGAACCCGAACGCTTTCAAAAAAGCGCAGACCGCCACATCTTCCGCGACATGGCGGAGACGATGAAATACGCGCTGTCGGGCCATCCGGAAATCACGGGTATCATCATGGTCGCAACCGTCGTTATGTGCACGACCAAGCTGATGCTGTGGGCCCAGCAGCCCTATTACATGGCGGCAGGTCTTCCGGTCGTATGGTATGGGGCGATTTTGGCCGGAACCTATATCATAGGCGGCGGGATTGGACAGTTGAGTCACAGGATCGACCGGCTGGGAAGCAACCGCGCCTTCATGGCCTGTATGGTGGCCATATTGATCGTTGCCTGCGCGCTGCTGTCGTCATTCACGTCGGTATGGCTGGGCATCGTCCTGTTTATGACAGGAACCCTATCTTATGCAACGATGCAGCCCCGCATCAACACTGCGATCAATTCCCGTGTCGGCCCCGAGCGGCGTGCGACCATATTGTCCACGGCGAGCCTGATGGTGCATCTGCTGTTCATCCCGAGCAGCCTGATCGTGGGCGCGGTGTCCGATCACGGCGGCGGTATAGGGGCGGGCCTTGCGTGGATGGCTGGGCAGTTGCTGGTTCTGGGCGCGGCCGGTCTGTGGCTCTGGGGCCGCAACGGCAGAAAAGCCTACGCCGCGAGTTCGAGCATCACCGGAACGTGATCGGAAGGCTTTTCCCAGTCGCGCGCCTCGATCAGGATTTTGTGGCTCTTGAGATTTTTCGCCATGGGCTTCGTCACCCAGATATGGTCGAGTCTGCGGCCACGATTGGAAATTTTCCAGTCGTGGTTGCGGTAGCTCCACCATGTGTAGCATTTCTCGTCTTCCGGAACGAAATGGCGGATCGCGTCGTGCCAGTCGAGCGAGCCGTACATGCGGGTGAGTTTTTCCACCTCGACAGGCGTGTGCGATACGATTTTTAAAAGCTGCTTGTGGCTCCAGACGTCGTGTTCGAGCGGCGCGATGTTGAAATCGCCGACGGCGACCAGGTTTTGATCTTTCGTATAACGATCTTTGAACCAGCGTGTGAGTTCATCGACAAAATCCAGCTTGTGCGCGAATTTGTCGTTTACTTCCGGATCGGGAATATCGCCGCCCGCGGGGATATAAATGTTGTGCAGTTCGAACCCGTCGAATTTCGCAGCAATATGGCGGCAATCTTCCTTGCCGCAACGATGGTGGATGTCCTTTGCGATATAGGGAACTTTCGAAAGAATGGCGACGCCGTTATAGGATTTCATGCCGTGGAAATGCTGGAACTTAAACCCCTCATCCGCAAAAACGTCCGAGGGGAAATGTTCGTCCGGCGATTTGGTTTCCTGCAAACAGACGATATCGGGTTCTAGCTTGCGCATCATATCGAGCACAATCGGCGCGCGCAGGCGGACGGAGTTTATGTTCCAGGTAACGATCTTCATTTTAGAACGGAAGACCGCCGCCGAGCGCCCCCGGCGGCAGGCCCATTTCGGACATCATGCGCTGCGTTTCGTCGGCGAGTTTGGCATCGCCCTTGCCGCGCGCGTCGTTGATCGCGGCCTTGATAAGGTCTTCGGCGATTTCCTTTTCATCGGCCTTCAAGAGGGAGGGATCGAGCGCGATCGACTGGCACTGGCCCTTGCAAGTCATGACGATTTTGACCATGCCGCCGCCCGATGAGCCTTCCACCGTGACGGAATCCATTTTGGCCTGCATCGTCTGCATTTTTTCCTGCATGGCCTTCGCCTGTTGCATCATTTTTGCGATATTCATTTACTGCATGTCCTCTTTTTTATGGATGGCTTTCAATTCCGCATCGGGAAAAATCTCAAAGACCTGTTTGACCAACGGCGCCGCGCGCATTTTATCGAAGCGGGCCTCCTTGGCGGCTTTGGCGGATTGCGACATTGTCATGTCCCCCGGCGCGGTGGAAACCGACACCATCCAGCGTTTTCCGGTGGCGGCCTTGAGCGCGATCGTGAGATCGTGCGCGAGATTTTGCGGCGCGTCGGGATCGGGGCGGAATTCGAAGCGCCCCTCTTCCAGCTTCACAGGGTGCACATAGAGATAGACGTGGCTGGCAAGCGCCATATGCCCGGTCTGCATGAGCACAGCCTGCATGTCGGCGATGGTCGCAATTTCCGTGACGGGCGCGGGCGCGGGCGCGGGTGCCGCCGCCGTTTCGATTTTGAGCGCGGCGGCGGACGCGGTAGAACCGCCGCCCCCGGCATTGACCGTTTGCTGGTAAGATCCGCCGCCGGAGGGCGTCGGTGTCGGCGACGGCGCGCTGGTCATCACGACATTGCCGTCCTTGATTTTCCTGATCAGGTCGGCGGGGTCGGGCAGCTCGGCGGCATAAGCGAGGCGGATGACGATCATCTCCGCCGCCTTTTGCGGCACCGGCGCGTAATTGACTTCGTTCAGGCCCTTCAGGAGGATTTGCCAGATGCGGCCCAGCGCGGGCATGGAAAGCTTCGCCGCCAGGTTCGCGGCGCGTTCCATTTCCTCTTTAGCCATGACCTGGAGCGTGTCCTTCATTGCCGGCACGGCGCGGATTTTGGTGAGGAGGTGCGACAGATCGAGCATATCGCCGATGATGACAGACGGGTCCGCCCCCTTGCGGTATAAATCTTCCATCAGGGACAGCGCGCCGTCGCATTCGCCGCGCACCGCCCTGTCGAGAAGATCGAGGACGAGGCTGCGGTCGGCGAGGCCGAGCATGTCCTTGACTTTTTGCGCCGTCACGTCGCCCTGGGAAAGTGCGATCGCCTGATCGAGCATGGACAGGCCGTCACGGGCGGAGCCGTCGGCGGCGCGGGCGATCAGGGTCAGGGCCTCGTCATCCGCTTTTACGCCTTCATGGCCTGCGATGGCCTTGTAATAACCGGCGAGCGCGGCGGCGTCGATGCGGCGCAGGTCGAAACGCTGGCAGCGCGAGAGAACCGTCACCGGCACTTTGCGGATTTCCGTCGTGGCGAAAATGAATTTCACATGCGCAGGCGGCTCCTCCAGCGTCTTCAACAGCGCGTTGAACGCGTTCTTGGAGAGCATGTGCACTTCGTCGATAATGTAGATTTTGTAACGGGCCGATACCGGCGCGTAGCGCACGCCGTCGAGAATTTCGCGGATGTCGTCGACGCCCGTGCGGCTTGCGGCGTCCATTTCGAAAATGTCGGGATGGCGGTCTTCGGTGATCGCCTTGCAGATATCGCAATCATCCGTCGGCCCCGTCGTCGGCCCGGCTTTGCCGTCCGGGCCGGTATAATTCAGCGCCTTGGCGATAATGCGCGCCGTCGTCGTCTTCCCGACCCCGCGGATGCCCGTCAGCATGAAGGCAGGGGCGATCCGGCCGCTTTCGATCGCGTTTTTCAGCGTACGCACCAAAGCATCCTGGCCGATCAAATCATCGAAATTTTTCGGGCGGTATTTGCGGGCGAGAACGCGGTATTCTTTCTGGGTATCGGACATGCTTTAGATTTAGAGCGATTCCGGCCCCGAGGCAATCCATGCGGGCCTTCGGGTTATGAATAGCGGGGATAAGGGGAAAGGGTGGAAGGCCGGACGCGACCCGGGGCGAATTCGTTACGGCTGCTGCCTTTCGGCCCTGACCGGATTGGCGAAGCCTCCGCCCGCGCCGACCTTCCGCGAATGGTTTAGACGATTATGCCCTGCAAAGGCAATGCTAAAGATCGCCCGGATCGTCCGCCGCTTAGGGGGTCAGGCGGGCGGCATACTCAGTGGAGGTCATCTCCAGGACATTTTGGGGAGGGGGGTTATCCCGTGTATAATTTTTTTCCAATGGGATGCGCCGCTGCGTGCCGTCTTTATCCAGCACCACGAGATATGACCGTTGCGTGGAGGTAAAGTCGGCAACGGCCGACAAAGCCTTTCTCAAAAACCCCATAGTTGTTCCCCTTATGCTCAATTGTTATGGCTAATTATATTAGGATGTATCACACCTTTTTCTTATGTTGCAATTTTTTTCGAAAATAGGTAGTTGATTAGCGCGTTTTCTAACAAGAATCGTTAACGCGATGCAAAAAAGTTAACGCCGTTGTAGCTCAGGGGTAGAGCAACGCATTCGTAATGCGTGGGTCGGAGGTTCGATTCCTCTCAACGGCACCATTTTTTCCTATACCTAATAATCCAATCGCAGTAATAGAAACCACCGCTATAAGTAAGTGGCGCACGGCTATAATTTACAGAAAATAGCTCTGTATAGTAATTTCTGGATAAGAAATCTTAAACTATCAAAGAGGTCTAAATGGACTTTATCACTTCTGCTCATGCCGTGCGGCCCGTGGCCTTTTAAACTGGAGCCAGCCTGATCTGGCCAAACGATGCGATGTTCATGTCCAAACTATTAGTAATTTTGAATGGACAAGGGATCGCCTACCAAAAAAAACTTTAGAAATCATAACCCAAACATTCGAAAACTCC
>DASTUM010000108.1:0-3170 GCA_035759665.1 Micavibrio sp.
AAACTGAGATGCCGGGCCTGATGGCGCTGCGCGCCGAATACGGCAAGAAACAGCCGCTTAATGGCGCCCGCATCGTCGGCTGTCTGCATATGACGATCCAGACGGCCGTCCTGATCGAAACGCTGCAGGCGCTGGGCGCCACGATCCGCTGGTCGTCCTGCAATATCTTCTCGACGCAAGACCACGCCGCCGCCGCGATTGCGGCCAGTGGCACGCCGGTCTTCGCCTGGAAGGGCGAGACGGAAGAGGAATATGAATGGTGCATCCATCAGACGATCAAGGGGCCAGACGGCTGGACGCCCAATATGATCCTCGACGATGGCGGCGACCTCACCGCCATCATGCACAAGGATTATCCGGACCTGATGAAAGACGTCAAAGGCGTTTCCGAGGAAACGACCACGGGCGTGCTGCGCCTTTACGAGATGGCGAAAAAGGGCACGCTCGCCGTGCCCGCCATCAACGTCAATGATTCGGTTACGAAATCCAAATTCGACAACAAATACGGCTGCCGCGAATCTCTTGTCGACGGAATCCGCCGCGCCACCGATGTCATGCTGGCCGGCAAGGTCGCCGTGGTCGCCGGTTTCGGCGATGTCGGAAAGGGGTCCGCCGAATCCCTGTCTTCACAGGGCGTGCGCGTGCTCGTCACCGAGATCGACCCGATCTGCGCTCTCCAGGCCGCGATGGAAGGCTATGAGGTCGTCACGATGGAAGACGCCGTGCCGCGCGCCGATATCTTCGTCACCACGACGGGAAACAAGGACATTATCACGATCGACCATATGCGCGGGATGAAAGACCGCGCCATCGTCTGCAACATCGGCCACTTCGACAACGAAATCGACACGGCCGGCCTTCGCAACCTGAAATGGCACAATGTGAAGCCGCAGGTCGACGAGGTCGAATTTCCGGATGGCAAGCGCATCATTCTTCTGGCCGAAGGCCGCCTCGTCAATCTCGGCTGCGCGACGGGCCATCCGTCCTTCGTGATGTCGGCATCTTTCACCAACCAGACGCTCGCCCAGATCGAGCTGTTCACCAACGCGGACAAGTATGAGAAAAAAGTCTATGTCCTGCCCAAGCATCTCGACGAAAAAGTCGCCATGCTGCATCTCGAAAAGCTCGGCGTAAGACTTACAAAACTTACCAAAGAGCAGGCGGATTATATCGGCGTCGACCAAAACGGCCCGTTCAAAAGCGACGCCTATCGCTACTAGCCGCTTGATATTCTAAAAAAGCCGCTTCGCAGGCGGCTTTTTTTTGCGAAAATCCAGGTTCGTAAATACGCGCCATCCAAAGCGAGGGCTTGCCGCTCAATGGCAAGCTGGCATACTGGCGGGATGCATGTTTTACGCCTTCATTGTATCGATAAGCCCGGCATTGTCGCCGCCGTCGCGACCACATTGTCCAACAATCAGTGCAATATCGAGGAATCGTCCCAGTTCTACGACCCCTATTCGGGCCGCTTCTTCATGCGCGTGGTCTTCCGCGCGCTGGAGCGGGGATGCATCGAAGGCTTCGTGAGGGATTTCCCCGTCAATGCCGCCGCGTTTTCCATGGACTGGACGGTGTGCGATCTTTCACAAAAAGTGCCGGCGCTGATCCTCGTTTCCAAGGCCGATCATTGCCTTCACGACCTGCTGTATCGCACGCGCACCAAAGCTTTGAACATCGATATCAGGGCGGTTGCCTCGAATCATCCCGATCTTGGCGGGCTGGCGCGGCACGACGATATCCCCTTCCGGCACCTCTCTATGGCCGAGGGAAAAGAGGCGCAGGAGAAAAAACTCAATTCCCTGATCGGGGAAACGGGCGCTGAACTCATCATCCTCGCCCGTTATATGCAGGTTCTATCGCAGCAATTGTGCAGCAAATATACCGGGCGCATCATCAATATCCACCATTCCTTCCTGCCGGGATTCAAGGGGGCCAAGCCCTATCACCAGGCCTATGAACGCGGCGTCAAAATCATTGGGGCGACGGCGCATTTCGCGACTTCCGACCTCGACGAAGGCCCGATCATCGCGCAGGACGTGGAAACGATCGACCATGCCTGCCTTCCGGAAAAAATGCAGCAGATGGGACGTGATACGGAAACGTTCGTCCTCGCCCGCGCCGTGCGGCTTTTCACCGAACGCCGCATTTTCCTGCACGGCAACCGTACCGTGATTCTCTAATCTTTTGCTGCATCGAATTCTGTTTTGTCCGCGGCCTCTTCTGGTTTAAAATCAGCCGGTCATGACCAAGCCCGCCCCGCAAAAAACATCCTTCTTTTCGAACATTCTCGCGCCGCTGACCGGCAGCGACCAGCTGGTGCTGGAAAAAGAACGGCTGGAAGCATTCCTCAACGCCTTTCCCGGCGAATATTGCGGTTTCCACGAGGACGGCAGCGTTGCTTATTCGGGCGGCTTTTGTACGCTGCTGAATGTTTCCGGAATCACGAAAGTAGAAGATGTTCAGGCCGCGCTGGAAGCGGGCGACGCCGCGGCGCTGGAAGGCCAGTTCCTCAAGCTGGAGGAAGAAGGGAAGCCTTTTTCCATCCGCGTCCGCACAGAAAAAGGGGACAAGACGCTGCGCCTGCGCGGCGCGGCTGGATCGGCCATCAGCGGCCGCGACAAATTCCGTATCCTCTGGCTTGAAGATATATCCAGCGAAGACGACGCCCGGATGCAGCTCAAAAAGGCGCGCGAGGCCGCTGAAAAGCAACTGGAAATCAAGCGCGGAAGCCTCGACAGCCTTCCGGTGCCCGTGTGGCTGCGCGACGGCACTGGCGACCTCGCCTGGGCCAACAAGGCCTATGCAGTCATGCTCGGCACGGTGCCTGAGGAAATCGCCAACGCACAGGTCGAAATCATCCTGCCCGCCAAATCCGCCAGAACGCCCAGGGACATGGCCCGCGATGCGCTGGCCGAAGGCAAGGCGCAGATCCTGCGCACGCATGTGATCGTCGGCGGCAAGCGCCGCTGGATGGAATTCACAGAAATGCCGCTTCCAGGCACCCATCAGACGCTGGGTATCGCCCGCGACATTACCCGTGAGGAGGAAATCCAGAGCGAACTGGACCGCCACACAGCGGCCAACAAGAGCCTTCTGGAACAGCTTCGCAGCGCCATCGCCATTTTCGCCGCCGATCAAAGCCTGGAATTTTTCAATTCCGCCTATGCCGC
>DASTUM010000109.1:0-10997 GCA_035759665.1 Micavibrio sp.
GCAAATGGTCGAGATGGCGAACAACCTGCGCGGCGGCGTTCCGATGGCGACACCCGTCTTCGACGGCGCGCACGAGGAAGACATCAACGACCTGCTCGAAAAAGCGGGCGTGCCGACCTCCGGCCAGATGACGCTGTTCGACGGACGCACGGGCGAGAAATTCGCTCGCCCCGTTACGGTCGGCTACATCTACATGCTCAAACTGCACCACCTCGTCGACGACAAGATCCACGCCCGTTCGATCGGTCCGTACTCTCTCGTCACGCAGCAGCCCCTCGGCGGTAAAGCCCAGTTCGGCGGCCAGCGCTTCGGGGAGATGGAAGTCTGGGCGCTTCAAGCCTACGGCGCGGCCTACACGCTCCAGGAAATCCTGACCGTGAAGTCCGACGACGTCGCAGGCCGTTCGAAAGTCTACGAAGCGATTGTTCGCGGCGAAGACAGCTTCGAAATCGGCGTGCCGGAATCCTTCAACGTTCTCGTCAAGGAACTGAAAGCTCTCGGCCTGAACGTGGATATGAAGCAGTCCGGCACGAAATGACAGAGTGCTTGGCGCGGCGAGCAGCCGCGCTTAGCCAACCTGTCATCCTGAGCGTAAGCGAAGGATCTCAGGCCTAACGGAAAGATTTAGATCCTTCGGGCTGCGGCCTCAGGATGACAGATAAGAAGATAAAAGGCAGGCAAAAATGAACGAACTGATGAACCTCTTCGGCGCCCCGCAAGGCCCGCAGTCTTTCGACCAAATCCGCATCGCGATCTCCTCCCCTGAGCAGATCCTGTCGTGGTCTTTCGGCGAAGTGAAGAAGCCGGAAACGATCAACTACCGCACCTTCAAGCCGGAGCGCGACGGTCTGTTCTGCGCCCGCATCTTCGGCCCCATCAAGGATTACGAATGCCTCTGCGGTAAATACAAGCGCATGAAATACAAAGGCATCGTGTGCGAGAAGTGCGGCGTCGAAGTCACGCTGACCAAAGTCCGCCGCGAGCGCATGGGCCATATCGAACTGGCCTCCCCCGTCGCCCATATCTGGTTCCTGAAATCGCTGCCGTCGCGCATTGGATTGATGATCGACCTGACGCTGAAAGAACTGGAAAAAATCCTTTATTTTGAAGCCTACGTCGTTCTCGAACCCGGCATGACGCCGCTGAAGCCGCTTCAGCTCCTCTCCGAAGAAGAGTTCATGAACGCACAGGATGATTACGGCGATGAGAATTTCCGCGCCGGCATCGGCGCCGAAGCGCTGAAAGAAATCCTCCAGAACGTCAATCTGGAAGAAGACCTCGTGAAATGCGAAGAAGACCTGCGCGAAACGTCTTCCGAAGCGAAGCGCAAGAAACTCGTAAAGCGCCTGAAACTTTTGGAATCCTTCATTGCCTCGGGTACGCGCCCTGAATGGATGATCCTTGATGTCGTGCCGGTTTTGCCGCCGGAACTGCGTCCGCTCGTTCCGCTCGATGGTGGCCGTTTCGCGACCTCAGACCTGAACGATCTGTACCGCCGCGTCATCAACCGGAACAACCGTCTGAAACGTCTGATGGAACTGCGCGCGCCGGACATCATCGTCCGCAACGAAAAGCGTATGTTGCAGGAAGCCGTTGACGCCCTGTTCGACAACGGCCGCCGCGGCCGCGTCATCACCGGCGCCAACAAGCGTCCGCTGAAATCGCTCTCCGACATGCTGAAAGGCAAGCAGGGCCGTTTCCGTCAGAACCTGCTCGGCAAACGCGTCGACTATTCCGGCCGCTCCGTTATCGTCGTCGGCCCCGAACTGAAACTGCATCAATGCGGCCTGCCGAAGAAAATGGCGCTGGAGTTGTTCAAGCCGTTCATCTATCACAAGCTCGAAATCTACGGCATGGCCTCCACGGTCAAGGCCGCGAAGAAAATGGTTGAAAAAGAGCGTCCGGAAGTCTGGGACATTCTCGAAGAAGTCATCCGCGAGCACCCGGTTCTCCTGAACCGCGCGCCGACGCTGCACCGCCTCGGCATCCAGGCGTTCGAACCCACGCTGATCGAAGGCAAAGCGATCCAGCTGCACCCGCTCGTCTGTACGGCCTTTAACGCCGACTTCGACGGAGACCAGATGGCCGTTCACGTTCCGCTGTCGATCGAATCGCAGTTGGAAGCACGCTGCCTGATGATGTCGACGAACAACATCCTCAGCCCCGCAAACGGCAAGCCGATCATCGTTCCCTCGCAGGATATCGTTCTGGGTCTTTACTATCTGACGATTCAGCGCGACGGTGAAAAAGGCGAAGGCATGATCTTCCGCGGCCCGGGCGAAATCAGCCACGCGCTCGCCGAAGGCCATGTATCGCTGCATGCGAAAATCAAGTGCCGCTATCACGGCGTGGACGAAGAAGGCAACAAGAAGACGACGCTCGTCGAATCGACGCCGGGCCGTATGCTTTTGTCCGAGCTCTTCCCCCGTCACAAAGACCTTCCGTTCTCCTTGATCAACCAGGTGATGACGAAGAAGGAAGTGACGAACCTGATCGACACCGTCTACCGTCACACCGGTCAGAAAGAAACGGTCATCTTCTGCGACCGCATGATGAAGCTCGGCTTCCGTCATGCCTGCACCGCCGGTATTTCCTTCGGTAAGGACGACATGATTATCCCGAAAGAAAAGGCCAGAATGGTTGCTGAAGCGACGGCCAAGGTCGCCGAATATGAACAGCAATACCAGGACGGTTTGATCACCAAGGGCGAGAAATACAATAAGGTCGTCGACATCTGGTCGCGCTGCACGGACGACGTCGCGGGCGCCATGATGAAACACATCTCGAATGTGAAAGAAGTCGGCCTGAACTCGGTCTACATGATGGCGCACTCAGGAGCGCGGGGTTCTGCAGCGCAGATCCGTCAGCTCGCCGGTATGCGCGGCCTGATGGCCAAGCCGTCGGGCGAAATCATCGAAACGCCGATTATCTCGAACTTTAAAGAAGGTCTTTCGGTTCTCGAATACTTCAACTCCACGCACGGCGCCCGTAAGGGTTTGGCCGACACGGCGTTGAAAACCGCGAACTCCGGATACCTGACCCGCCGTCTTGTTGACGTCGCGCAAGACGCCGTCATCAATGAAGTCGATTGCGGAACTGAAGAGGGCGTTACCATCCATGCCGTTATGTCCGGCGCCGACGTTATCGTCGGCCTGGGCGAACGTTCGCTGGGCCGCGTCGTTCTCCACGAAGTAAAAGATCCGGTCTCGGGCAAAGTCATCGTCGAGAAAAACCAGATGATCGACGAAAACCTCGCCGAGCAGATCGAAACGGCCGGCGTCGACTCGATCAAGGCACGTTCTGTTCTGACCTGCAACACGCGCAACGGCGTTTGCGCCCATTGTTATGGCCGCGACCTCGCGCGCGGCACGATGGTCAACCAGGGCGAAGCCGTCGGCGTTATGGCGGCACAGTCCATCGGCGAACCGGGCACGCAGCTTACGATGCGTACCTTCCACATCGGCGGCGCGGCACAGCGCGGCGCGGAAAAATCCTCGTTCGAGGCGGCCATCGACGGTAAAGTCGAAGTCCGCAACGAAAACGTGGTTAAAAACTCTTCCGGCGTCAATATCGTCATGGGCCGCAACACCGAGATCATTCTTATGGATGCCAAGGGCAAGGAGCGCGCAGCGCACCGCGTCCCGTACGGCGCGCGCCTGCTGGTCGAAAACAACGCCAAGGTCAAAACCGGCGAGAAGCTGGCTGAATGGGATCCGTTCACCATGCCGATCGTCACGGAAAAAGACGGCGTCGTGAAATTCGCCGACCTCGTCGAAGGCGTCTCTGTTGCAGAGCGCACCGACGAAGCCACAGGTATCACCAGCCGTGTCGTCATCGACTGGAGATCGCAGCCGAAGGGCGGCGACCTAAAACCGCGCATCTCGCTGACCAACAAAAAAGGCGAGACGGTTACGCTTCCCAACGGCCTCCCGGCGAACTATTACATGTCGGTGGACACGATCCTTTCCGTTGAAAACGGCCAGGATGTGAAGGCGGGCGACATCATCGGCCGTATCCCGCGCGAAACGTCGAAAACGCGCGACATTACAGGCGGTCTGCCGCGCGTTGCCGAACTGTTCGAAGCGCGTCGTCCGAAAGACTTCGCGATCATCTCCGACACGGACGGTCAGGTCGAGTTTGGAAAAGACTACAAATCCAAGCGCCGCATTATCGTCAACCCGACGGACAAGACGCAGGAGCCGAAAGAGTATCTCATCCCGAAAGGCCGCCACTTGGCCGTTCAGGAAGGCGACTTCGTCCGTAGAGGAGATCCGCTGCTCGACGGCGCGCTCGTTCCGCACGACATTCTGGACGTTATGGGCGTCGAGGCTCTGGCCGAATACCTCATCAACGAAATCCAGGACGTCTACCGTCTGCAAGGGGTTAAGATCAACGACAAGCACATCGAAGTCATTGCACGCCAGATGATGCAGAAGGTCGAAATCCTCGAAGTCGGCGACACGACGTTCCTCGTCGGCGAGCATATCGACCGCGAGGAATTCGAAGCCACGAACCAGAAATACATCGCCGACGCGAAGCGCCCGGCTGTTGGAAAGCCGGTTCTGCAGGGTATCACGAAGGCCTCGCTGCAAACGCGCTCCTTCATCTCCGCGGCGTCCTTCCAGGAAACCACGCGCGTCCTCACCGAAGCCGCAACGCAAGGCAAGGTGGACGAGCTGAACGGCCTGAAAGAAAACGTCATCGTCGGACGCCTGATTCCGGCGGGTACGGGTTCCTACGTCAACAAGATCCGCAAGCTGGCCGCAGACCGCGACACGCTCGCGCTTGCCGCGCAGCAACAAGCCAGCGCGATCGAGACGGCGGACGAAGAACCGGCGAAAGCCGCGGCCAACGGTTAGTGCCGTTAAGATATAAGATTTGCGAAAGCGGCCCCGAAAGGGGCCGTTTTTCTTTTGGGGAACGGCAAGCGGCGGCTTTTGGTTGGCGGCAGAGACAAACGAAAAAGGAGAACGAAATATGGTTACGCTTGCAGGAACCCAAAACGATCTGAAATCGCTGGTCGCCGCGCTGATCAAGCTCGAATACAACGCGCTGGAAGCGTACGATGAAACGGTCAAGCGCCTGGAATACCCCGATTTTTCACGTCAGGTCGCCGAATTCCGCGAGGATCATTACCAGCATCTGGATGCGCTCAAAAACATCGGCGACCCGCTTGGCGCCGATGTCGAAGGGCCGGGCCCAAAATCGATACTGACCGAGGGAAAAATCAAAATCGCGGATATGATCGGTGACGATAAAGCCATACTGACGGCGATGAAAACCAACGAATATGAAACCGTCATGGCGTATGAAAACGCTCTCCGCAAGGATTTTCTGACGATGGAGTTGCGCGCCGTCTGTGAAAAAGGTTTGAGCGACGAACGGCGCCACCGCGACTGGATGGATCGCGCCGCGAAGGAAGGCCAGAGAGCGGCATAAAAGAGCGGCCCCGAAAGGGGCCGTTCTTTTAAGAAGCTGACCAACATTTACTTTGTCGCTGTGGACGACTATGTCGGCCCAAAAGCTTAAAGATGACCATGTTGACCAACAATTTTGCGCGTCCGAAAATGTTGGTCAGGAATCGAAAAACGCGCCATGGGGCGCGTTCTGAAGAAAGCATAACATAAAAGCGGCAAAATTTCACTCATTCATTTTGATGCCGTTGTTTTTAAGAATGTGGTGTTCGTTGTTGCGGATGGATTCATCGCGGCGGCGATTCATTTCACCACCGATTTTTTCGCCGCGGCGTTCGATGCGGTTTTCGAAACCGCGGTCGGAAGGAGAGGGGCCGATCGGCGCGCTGCGCGTCACCATGGGTTCCGTGCCGCCCATGCCGCCGCTATCGATGCGCGCCGACGGGCCGGAATATTCCGGCGTCGTGTAATCGCCCGAGGCGAGAGCGGGCACGGCGAGAAGGGTGAGCAGGCCTGTGTAGAAAACAAATCTCATCCAGGAAATATAAGCCCGGAACGCTCCGCGTAAAGTATACAAAAAAGCTTTTTTTGACCCGCGAGCCATTTTTTTTCTTTATATAACATCGTATTATACCAAAGCGAATCATCCTGCATTTATTCGGTATATATTTTGGTAGAACATTTAGACACAATTTTGATTCTGATGTCCGTCCTCGCGGCCCTCTATACCGTGGCCGAGAAGATCGGGATTTCATATCCCATCGTTCTGGTGGTGGCGGGATTGTTCATCAGCTTGATCCCGAGCCTGCCTGTGGTGCAGATTACGCCGGAAATCGTCTTTCTCCTGTTTTTGCCGCCGCTGCTCTTCGACGCGGCGCTGCATACATCCTGGCACGACCTCAAGCACAACAGGGACGCGATCGGTAGGCTGGCGATCGGGCTCGTCCTGTTCACGACGGCGGGCGTGGCCGTCGTCGCGCATTACATGATCCCCGGCTTCACGTGGCCTCTAGCCTTCGCGCTCGGCGCCATCGTTTCGCCGCCCGACGCCGTGGCGGCGACCAGCGCGATCAAGGGATTGCACCTTCCCAAAAGGCTCGTCGCGATTCTGGAGGGGGAGAGCCTCATCAACGACGCCACCGCCCTGATCGCCTATCGTTATGCGGTGATCGCGCTGGTTAGCGGCACATTCGTTCTATGGGAGGCGGCGCTGCAATTCGTTCTGGTCGCCGCGGGCGGAGTGGTCATCGGTCTCGCGACCGGCTATATTTTCATCTATGTTCTGAAAAGGCTGTTCAGCGAAAATTCCACGATCGAGACGATCCTGACGCTGATGATCCCCTACATTTCCTATCTGGCGGCGGAGCATGTCCATGCGTCGGGCGTGCTCGCCGTCGTTACGGCGGGGCTGGTGGTTTCATGGCGCGCGCACGAAATATTTTCCTATCATACGCGCATGCAGATGACCAATTCCTGGGATACCCTGATTTTCCTGCTCAACGGTTTCGTGTTCATCCTGATCGGGTTGCAATTGCCGGCCATCGTGGAAAACGCGCACGCGCACACGCTGGACGAGTTGATCTATTTCGGCCTGCTGATCAGCGCGGTCGTCATCGTTATCAGGATGATCTGGATATTCCCGACGGTACGCTTTTCCGACTGGCTGAGCCGCCGCCGCGGCCTTTCCGTCTCCCATAAAACGAACGCGCAGCTTTTCATCCTCGGCTGGGCGGGGATGCGCGGGGTCATCTCTCTGGCGACGGCGCTGGCGCTGCCGCTGGTCATGGATAGCGGCGAATCGCTCCCCCAGCGGAACACCATCTTGTTCATTACCTTCGTCGTGATCCTCGTGACGCTGGTTTTCCAGGGGCTGACTTTGCCGCTGCTGATCAAGTGGCTGAAGGTTTCCGAGCCGGAAGAAAAGGAAAAAATTGAAGAGCGCCGCCTGAGGCTTTTGCTGGCAAGCAGTACGCTGACATTCATGAACGACGTGCTCGCGAAGAATGTCTCGCCCCTGGTTCTCGAGGAGGTGAAAGGCAGGCTTGAGCGGCAGCAGCGTTACCTTAGAGGAATGCTCGACGAAGACGAGCCGCAGTCGAAGGCGGAGCTTGAGATGCAGCACGAGCAGTTCGAATGCTATCTGAAATCGGAAGAGGCGCTTATCGGCCATCAGCGTGATCTGCTGATCCAGATGCACAAGAAAGGGGCTTTCAGCGCCCAAGTCCTCAAACGTATCGAGCGGGATCTCGATTCGCGCAGCCTGACGCTCGAGGGCCGCAAGCGGGCCTTCAACTAGGCGGCGTAAAGTTTCATCGACAAAAGGTTCGATCGGGGCGAGGGACGTCATATGCAGGTGACTGAAAAATATGCAAGCCACGTGCCATGCCCTGCCTGTCTCAAGAAAAAGGCAAATCGTCAGGATGCAAAGGGGGCGCCCTTCAGGAAAGACCCGTAAATTCTCTAAAAAAACCTTAACAAGTGCTTGACTATCAAAGGCTCCCCGGCATATAGTCCGCCCGAAATTAAGAATCGGATGGGCTGGCTGTGGCTTCCTATTCCCGCCTCAAAACGGGGATTTTCCAAGGAAAAACAGGGGCTAAACGCAGACCCAGATTTCTTGACCCAGGTATGGCAAAAGGCAAAAAACCTTTGGGCCGCAAAGGGCGAAAAAAGCAGCTGGCCTCCCCGCGCATAGATGCGGAAGCAGGAGCCAGCCACATTTCGCACTTGCATTCCCCGCCGTCATTCCTTAGGAAAAGCCATCCGTAACAAAGTTTGTGCCATCGGCCCGACATTTGCGAAGCAAATGGATGATGACGATGGAATGGAAAAGTTAAAGAAGGAGAAGGCACTTACATGCCAACGATAAACCAACTGATCCGTCAGCCTCGCGCCAAAGGTGGCAAGAAGGCGATGAAGTCCAAAAAGAACCGCGCGTTGAAATCCAACCCGCAGGTCCGCGGCGTTTGCACCCGTGTTTACACGACGACGCCGAAGAAGCCGAACTCCGCTCTGCGTAAAGTCGCGAAGGTTCGTCTGACAACGGGCTTCGAAGTCATCTGCTATATCCCCGGCGAAGGCCACAACCTGCAGGAACACTCCGTCGTTCTGATCCAGGGCGGCCGTGTGAAAGACCTTCCGGGCGTTCGTTACCGTATCGTCCGCGGTGCGCTCGATACGCAAGGCGTTAAAGACCGTAAGCAAGCGCGCTCCCAGTACGGCGCGAAGCGTCCTAAATAATTAAGTTGGAGAAAAGATAGATGTCCCGTCGTCGCAAACCAGAAAAACGCATAATTCTTCCCGATCCCCGCTTTGGCGATCTGATCCTGTCGAAGTTCATGAACTGCATCATGGAAGACGGTAAGAAATCCGTTGCTGAAAACATTGTTTACGGCGCTCTCGAAATCGTCGAGACCAAGGGCAAGAACATTGCCGACGACGAAGGCGATGCGGTGCAGGGTGCAGGCTCTTCCAAAGGTCTGCGTGTTTTCCATCGCGTTTTGAAGAAAATCCGTCCGCAGCTGGAGGTTCGTTCCCGCCGCGTTGGTGGCGCGACGTACCAGGTTCCGACGGAAGTCCGTCCCGAGCGCGCGCAGGCACTGGCCATGCGCTGGATCATCGACGCAGCCCGCGCACGCGGCGAGCACACGATGATGGAGCGCGTCGCCGGCGAAATCATGGACGCCGCGAACGACCGCGGCACGGCCGTGAAAAAACGCGACGATACGCACAAGATGGCAGAAGCCAACAAGGCTTTCGCGCATTACCGCTGGTAGCCGCTGGATAAAGATTAATAGAAGGTTTTAAAAAGATCATGGCCCGTCAATACCCACTGGATTGTTATCGTAACTTCGGCATCATGGCGCACATCGATGCCGGCAAGACGACGACGACCGAGCGTATCCTGTTCTACACCGGCAAATCGCACAAGATCGGTGAAGTTCACGATGGCGCAGCCACCATGGACTGGATGGAGCAGGAGCAGGAGCGTGGCATCACGATCACCTCTGCCGCCACCACGACCTTCTGGAAAGGCCCTGAGAACGGTATTTCCGCGGGCAAAGACATCCGCATGAACATCATCGACACGCCGGGCCACGTCGACTTCACGATCGAAGTCGAGCGCTCGCTTCGCGTTCTCGACGGCGCGGTCTGCCTTCTTGACGGCAACCAGGGCGTTGAGCCCCAGACGGAAACCGTCTGGCGTCAGGGCGACAAGTACAAGGTTCCGCGTATCATCTTCGCCAACAAAATGGACAAGACGGGCGCTGACTTCTACATGTGCATCGAGTCCGTTAAAAAGCGCCTCGGCATCGAGCCACTGGTTACGGTTCTGCCGATCGGTATCGAATCCGACTTTATCGGCATTGTCGACCTTATCAACATGAAGTCAATCATCTGGAAGGCCGAAACGCTCGGCGCCGCTTTCGAAGTCGGCGAAATCCCGGCTGACATGCTGGAAAAGGCGAAACAATACCGCGAGAAAATGGTTGAAATGGCCGTCGAATTCGACGATGCCGCCATGGACGCCTACCTGAACGGCCAGGAGCCGGACATCAAAACGCTCAAAGCCTGCATCCGCAAAGGCACGATCGCGTTCAAACTGATCCCGATGATGTGCGGTTCGTCCTTCAAGAACAAAGGCGTTCAACCTCTGCTCGACGCCGTTGTCGACTTCCTGCCCGCGCCGACCGACAAGGGCGTCGTCAAGGGCACGAAACAAGATTCAGACGAGCCGGATACGCGCGAAATGAAAGACGACGCGCCGCTCTCCGGCCTCGCTTTCAAGATCATGGACGACCCGTTCGTCGGCTCGCTGACCTTCTTCCGCATTTATTCCGGTAAGCTGGAAGCCGGTTCTTACCTTCTGAACTCCACGAAGGACAAGAAAGAGCGTATCGGCCGTATGCTGCTGATGCACTCGAACAACCGCGAGGAAATCAAGGAAGCCTTTGCAGGCGACATCGTCGCGCTCGTCGGCCTGAAAGACACGACGACCGGCGACACGCTCTGCGACCCGCTGAAACCGATCGTCCTCGAGAAGATGAACTTCCCCGAGCCCGTCATCGAAATCGCCGTCGAGCCGAAAACCAAGGCCGACCAGGAGAAGATGGGTATCGTTCTCGGCAAACTCGTTTCCGAAGACCCGTCTTTCCGCGTCACGTCCGACCCTGAAACGGGACAGACGATCCTGAAAGGCATGGGCGAACTTCACCTCGATATCAAAATCGATATCATGAAGCGCGCGCCGCACAACATCGCCGTCAATGTAGGCGCTCCGCAGGTTGCATACCGCGAAACGATCAGCAAAGAAGCCGATGTCGATTACACGCACAAAAAACAGTCCGGCGGTTCGGGCCAGTTCGCCCGCGTCCTGTTCAAGATGCGCCCGCTCGACAAATCCAAGCCGGAAGCAGACCGCACAGCGCCCGAATATGATATCATCAATTCGATCGTCGGCGGCGCCATTCCGAAAGAATACATCCCCGGCTTCGACAAAGGGATCAAGGGCGCGAAGGACGCAGGCATCATGGCCGGCTTCCCCGTCATCGATTTCGAAATCGAGCTGTATGACGGTAAATA
>DASTUM010000110.1:0-6620 GCA_035759665.1 Micavibrio sp.
AAGACGCAAAAATTCCGAGGCTGTTTTGGCCCAAAAAGGGGAAAAAGATGAAAAACCTGAAAACCGCCAATGACGACGAGGTGAGGGCGGCGGCCGCCGCCCGGATGCTTCCCGGAATCCTAGCCGACCACCAGATCCGCGATTTGTCCCTGAACGAAGGCATGATCGACCCGTTCGTGGAAAAACAGACGCACAAAGGCGTGATTTCCTATGGCCTGTCCTCTTACGGCTATGACGCCCGCTGCTCGTCGGAATTCAAGATTTTCACCAACGTGGACAACGCCATCGTCGATCCCAAAAATTTTTCGGAGAAAAGCTTTGTCGACCGCGACGTGAAGGAATGCATCATTCCGCCGAATTCGTTCGTGCTCACCCGCTCTGTCGAATATTTCCGCATTCCCAAAGACGTGCTGGTGATCTGCCTTGGCAAATCGACTTACGCGCGCTGCGGATTGATTGTGAACGTCACGCCGCTGGAGCCGGGATGGGAGGGCCATGTGACGCTGGAAATTTCCAACACGACGCCCCTTCCCGCAAAAGTCTACGCCAATGAAGGCGTGGCGCAATTCCTGTTCTTCAAAGGCTCGGACGCCTGTGAAGTCTCCTACGCCGACCGCGCCGGAAAATATATGGGCCAGCGCGGCGTCACCCTTCCCCGCATGAAAGAGACGAAAGAATGACCCCGCAATCCGCCGAGACCATAACGCCCAGTGACAAAAGCGCGTCTGGCGAGGGAGAAGTCATCGAGATCATCCATGCGGATGTAAAATCGTCCAATTTGAACGCGCTGCGCGTGCGCGGCGGCAACAAGCTGAAGGGCGAAATTCCGATTTCGGGGGCAAAGAACGCGGCGCTCAAGCATATGTGTGCGGCGCTTCTCACCGACCAGCCCGTGCAATTCACAAACATGCCGGTTACGCTTGGCGACGTGCGCACGCTTTCGGAGCTGCTCAATTATCTCGGCATGACCGTGGCGCTGCGCAGCGACGGCGTCGCCATGCTGAAAACACCGGAAATCAAGACGCATGTCGCACCATATGATCTCGTCCGTAAGATGCGGGCGAGTGTGCTGGTGCTCGGCCCCCTGCTGGCCCGCGACGGACAGGCGGATATTTCGATGCCGGGCGGTTGCGCCATCGGTACGCGCCCGATCGACCTGCACCTGATGGGATTCGAGGCCATGGGTGCGAAGATCGAACTCGACGGCGGCTAT
Source organism: Micavibrio sp. (assembly GCA_035759665.1). Lineage (GTDB taxonomy): Bacteria > Pseudomonadota > Alphaproteobacteria > Micavibrionales > Micavibrionaceae > Micavibrio_A. Next base: position 1,214 of record DASTUM010000110.1, read on the forward strand.
GTGAAGGCGCGCGCGCCCAAAGGCCTGAAAGGCGCGCATATCACCTTCCCGTTCGTGTCCGTGGGCGCGACGGAGAATGTGATGATGGCGGCGACGCTGGCCGAAGGCGAAACCGTTTTGTCCAACGCCGCGCGCGAACCCGAAATCATCGATCAGGGAAAAGCCCTCATTTCCATGGGGGCGAAGATCGAGGGCCTCGGCACCACCGAGATCCGTATTCAGGGCGTATCCTCGCTCGGCGCCACCACGCATTCCTGCATTCCCGACCGCATCGAAACGGGCACGTATATGTGCGCCGTCGGCCTTGCGGGCGGCGAGGTACGCCTGAAGAACACGCGCACGGACTTTCTGTCTTCGCTGATCGGGCCTCTTACGGGCGCGGGCATGGAGATCAAGCAGGACGGCGATGACGTTTACGTCTACCGCAACGGCAGCCACCTGAAGGGCATCGACATCATGACAGAGCCGTACCCCGGATTCGCCACCGATCTCCAGGCGCAATTCATGGCGATGCTCACGCTTTGCAAGGGCGCCGGCATGGTCACGGAAACGGTTTTCGAAAACCGTTTCATGCACGTGCCGGAGCTGTGCCGCATGGGCGCGGATATCACGGTGCAAGGCAATTCCGCCATTGTGCGCGGCGTGGAAAAACTTAAAGGCGCGGAAGTGATGGCAACGGATCTTCGCGCCTCGGTCGCGCTGGTGCTGGCCGGCCTTGTCGCCGAAGGCGAAACAGTCGTCAACCGCATCTATCATCTGGATCGCGGATACGAAAACATTGTAGACAAGCTGACGAATGTCGGAGCGGATATAGAACGGGTAAGCGGACGTTAATTAATATTTCTGTGTAGGATTGTGTTGATGGGTTTTTGCGTGACGTACCTCAATGCGTCGGCTGTGGCGCAGGCGCTGGGAATTTATAAGAGCGAGGCGGCACGGGCCGTGTCGATCCAGTACGTTTTCAATCATTTTTCAAAAGAAAAACCCGGCAGCTCGCCTCGTCAGCGCATGAAACATGCCTTTGATTCCAGCGTAGCCCACGCCGACACGCGCATCAGCCTGCTTGACGTTTACGAGTCCGCTTTTTTCTCCGCGTATGAGAATTACAGTCACGACGCTGTCGCGATTGCGGCGCTCTGCAGCCCGTTCCTGAGAAAGGATATCGGTATCAGGGATTTCGATGCTAGCGGAATGTTTCCGCGCATCACCGATGAGACCGTCAAACGCGCCTATCTTCTTCAGGAAGAGGCAACAGAAATCAAGAAAACGGCCGACCTCAATCACAAAGGGCCGCGCAGCGACAATGACCGCTTTTCCAGGGAGGCTTATTTCCTCGCTTGCATCAATCTTTTCGAAATAATGTATAAAGTCGAAAGTTCCGATGTAAGTTACGAAAGCCTGTCCAATCATTTGCGCTACGACCTTATCTGCGCGCCCAGATATGTGAACAGAAATACCCGGTTCGGCCGCATGCTGGCCGAGGCTGTCGATACCATGGAGGGTAAGATCGTGGAGCAGCTGAAGCTTTTCGCCCGCGTCCACCTGGAATTAAAAAAAGACGACGACGGGCCGAGGCTGAATTGTAAGTAAAACGGCGGCTGGCGGGCTTCGCCGCCGGCCGACGATAGAGATAACCATGTCAGAAATGCAAGGCAATGTTGTAACCGCCCTCGATCCGGAAGAGCGCTTTATTCTGAAGAATTTCCATCTTCAGCGCGGCGATCGTCCGGAAATCGAAGGGCTGCGCGCCGCCTTCCGCTATGCCGCGAGCACGGCGCCGTTCACGGACAGGCTTAGCGCCATCGCCGGAGATATCCCCTTGGCTGCAAAGCGGCTCAGCTTCATTCAGGTTCATGAAAAGCTCTTTTTTAAAAACCATTCCGCCTATGACAGGATTCCGATGATCGTCACGGCATTGATGGGCAGCTATGCGGACGATGCAGAAAACAAAGGCAATGAATTCGTTTATTCGAATTTACGGCGGGCCTTTACGCATCATACGCCGGAAAAAGCGAGCCTGATCGGCGAAGGTGCCGTGATACTGACCGAGATCGGCGCCGCCATGCACGAAAACCCGCGGGAGGAAGTTTTTTGCGCGCATCTTCTGGCGCTGGAATCCGCAGGAATGATTAAAGAAAATTTCCACGTATTCCATGAAGAATTCTATAGGAATTACCTGGAATACGTTTTTCCCGCATGGAGAAGTTTCGTCGACCGGGAAACCGAGCTGGGCCGGAATCTGCGGACGGAAATAGCAGACCTCGTTCATCTCATCCGTCTGAAATACCCCTCTTCCGAAATTATTGCCTTTCCGGCGCCCAAAGGTTAAAACCCTGGAATGACGAGCCCGAACCTGATCCTTGCCGTCCCCAAGGGGCGCATTCTCGAAGAACTCGCGCCTGTGCTGGCCGCGTGCGGGATTGTGCCGGAGCCCGCTTTCTACGATGAAAAATCGCGCCTGCTGAAATTCAGAACGAACATCGAAACGCTGGACATCATCCGCGTCCGGTCGTTCGACGTGGCGACCTTTACGGCGTTCGGCGCGGCGCATCTGGGCGTCGCCGGATCGGATGTAACGGAAGAATTCGATTATGCGGAGCTATATGCCCCCGTCGATCTTAAGATCGGCCATTGCCGCCTGTCCGTCGCCATGCCCGAAGCCGAACTGGCCAGAGAAAAGCTGCGGCAATGGAGCCATGTGCGCGTCGCCACGAAATACCCGAACCTCACGCGCAAGCACTTCGCCGCGCGCGGCATCCAGAGCGAATGTATCAAGCTTAGCGGCGCGATGGAAATCGCACCTGCGCTTGGCCTCGCCCGCCGCATCGTCGATCTGGTATCGAGCGGCGGTACGCTAAAAGCGAACGGCCTTGTCGAGGTGGAAAAGATCATGGACGTTTCCTCACGCCTGATCGTCAACCGAACGGCGCTGAAAACCATGCCGGACGTCATGAACGGATGGATCGAAACGTTCCGCAAGGCCGTCTAGCACAGAGTCAGCGGTCGAACCAATCGTCTTTACGCCGCAGAACCATCGGGCTAAGCGTCATATACATTCAAGCTGCCGGATCGCCATGCTTGTGAAGCCGGCGTCCATTCAAACTGCGTGGACGCGAGGATCACATATTGTTGGCAGGCGCCGGTTGCTCTTTGCGCTTCTCTTCGATCGCGAGAGCGAAAGGCGACGGCGTTCCGTGCGGCGTCGATTTGCAGGTCGTGCTGTAAAAGGAATAATTCGCTTTTGCTCCTTGCCAGCCGTTGTAAAGGCTACGCTCCATTTGCGAAGCGAGATCGTTCTGTTTGCTCATAAAAGCCCCCTTTTTTTTAATTTTCATAACAAACACCATTTTCTGGGAAAAGCCAAGCCCGAAATTCACTTCCGGTTTGCAATATCCCATAACGGGTAGTATAGAGTCTTTCACCAAGAAAAACACGCGTAAACCAAGGGTTTTAGGGACGTATGGCCAAGGAAGATTTAATCGAGTTCAAAGGCACGGTGACGGAGGTTCTCCCCAACGCCATGTTCCGTGTCAAGCTGGAAAACGACCATATCGTTCTGGCTCACACCGCCGGAAAAATGCGTAAAAACCGTATCCGTGTGCTCGAAGGCGATAAAGTCGTCGTTGAAATGACGCCTTACGACCTGACCAAAGGCCGCATTATTTTCCGTGAAAAATAAGCTGATCCTCGCCTCTTCCTCGCCGCGCCGGGTCGATTTGCTGGCGATGGCCGGCATTACCCCCGATAGCATCGTTCCCGCAGACATCGACGAAATGCCCTTTAAAGGCGAGTTGCCGCAGCATCTGTGCGTGCGCCTCGCGCGCGGCAAGGCGGAAAAGGTCGCGTCCGAAAATCCAGGCGCGATCGTGCTGGGCGCGGACACGGTGGTCGCCTGCGGCCGCCGCGATCTAGGCAAGCCTGCAGACGAAGCCGACGCGCGGCGGATGCTGGCGCTTCTCTCGGGCCGGCGGCACAAGGTTTTCGGCGGGCTGTGCGTTATCGGCCCCGATGGAAAAGCTCTGACGCGGCTCTGCGCGACGACGGTCGCTTTCCGCCGTCTTTCCAGGGCCGACATCGACGCTTATATTGAAAGCCGCGAATGGGACGGGAAAGCGGGCGGCTATGCCGTTCAGGGATTGGCCGCGCGCTACGTGAAATTCATGTCCGGCTCTCACAGCAACATCGTCGGGCTTTCGGTTTACGACGCCGTGGCGATGCTGGAAAGCGCCGGATACAAAAAGGATTAGAGCGCCATGGACATCATGGTCGAGGAACTCGACGGGGGCTTGTGGGTCGCGGCAACGGACAGAGGCCGCCTGCAGGGGCTCGAAGTCGATCCGGGCCATGAGGCCGTGCGCTGGGGGGCGATCTATCGCGCGAAAATCACCCGCATCGAAAAATCCATGGATGCCGCCTTCGTTGATCTCGGCGGCGGGCTCGAAGGGCTTTTGCACAATGCCGATGTCCGCACGAAGCAAAAAGACGGCACGATCCAGCGCGGCGGCGCGCTCGCCATCGGAAAAACCCTGAAAGCCGGTGACATCGTTGCGGTGCAAGCCAAGAGCGGCTATCTCAAACACGAAGACGAATTCGAATTCATCCGCGAAGACAAGACGCCCAAGGTCAGCATGGACATCACCCTGCCGGGGCGTTTTTTGATCTATGCGCCGCTCATGCAGGAAAACCAGGTGTCGTCGCGTATCCGCGACAAAGCGTTGCGGGAAAACCTGATGAAGATGATGCGGCAGTTCGAACCGCTGACGGGCCTCATCTTGCGCGCGTCAAGCGAGGACACGCAGATGGACATCCTCCTGCGCGAAGCGAAAATATTGAAGAATATATGGGAGAAGATCGCGCCCTCGCTCAAGGGCAGCGAACCCGGCCTGATCATGGACGGGCCGGATGCGTTTCAGCGCACGATCGGCGACCAGGCCGGAAACCCCATCGACCGCATCGAAATCATCACTATGGAACATTATAAAAAGATGGAAGAATGGTGCGAAGTGTTCGGCCCCGACCTCGTCCCCAAAATCCAACCCGTCGAACTGGAGGAACCCGAAGCCGAACTGGCCCTTTTCGATTTCCGCGGCCTGCTCGGCGATATCGAGGATTTGTTTCAGGAATACGGGCTGCTGCGTAGCGGCGGGTCGATCATCATCCAGCAGACCGCAGCCCTCACCGCCATCGACGTCAATCGCGGCGGCGACGACCGCCCGCCCATGGATGTCAATCTTGAGGCCGCCGGTGAAATCGCCCGCCAGATCCGCCTTCGCAACCTTGGCGGGATCATCCTGATCGACTTTCTCAAGCTCCCCAAAAAGGACGATCGGAAACGGCTTTTAAAGGCGCTGGAGGCGATTTTCGACACCGACCCCTGCACCGTCCAGATTCATGGCCTGACGGCCCT
>DASTUM010000111.1:0-35250 GCA_035759665.1 Micavibrio sp.
GTTCGGTGCGGGGCTGATAAATATGCATCGGTGCCCTGTCCTTGGACAGATAAGAGCCTTCGGCGAACTGGATATCCTTTGGCAGGTCGATCAGAACAGGGCCGGGGCGGCCTGAGCGCGCGACATGAAAGGCTTCGTGCAGGATCTGCGGCAGATCGTTGACGTCCTTGACGAGGTAATTGTGCTTGGTGCAGGCGCGGGTAATGCCCGTCGTGTCCGCTTCCTGGAACGCGTCGGTGCCGATCAGGAATGTCGGAACCTGACCCGTAATACAAACCATAGGAATGGAATCGAGCAGCGCGTCGGTCAGCGCGGTGACGGCGTTCGTAGCGCCGGGGCCGGAGGTGACAAGGCAGACGCCGACTTTGCCGGTCGAACGCGCATAGCCCTCGGCTGCGTGTCCTGCGCCCTGCTCGTGGCGAACGAGGACATGCTTGATTTTATCCTGCTGGTGGAGGGCGTCGTAGATCGGGAGAACCGCGCCGCCCGGATAGCCGAAGATCGTATCGACGCCCTGCTCGACGAGGGCTTCCATCACCATCTGCGCGCCGGTGAGCTTTTTCGTCTTCGCGGCGGGGAGGGTCGTTATGTCGGCGTCCTGCTGTTCCTTGGCGGCTTTTTTGGCGTCTGCGGGGGTCATGCGGTCTTTCCTTTGCCCTTAAAAAACAAAGCCCGTCCGGGTGGTCCGGGCGCGGCTTTGAATCGTTGCACATTGGAGGTTGCGGTAATTACTCTTTATTATGGTCATAATGCGTGCGGCCTTGCAAAGAAAAGGTAACTTTCTTTCAAAATACGCAACAATGTTATAACAATAATATAAGTACTGCATATCATCCATTCCATTTATGCATAGGTCGCCGGTTCCAATAGTTCCTTTGTCGGTTTTTATCGGTTCCAGCCATAAAAAAACGCCCCGGAAGTATCTTCGAGGGGCGCTGTTTATGCTTTGACCATGGTCGCGTCAGAGCGGCAGCGCCTCCGTAAGGAGCACCACAAGAACGAGCACGAGAAGGTCAAAGTTTTTCTGCATGGCACAAATTTACGCCCGGACGGGAAATTTGTCCAATAATTTTTGCAAGCCGTTTGGCGATATCGGTTATGGGCCGCCATAGCCCGTTGGGGGGTCCATTTTATGAAGGGTAAATCTTTGAAGGGTTAGTTCGCGGCGGATATGGTTTTCGATGTCCAGCAGAGTGACTTCGTCCTCAAGAGGCTTGCCGTTGATGTGAAACCCTAAAAAATAAGAACGGTCGAACGTGAATTCCGGCCAGTGATTCATGTCGTCGGCAATCGTCGTTTTATATGTTTGGACGATTTTTTCGACGATGGAGGTGAAGCCGTTGATGGTGCCTTGGTCGAATCCCATATGGGCCAGGCGGGATTCTGCTGAAGACAAGGAAAAGCGATCGCCCGCCTCGCCGAATATTTGTTTAAGTTCGCTAACGGTGTCATCGGCCCATTCGGGGCTTCCTATCTGCGTGCTGCTGCCAGGCAAATTGCCGTGACCACGGCAATAAATCCCGGCAATTTCGGAAGGGTTGAAGTTTTTCATGTTCGCCATTAATTATTAAATATGGAAATAATATTATGATAGGACGGCAATCTCTGCAATGTTTTTTTGCGGCTTGACCTGATTTTTGAACCAGGTGGTCTGGCGTTTGGCGTATTGGCGGGTTTCCGTCTGGGCAAGGGCGAGGGCGGCGTCCTTTGAAATCCGCCCTTCCCGCAGGGCCCGCAGCGCGGTGGCTCCGACGGTCTTGATCGTCACGCTCTCAGAGCTAATCTCGCCCCCTTCTACCTTTTTATCGAAGGCCTCAAGCTCTTCCATTGCGCCCGCCTCCAGCATTTGCACGAACCGTGCATCGCATTGCGCGTAAAGCTTTTCACGCTCCGGCATTACAAGCGTGATATCGAACATCCAGTCGGCGGGCGGCGCGGCTTTGGGCATCGCCTGCCATTCGGCAAGCGGCCTGCCCGTCGCTTCGAGAATTTCCCACGCATGGATCAGGCGGGCCGTGTGCATCGGGTGATATTGCGCCGCCGTCGCCGGATCGCGCTTTGCCAGTTCCGCATGAAAGGCGGGGTTGCCGAGTTCTTTCTGGCGTTCGTTTGCGCGCAGCCGTATTTCCGGCGGCACTTCGGGAATGGGCGAAATGCCCTCCATCAACGTCTTGATGTAAAGCCCGTTGCCGCCCGTAACGATTGGTACAGTGCCTTCTTCCAGAAGCTTTTCAATGAGCGGCACGGCCATTTCGCGCCACGACCCCGCGGATACGGTTTCGTTGGGATGCGCGGTTCCGTAAAGATAATGCGGCGCCAGCTTCTTGTCGTCTTCCGAAGGCTGCGCCGAAAGTATGGGGAGCGCATCATATATCTGCCGCGAGTCGACATTGATGATGGCGCCGTTCAACTCTAAGGCGCGCTTGACGGCGAGGGCGGATTTTCCGCTCGCGGTAGGCCCGGCGATGATATGGACGGTTTTTGTCATTCTTCCCCTGTCGTCATTGCGAGGAGCAAAGCGATGAAGCAATCCAGTATGCTGCAGGCTTTTTCTGGATTGCTTCCCCCGGCTTCGCTGGGGTCGCAATGACGATCGTTATTTTTTCAAGCGCAGCGCCACGAAACGGACATCGCCTTCATGGTTGACGAGGAGAAGGACGGAGGATTTCCCATCCTTTTCAGCCTTTTCGATGATTCCGGCGATTTTGGACGGATTGTCCACGGCCTGCTGGTTGATTTCGACGATGACATCTCCGACGCTTAGGCCCTTTTCCGCGGCTTCGCTTTTCGGGTCGACCTTGACAACGATCACGCCATCGACATCCTCGGGTACGCTGAAGGCACGGCGGGCGGTGTCGGTGAGCGATGCGACGTTGATGCCGACCTTGGCAACTTCGATGCCCTTGCTCGGCTCGGCCCTCGCGACAGCCGGCTCTTCATCCAGAAGGCCGTTCTCCTCGGCTTTCTCGAGTTCGCCGACCCTGATCTTGTCGGACATTTCCTTGCCGTTGCGCCAGAATTTGAATTCGACGCTCTTGTCGATCGGCGTTTCGGCAACGATGCGCGGCAGATTGCGCATGGCGGTCACTTTTTTGCCGTCGAATTCAGTGATGACGTCTCCCGCTTTCAGCTTCGTCTTAGCCGCAGGGCCGCCGTCTGTGACGCTGGCGACCAGCGCTCCGTGAGAGTCAGGCAAAGAAAGGCTTTCGGCGATCTCTTCGGTGACCGTCTGTATGCGTACGCCGATCCAGCCGCGGCGCGTTTTACCGTATTGGATGAGCTGGCTTACGACGGATTTTGCAAGGTTCGAGGGAATGGCGAAGCCGATCCCGACCGATCCACCGGACGGCGAAAAGATCGCGGTGTTGATGCCGATGACTTCGCCTTTCAGGTTGAACATGGGGCCGCCGGAATTGCCGCGGTTGATCGATGCGTCCGTCTGGATGAAATCGTCGTACGGGCCGGCGTTGATGTTGCGTTGTTGCGCCGACACGATGCCGGCGGTGACGGTGCCGCCTAGGCCGAACGGGTTGCCGATCGCCAGAACCCAGTCGCCGACGCGAAGGTTGTCGGAATCGCCGAATTTCACATCGGACAATTTCATTGTCGTTTCGACTTTAAGGACGGCGAGGTCCATCTTTTCGTCCTTGCCGACAATTTTGGCGGGCAGGGTCGTGTCATCCTGGAACGTTACGCGCACTTCATCCGCGTCCTTGACGACGTGGTTGTTTGTCACGATCAGGCCTTTGGCGGCGTCGACGACGAAGCCGGAGCCAAGTGAAGAGGGCGGAATGATGGGTTCCGACTGTTCGCCCTGACCTCGGCGGTTGAGGAACTCCTCGAAGAAATCCTCGAACGGCGATCCCGGCGGGAATTGGGGCATCTCGGGTGCCTGCCCCAGTTCGTCATCCGGCTCCGCGTCGGCCTTCAGGGTGGAGGAAATATTGACGACGGCGGGAATAAGATCATCCGCAATGTCGGCGAAGGAATAAGGCGCGCCCGGTGGAAGCGGCGACGGTTTTTCCGAAGTGTCCGCTGCGGTTTCAGGCGCGGTTTCCGTTTTCTTGTCGCCCATGGCATGGCACATCACGGGAATGGATGTCGCGGCGAGCAAAGCGATGACGGTAAAGACTTTAAGATGTTTGTGCATGTCTAATGCCTTTTAAGAATATGCGGAAAAGATACTCTAGGGGCTTCTCAGGCGCGGGTCAATAAAGCGCGGAGGGGCGCCCCCTTAACGATAATTTTCACGCCCCGATGATGGCAGAATCAGGGCGCGTTTTCGTAAAATCGGTGACTTTTTGCTCTAACGGGGATTTTCGAAATAACGGAAGAAATCGGAATCCGGCGAGAGGATCATGCGGGTTTCGGGATCGGCCAGCGTGTTCTTGTAAGCCTCCATCGAGCGCATGAAGGAATAGAATTCCTTATCCTTGTTAAAGGCGGCGGCGTAGGTCTGGATGGCTTCCTTGTCGCCGTCCCCCCGGATGATCTGGGCGTCGCGCTCGGCCTCGGCCAAAATCACGGTGCGTTCCTTTTCGGCGCCGGAACGGATTTCAAGGGCGAGCTGCTCGCCTTTCGCGCGGGTTTCCGTTGCGCGCTCGACCATTTCCGAAACCATGCGGCGCACGGTGGAATCGCGCAGCGCTTCGCCAAGGTCGGCGCGGACGATGCGAACATCGACGATCTCGACGCCCATCTTGTCTTCCTTGATCTTCTTGTTCAGGCGCGTGTTGATTTCGGCCATGACGCGCGTGCGGTCTTTGGACAGGAGCTGCTTCAGCGTGGTTTTACCTAGAACCGTCCTGGTCGCCTCGTCGATAATGCTTTCGATACGCTTGTTGGCGTTGTCCACGGAGCGCAGCGTTTTCATGAACTGCAACGGGTCGGCGATGCGGTAGCGGGCGAAGGAGTCGACGATGATCGGCTCCCCGCTGACATTGTCGATCGGGGGGATGACAATCTCATCCTTCCGGCCCGTTTCCATCGGGCTGGCTTCCTGTTCGGCGGCAAGGCCTGCGCCTTCGTCTTCCGGCGTTTTGGGCGCGGGTTTTTCCGCCTCTTCGACCAGTTTCTGCTCAGGGCGGGTAATCAGGCTGCTTGCGATCACCATCTGCTCGGGCGGGGGATCGACGGAGAGGATGCGGCTGTCGAATATGCGCACCTCCTGCACCATCGGCACTTTGAAATGCAGTCCGGGCCCGCGAAGTTCGCCCACCGGCTGGCCGAGTTGCAGGACGATTGCCTGCTGCGTCTGGTCGACGATGAAAAGGGCCTGCGAGATGCCGATCAGGACAACGCCGAGCGTGAAAAAGACAAGGGTGAGTTTGTTGCTTTGCATGTTACTGGCCTTTGTTCGCAGGGGGCGCGTTGCCGGTGGCGGGCGCCACGCGGTTCAGCTCGTTCAGCGGAAGATAGGGAACGACGCCTCTGCCGCTCTTGTCGTCCATAATGATCTTTTGGGCGTTCTTGAGGACGCTTTCCATCGTTTCGATATACATGCGCTCTTTCGTGACGTCCTGCCCGGACTGGTACGCGCTCAAAACGGAATTGAAACGATCGGCGTCGCCGGTGGCGCGGGCGATGACGGATTGCTGATAGGCTTCGGCTTCCTGCTTTACGCGGGTCGCGGCGCCGCGCGCTTTGGGAATGATATCCTCGCGGTAAGCCTGCGCGCGGTTTTGCACGTCTTCGGCATCCTGCTTGGCGGACTGCACGTCCTGGAACGCGCTCTGGACATCCGGATGGACTTCGGCGGAGTTGATCAGTACCTGCGTGATGTTGATCCCCGATTTATAATCGTCGAGGATTTTTTGCATGATCTGCTTGGCGTTGTCGGCGACAGCGCCGCGCTCCGTTGTGATGATCGAAAACATGCGCGTCTGGCCGACCACTTCGCGGATCGCGCTCTGCGCCACTTTGCGAAGCGTGTTTTCCGGGTTTTCTATGTTGAAAATGTAATCTTCCGCCGAATTGATGTTCCACTGGATCACGAAATCCAGATCGACGATATTGAAGTCGGAGGTCAGCATCAGGCTTTCTTCCGGCACGTCGCGCGCGGCGCTCACCGCGTCGCCGCGCCCCACGGGGCTGGTGAAGCCGACATTCATGGTGCGGATTTCGTTGACGTTGAATTTGGTCGCGGTTTCGATGGGGGCTGGCAAGTGGTATTTCAGCCCTTCCGTGTCGATCGTGCGCACCCATGCGCCAAAACGCTGGACGACGGCGTGTTCGCCGGGATTGACGATGTAAAGACCGCTGGCGAGCCAGAGGACGGCGATGACCGCCGCGCCCGCCATGATAAAGCGCCCGCCGCCGAAGCCGCCGGGCAGGATATCCTTCAGGTTTTCCTGCAGGCGCGCGAAAATATCTTCCATGTCGGGATCGGGCCCGCGGCGTCCGCCGCCGCCTTGGTCGCCGCCACCGGAACCGGAGCCCCAGGGATTTTTACGCCCGCCGCCGGGGTTGTTGCTTCCCCATGGATTGCGCCCTTTGTTTCCGCCGTTATCGTCCCAAGACATTTGCTCTAATCCAAATCTTTGTTTAATGCTCCATTAGGATAAAGATTTTTTGGAAAGCGACAACCCCAAACCCATGGGCGGCGATCTTAAGGCAAAGATACTGGATGCGCTTGCGGCGGTGAAAACCGGCGAGGGAAATATCGTGTCCGAAAACATGGTCGGCGGTCTTCAGATTTCGCCGGACAAGGATGTGCTCTTTACACTCGAAGTCGACCCGGCTATGGGCGCGAAGATGGAGCCGCTGCGCATGGAAGCCGAAAAGGCGGTGCGCAGTATTTCCGGAATCAAAAGCGTTACCGCCATCCTGACCGCCGAACGCGGGCAGGCGCAGACGCATGATCCGCATGGCATGGGCAAGAATCCGCCGCTGCAACTCCCTTTCCGGAATGTCATCGCCGTGGGATCGGGCAAGGGCGGGGTCGGCAAATCGACTGTCGCCTTCAACCTTGCCGCCGAACTGGCGGCGCAGGGTTTTTCGGTCGCGCTCCTCGATGCCGACATTTACGGTCCCTCGGTGCCGAGGCTGACGGGGCTCGCCGGACAAAAACCCGGGACGAACGATTCCGGAAAAATCATCCCGCTCGAAGCGCACGGCCTGAAGATCATGTCGATGGGATTCCTGGTCGAAGAAGAAAAGCCGATGATATGGCGCGGCCCGATGGTGCAGACGGCCTTCTATCAGATGTTGCGGGACGTTGCGTGGCGAAATGGGGAGGGTGATCTTGATTTCCTTATTATCGACATGCCGCCCGGAACCGGGGATGTCCAGCTTACTCTCGCGCAAAAAGTGCCTGTGACGGGCGCAGTGGTGGTTTCGACCCCGCAGGATCTTTCGCTGATCGATGCCCGCAAGGCTATAGCGATGTTTGAAAAGACCAATGTTAAGGTCCTTGGAATCATTGAAAATATGTCGACTTATATTTGTCCCGAATGCGGCCACGAAGACCATGTTTTCGGCCATGGGGGAGTGCGGGAAGAAGCATTAAGACGAAACGTTTCGTTTATGGGAGAACTTCCCTTAAACGCCGAAATCCGTCGAAAATCGGATGCCGGCGAACCGATTGGCGGAAGTTTCTATAAAACCATTGCAAAGGCCGTTTTGAATTCTGTAAAGTCTATCAGGACGCGGCGTCTATAAATTAAAACAAGCGTATCGAAACAGGGGAGGGCGTATGACTATCCATAAAATTAAAGATGAGTTTGTTCTCAAAGCGTCTATCGGCGAGCTTCTTGCCGCCTTAAGCGGCATTAACTGTGCCGGCGTTACGGTCGTTAAAAACGGGGCCGACACGAAAAAAGACCCGATTGCCTCAATCGGTTATGAGGCGGCTAAAATGACATATTCTATGCGTAACGAACTTGGTTCCCGGACCATGGATCCGGATATGGCGGCTTTCCGAATTACGGAATTTCTGAGCTCGGCCCGCGACGTTCTGGTCGCGCATGAAAACACTGTTTTGTCTTTGCCCGAAGGCACGCTGGAAGGGACGCTGAAGGATGTCGTTCTACATATCGATGAAATTCTGAAGCGCGAAGCTATCGGTGGCGACCGCCCGGCTGTAAAATTCTACAATGGTAATCTTCAGGGAAAATTTCACGCGGCCTATATGTCTAAAAGCAGCGGGGAAGATCTGGATGAAGAAGCAGTCGACGACAAGGACACGATGCCTGCGCCTGAAGCCAAGGCGGCTCCCAGGCGCGGCCGCCGCAAAACTAAACCGGGGCCGGGCGCTGTTCCGCTCTAGTATAGGTCAGAAAGCTGAAACCTTCGCGCTCGTCGCGGGATTCTTCCACCCATTCCGCTCCCAGCGCCGGAAAGAACGCATCGCCTCTGGGCGATTGGTGCACGCGGGTTAGATAGATTTTATCGGCCAGATTCAGCGCCTGCGCATAAATCTGCGCGCCGCCGACGATGCAGATTTCATCCGTCTCGGTCTTTGATGCCTGATCAATGGCTTCTTCCAGATCCTTGCAGGTCAGCGCGCCGCCATGCTGGTAATTCTTGCGTGACACGATGATGTTCACGCGCCCCGGAAGCGGTTTCCCCAATTGCTCCAGAATGCTTTCAAACGTCTTGCGCCCCATGATGCAGGGCTTGCCCATCGTCACGGTTTTAAAATGTTTGAAATCCTCAGGAATATGCCACGGCATGACATTGTCGCGTCCGATGACATTGTTGTCGGCGGCGGCCACGACGAGGGAGATTACTTTCTTCATAGGAATTGTCTACCATCCCGCGTGGGGATGATAAAGGCCGATATGGATGTTATCGACGCCAGATAAGGGAAGACCGGTTCAGATGATTGTCGATGGAATGCATCGTGGGGGTTTTCACGGTCTTGTCTATTTTGGCAGAGGACATAAGAAAGCTCCTTTCGCGATTGCTGTCGTGCAGTAAACAGTTTTAAGCGGCGCAGGTTCCCATTAAGGATTGTGACCATTTTGCGATTGGTATTTCTGAAGGAATAACCAGACCCGCCAAAACGGTCATTGCGCACGCCCGTATGCCAACAGCGGCAACGCCTTTGTTGATCAAACCGCCACGGCGCCCTTGATATGCGGATGCGCTTCGTAGCCGACCAGTTCGAAATCCTCATACTTGAAATCGAAGATGTTTTTGACATGCGGATTGAGGTGCATTTCCGGAAGCGGGAAGGGCTTGCGGCTGATCTGCTCCTGCACCTGTTCCATGTGATTGGAATAGATATGCGCGTCGCCGAACGTGTGGACGAAATCGCCGGGCTTGAGGCCGCAGACCTGCGCCACCATCATCGTGAGCAGTGCATAGGAGGCGATGTTGAACGGCACGCCGAGGAAGATGTCGGCGGAGCGCTGGTAAAGCTGGCATGAAAGTTTTCCGTCCGCCACATAGAACTGGAAGAAGCAATGGCAGGGCGGCAGCGCCATTTTCGGAATCTCGCCCACGTTCCACGCGGAAACGATCAGGCGGCGGTCGTCGGGATTGGTCTTGATGCGCTCGATCACATTCGAAATCTGATCGACGGTGCGGCCATCCGCCGTGGCCCAGCTGCGCCATTGCTGGCCGTAGACGGGGCCGAGGTCGCCGTTTTCATCCGCCCATTCGTTCCAGATTTTTACGCCGTTGTCGGTGAGGTATTTGATATTGGTGTCGCCCTGCAAAAACCAGATTAGTTCATGGATAATCGATTTCAGGTGCAGCTTTTTCGTCGTGACCAGCGGGAAGCCTTCGGAAAGGTCGAATCTCATCTGGTGGCCGAACACGGAAATGACGCCCGTCCCCGTGCGGTCCTCCTTTTTCGAGCCTTCCTCCAGAACGCGTTTAATAAGATCATGATATTGCTGCATATTTTACGCTCCTTGGGCTAAATTAGACTTATTATACCGCTCTTTGACAATATAGGTA
This sequence comes from Micavibrio sp., assembly GCA_035759665.1. GTDB lineage: Bacteria > Pseudomonadota > Alphaproteobacteria > Micavibrionales > Micavibrionaceae > Micavibrio_A. The sequence continues at coordinate 9,907 of DASTUM010000111.1, forward strand.
GGAACAAAGCATGGCCATCCACATGTTTTATTTGACATAATGTATATAATGATCTATGTTACGCCCAGTTTTACAGGAGAGACCTATGACGAACGATGTTAAAGAAAAAGCCAAACGTGAGCTTGCCAAAGCTTTCAAAGAGGGCTGGGATAAGAAAGAACGCGAAGGCTTTGTTTCTCCGGAACTCTTAAAAGCCCTTATAGAAAGGCATGGATTGCACCCTGATCGTGTTCAGGAATATGTGATTGCAGACCAAAAGTTCATATCGGGTCGTGGTGAAAAACCGAACGCTGATAACTATAAAACGCCTAATATCGTTCCTTTGTGCAAGCCGGGTGGCCCCAGGAACGATGGCGGAATCTAGTTTCCTTGAAATCTTAACGAATTTCCCCTCTATTATAGGTGCGGGCTTCGGCCCGTTATGACGCTAAACGTAAGTATGGAATAAGCGTCGTGGACCCGGGGGCAGTGCCCGGCAGGTCCACCACTCTCCTCTGATTTTAGAGCAGGGCGGCGGGCCTGAAACAGGATCGACACGCGTGGTAAAGATATATTGCGGCGTCCGGCATGATACCTCCGTAACGGGTCAGGCAATATAAATGCCAACGATAACTTCCAAGTCGAAGCACGTATGGCCGCCTAATTTTAGGTCGCTATAGCTTCAAATCAATCCCTATGGCCTAGACAGTCATAGGTGGGGTTCGGGCGGTTCCTCGCAACAGAATACCGCCCATTTTTATGCCTGAATTTTCTGTATAAGTCCTTTCCGCCGCCTTCTTGCCCGCCTGGCCATCTGTTAAAAAAAAGCATGGGCAATTTTCTCTCGAAACATTCCGGATGGTTGTGGCTTGCCGCGTTCGTGTGCGCGCTATACCCGGTGAACAGCTATCAGCTTCAGTTCTTCACAGCGGCGCAGATCCTGCTTTTCGCGTGGAGCTATGTCTCCTTGTCGCGAACGCTGGATCGCGGGTGGAATTTGCCGCGCACCGCCGTGCTGGTTTTTGCCGGGCTGTTCTGGCTTCTCGCCGCCGCCAGTGTTTTCTGGTCAGAGATCAAGACGATCAGCCTGATGGGGCTGTTTTTCTTTTCCGCCATGCCGCTCACTTTCTTTATCGGCGTGATGACGCGGGATATGAATTTTTTCAAAAACGCCGCCTACGCGCTGGCCGCCGTCTTCGGCGTGCTATCGCTCTGGGCGATCGTCCAGTTCTTTTTCCTCAACACCTATTTCGGCGGTCAGGCCCGCCACCCGCTGGCCGATCCGTCTTCGCTGGGGTCTTTGTTCTCGCTGGCGCTGTTCTGTTCGCTGGGCTGGGTTTTGAGCGCGCGGCCCAAAAGGGAGCATATATGCGCGATCGTCCTTTCCGTCCTTCTCGTTTGCGGCATTCTTTCGACCGCCGCGCGCGGGCCGGTTTTTGCCTCCATACCCGGGATCGCACTGTTCGCCGTTCTTTTGTGGCCGCAGGTGAAAGCCCAGCGCAGGTCGCTACTGATCGTGCTTACGGGCGCGTTGGCCTGTTATGGCCTGATGCAAACGGGTGTGCAGAAAAGATTCGATATCGGCGAGCGCATTTTCAACACCGTGATGATGCGGATGCCAGATATCAGCAACAACCGCATCGCAATCTGGTCGGCAACGGTGGATATGATCGAAGACCGCCCGTGGCTCGGCACCGGCATCGGTACGTATTTCCTCTATTTCCCCGAATACCGCCGGGCCGATGACCGCAATGGCGCGACGATGGCGCACAACGATCCGATGCAGTTCTGGGCGGAGCTTGGCATTCTCGGGCCGTTTTTATTCTATGCCTTTGCATGTGCGGCGGCGCTTCGCTCGTTTGGTGCGCTTAAACGCGCAAAGCACGACAAGCCGGGTGAGCGCATTGCAATCGTCTCGCTTTTCGCCGGGCTCGGGGCGATGGTGGTGGGAAGCCATGTCGGATTCAACCATTACAATATATCCATTTTGATGCTGGCGGGCCTTATGCTGGCGGCGTGGTTCAAAATTACGGCCAGTGCGGCGGATGAGCCCGATCGCAACCTGGCCATGCCCGATACGGTTCCGGCGGGCGTGAACAGGGCGCTCCTGGCCCTGCCGTTCGTAATGGCGGCGTGGATGGTCGTCAGCCTGATGGCGGGCGAGTATTTCGTGAACCGGGCGCGCGGCGATCTGTTCGCGGAAAAAATGTTCGACTTCGCCGACAATATCAACAATGCCAACAAAGTTTCCCAAGGCTTGAATTTCCGCGCCTATCTTCTGGCGGTGAACGTGCCGATGTCCATCCTCGAATATAACGGCCGGTTGATGGACGATGAGCAGAAAACGAAGCTCTACGATCAGGTGAAGGGTTATATGGATAGCGTCATTGCCCTCAATCCCCGGATGCCGAACAGCTATTATTATCTCGCCCGCGTGCAAAAGCTGGCGCCGCCCGCAGCTATCGCGCAAGGCACACCGACGCCGGAAGAATATTACAAAAAGGCCCTGGCGCTGGAGCCGCTTTACATCAGCGCACGGCTGGGGCTTCTGGACATCGCGCGGGCGCGCAAGGCCGGTATCAAGGAACAGATCGCCATTCTCGAACCCGGTCTGGGTTTCGTCTACACCGTGCCGACGGTTGAGCAATATTACGGCGAATTGGCGAACCTTTATCTCGAAGATAGAAATTACGGAAAAGCAAAAGATGTCATGCGCCGTATGGCGAATTTCAAAAAGCGTTCCGCCTACAGCCTCACGCGCCAGAACACTTCAATTCCGCAAGCGATCGTGGGCGGCGACGCGATTTTTGAAAGAACGCCGTGAGGTCGAGAAAACTTCTGGAAAAACGAAGCCGCTAATGCGAGGCTTGGGCAGTGATTCGCGGCCCTCGCGAATTCTTCAACGAACCTCTTGATTTTACACTCCGATCTTGCGACCAATAGACCTATGATTGACGACGAAGAAGAGATACTGCGCTACGACAGAATGGTTGAATCCGCCCTGCGCGGCGTCGTGCGCGAAGCCATCGAGGCCGTGATAGAGGAAGGCGAACTTCCTGAAGACCATCATTTCTACATCACCTTTATGACGGATTATCCGGGCGTTAAAATCCCGGCTTATCTGCGCGACCGCTACCCCGGCGAAATGACGATCGTTCTGCAATATCAATTCTACGACCTGTTCGTCGACGATGAGAAAATGGGCGTGACGCTTTCGTTCAACAACGTGCCTGAACGCCTCGAAATCCCGCTCTCTTCCATCACGATCTTCGCGGACCCGTCCGTTAATTTCGCGCTGCAATTCCAGCCGATGGGCGAGGAAGGCGAGGACGGTTTCCCCGATCCCGGCGACGATGACGAACCGCCGACCGGCACCGACGACAAGGGTGGCGACAAGAAAACGGGCGAAGTCGTTTCCCTCGACAAATTCCGGAAGAAGTAAGCATGACGGCGTTCTGGCGCGGCGGCGTTTCGGCGGACAGTGAAGCGCTTCCCGTCAAAATGGTGCGCGGCACGCTGGTCGATTCCGTGCGCGGCAACCGTGAAGTTCCTCTGAAAATGTATTACCCACAGGTGGAAGGATTGAAAAACCTTCCCCTGATCGTCTGGAGCCACGGGCTCGGCGGGAGCATCGACGGCGCGGCTTTCATCTCGCGCTTTCTGACTGCGCGCGGCTATGTCGTATTGCATGTCCAGCATGCGGGGACGGATTCCGCCCTTTGGGAAGGCAAGCCCGGCCATCCGTGGGACATTATTAAAGCCCTGACCATTCCGCGTTCAGCAAGCCTTGCGCGTTTCATGGACGTCCCGTTCGTCCTCGATTATCTCGATGAATTTCTGGCGGATCACCCGGCGGCCGCCGCAATGATCGACCGCAACAATATCGGTATGTCCGGCCATTCTTTCGGCGCGATGACGGCACAGATTATGCTCGGCCAGCAATTCCCGGATGAGCAGGGGATTTTGCAGGATTATTCCGACCCGCGTTTCAAGGCGGGGATTTTATATTCCCCCGTGCCGGCCTTTCATCTGACCGGCGAATTGCCTGATCGCATCTACGGTTCCATAGACCGCCCTGTCTTCCACATGACGGGAACGGACGATTCCTCGCCCGTCGAAGGCTTCGATTACACGCGCCGACTCGCGGTCTATGAGTATTCGCACAAGGCCGAAAAAATGTTGATGATTCTCAAAGACGGCGATCATATGATTTATAACGGCAGCCGCGGCAAGCTGGGCCAGAACCCGAACCGCGACCTGCATGAAAGCATCATCGAAATCGCGGCCCTGGCCTACTGGGACGCTAAATTGAAGGGCGATGCGGCCGCGCAAGGGTGGTTGACCGGCGGCGGTTTCGCCACATATCTGAACGGGCATGGTGAATTCCGCTTTGAAGGAAAGTGATATGTCCGATTACGCGCTTGAAATAACGAATCTCGGCAAGACCTACAAAGCCGCCGGCAAAACGGGCGAAAAAACCGCGCTTAAAGATGTATCGCTCAGCATTCCCAAAGGCTCGATCTACGGCCTTCTAGGCCCGAATGGGGCAGGGAAATCGACGCTCATCAACATCATGGCGGGCCTCGTCGTCAAAACATCGGGTACGGTGAAAATCTGGGGCCGCGACATCGACAGGGAACCGGAAAACGCCAAAGCCGCCATCGGCATCGTGCCGCAGGAAATCAATTACGACCCGTTCTTCTCGCCGCGCCGCATTCTCGACATCCAGGCCGGCATGTACGGCGTGCCGAAAGCAGAACGTAAAAGTCTCGAACTGCTCGATCTCGTGGGCCTGCGGGACAAGGCCGACGCCTATACGCGCTCGCTCTCCGGCGGGATGAAGCGCCGCCTGCTGCTGGCGAAGGCTTTGGTGCATACGCCGCCGGTCCTCGTCCTCGACGAACCCACCGCAGGGGTCGATGTCGAATTGCGCCAGATGCTGTGGGAGCGCGTACGCATGTTGAACCGGCGCGGCGTGACGATCCTGCTGACCACGCATTACCTGGAAGAAGCGGAAGAGCTGTGCGACAAGATCGCCATCATCAATCATGGCCGCATCATCGTGAACGAAGACAAGCGCACGCTGGTTGGTCTCCTCGATAACAAGGAAATGATTTTCACGCTCGACCGCGAAGCGGATGCCGTTCCGGCGGGCTTTGAAAATCTTACGGCGTCGCTGGACGATCCGCGTCATTTGCGCGTGCGGTACGCCACGAAGGAAACGAGCGCGGGCCAACTGATCGCGCTCGTTCAGGGCGCAGGGTACGGCATCGCCGACATCACCACGGATCAAAGCGATCTGGAAGACGTTTTCCTGAACCTGACCCGCGCCTGACGATCTGTCTTCGGGCGCCTCCAACTATTTGTATATGTATGATATTTCCGCACGAGTAGCGGGTTTGCGCGATAGTGGAGCCGGGATCTGCGAATATTCCAAGGAACCACCGGCGTTATTACGGGTTTGCATTCTGCCAATCAATATTCAGGAAAGGAATCACGATGAAAAAAATCAAAGACGTCATGACCCAAAAATGTGAATGGATCAGCCCCGACACGAGCCTAGCCGAGGCAGCGAAAATTATGAAGGATTGCGATTGCGGCTTTCTCCCCATCGGAGAGAACGACAAGATGGTCGGCATGATTACCGACCGCGATATCGCGATCCGCGCCGTCGCAGAGGGCAAAGACCCGAAGAGCACAAAAGCGGGTGACGTTATGACGGACAAAACCTACTATTGCTACGACGACCAGGCCGTTGATGAAGTCTGTAAAAATATGGGCGAGATCAAAGTCAAACGCCTTCCCGTCGTCAACCGTGACAAGCGCCTCGTCGGCGTCGTGTCTTTTGGCGATGTCTCGCAGGCTGCGGCGGCGGAGCAAGTCGGAGAATGCCAGCAACAGATCACCGCGGAAACGGCCAGAAAAAAAGCCGCATAGCAAACCCGAAATGCAGGAAAACGGCCCGTGACGGGCCGTTTTTCATGTACGGGCCGTCCTTTCATAGGGTAAATTGAATGGACAGGGGAGCGGGGAGCCGCTACAAACCCCCTGCAAAGCAGCCGTAGCTCAGCTGGATAGAGCGCTTCCCTCCGAAGGAAGAGGCCATGAGTTCGAATCTCATCGGTTGCGCCATTTCCGATCACCCCCCTAAACAAGGCTCGCCAATGGCTGTTCCGCACGACCTTCCTCTTGTCTCCACCGTCGCCGTAGGCCTGTCGCTGGCCTTTATCCTCGGCATGATTTCCTCGAAACTCCGGATTCCGCCGATTGTGGGTTATCTGTTCGCCGGGATCATCGTCGGCCCCCACACGCCCGGCTTTGTTGCAGATGCCGATATTGCCAACGAACTGGCGGAAATCGGCATCGTCCTCCTTATGTTTGGAGTCGGCCTGCATTTTTCCGTGAAGGATTTGATGGAGGTCAAACGCATTGCAATTCCCGGCGCGATCGGCCAGATGGGCTCCGCCATAGTGATGGGGGCGGGGCTAGCGTACTTCTGGGGCTGGCCATGGACCAGCGGGATCATGTTCGGCCTTGCCCTGTCCGTTGCCAGCACGGTCGTTCTTTTAAGGTCTCTCGAAGATCACAACCAGTTGCAGACGACCAACGGGCAGATCGCGATCGGCTGGCTGATCGTCGAAGATCTTGCAATGGTTCTGGCGCTCGTGCTTGTCCCCGCGCTGGCTCTGGCGGATGGCGCGGCAAGCGCGGAGGGCCAGAGCGTCTCCATGCAACTTGGCGTGGCGCTCGCCAAGATCGCCGCGTTCATCGCGCTTATGATGATCGGGGGAAAGCGCCTTTTGCCATGGATGCTGCAAGAGGTTGCCAAAACACGCTCCCGCGAGCTTTTTACCCTTGCGGTATTCGCGGTGGCCGTCGGGCTTGCTTTCGGCGCGTCGAAGCTGTTCGGGGTATCGCTGGCGCTTGGCGCGTTCTTTGCCGGCATGATGATCAAGGAATCCGACATGAACCATGAAGTCGCGGATCGCGCCCTGCCGTTTCAGGACGCCTTCGCGGTTCTATTCTTCGTGGCCGTGGGCATGTTGTTCGACCCCAATGTCGTGATCGAACAACCGCTCAATGTCCTGCTGGTCGTTTTTATCATTACCGTCGGCAAGTCCCTGGCCGCGCTGACTATCGTCCTGCTGTTCCGCTATCCGCTGAAGACCGGGCTTCTGGTGTCCGCGGGCCTTGCGCAGATCGGCGAATTTTCGTTCATTCTTGTCGGACTTGGCGTTACCTACGGCCTGATACCGACCGAAGGGCGCGATCTCGTGCTGGCCGGCGCGCTTGTGTCCATCGCCCTCAACCCGCTGATGTTCTGGAGCGTACGCTGGCTGCATGATTACGCCAGCGCCCATCCAAGGCTTGCGAAGATTCTGGACTTGCGCAAAAGCCATTTGACGCATCTCGACGTCGAAGAGGAACGTCAGCTGAAAGATCTCGTTATCGTCGCGGGCTACGGCAAGATCGGGCGCGAGGTCTGCGACAATATCATTGATTCCAATATGGATCTGGTCATCGTCGACGCCAACCGCGAACGGGTGGAAATGTTGCGCGAGCTTGGTTACCACGCTATCACGGGCGACGCGACCCATCCGGAAACTTTACATGAAGCCGCCATCCACAAGGCCGCCGCCATAGTCGTCGCCGTTCCTGATGCTTTCGAAGGCCGGCAGATCGTGGATGCCGCGCGCAAGATCAAGCCCAATATCCGCGTCGTCGCCCGTGCCCATAACGACGAGGAAATGTTATATTTCCGCGAACGCAATGTCGATTTCGTCACGACAGGCGCCCGCGAACTGAGCCGCGCCATCATTCAGCATCTGGAAGGAATGCGCAGCGGCGTGATCCCGCTGGTCAAATCAGACCACTAATCCTTGAACGTGTCGCAGTCGGCAAGCGTGCCGCCCTTGTAGCCGCTCATGAACCATTTCTTGCGTTGGGCCGCGGAGCCGTGCGTAAAAGAATCCGGCATGACGACGCCGCCCGCCATTTCCTGCAAGCGGTCGTCGCCGACAGCGGACGCCGCGCCCAGCGCCTCGTCGATGTCGCCTTCTTCTATAAGGTCGTAATCGGCCTGCGCGCGGTGCGCCCAGATGCCGGCATAGCAATCGGCCTGCAATTCCATTTTGACCGAGAGCTCGTTGGCTTCTTTTTTCGAGGCGCGTTTCTGCGCGGCGCGTACGCCGTCTGCGGTTCCGATCAATGTCTGGATATGGTGGCCGACCTCGTGGGCGATCACATAGGCGCGGGCGAAATCGCCGGGCGCGCCGAGCTTGACTTCCAGTTCTTTGAAAAAAGACAGGTCGAGATAGAGCTTGCGGTCGACCGGGCAATAAAACGGTCCCATCGCCGCTTGCCCCGTGCCGCAGGCGGTACTGGTGACACCGTTGTAAACGACGAGAGTCGGATACTGATACCCTTCGCCCATGCCGCTCCAGACATCCTCGGTGCTGCCGAGGACGGAAGACACGAAATCCATCTGCGCCTTTTGTTCGGGGTCATCGGGATCGACATTTTGCGTCTGGATCTGGCTTTGCACGGCCTGCATCAGGATTTGCGACGGATCGCCGCCCATTAGCATGACGACAACGGCCAGCGCGAGCAAACCGCCGCCGCCCAGGGCGACACTGCGCCCGCCCGCACCGCGGCGGTCTTCGACATTGCTGCTCCGTCTGCCTATTTGCCAGCGCATGGTTATTCTCCGTTTAAATGATGAACAAAGAATAGGAGACTAAAGTTCGCGGGGCAAGACGCTTGCGGGGCCTGCCGGGGTGAAGGCGAGGGGGCAGGGCGTATAAGCTTAGTCTTCAAGAACCTTGATCATGACGCAGCGCAGGGCCGGGTCGTGGCCCTGACGAATATCGTCCTGATACTTATTGTGCAGGCCGGAATAGGTATCCGGCGCGATTTCGCGGTAGCCCAGACTTTTGTAAAAAGGCCCGTTCCAGCGGACGTCCCGAAAGGTGACAAGACCGATATAGGGGTAGTTCTGCTCAAAGGCGTAATCCTCGATCGCGCGCATCAGGCGGCGGCCTATCCCGTGTCCTTGCGCCTCGCGCGCCACGGAAATCTCATGAAGGTAGAAGAACCCGTCAAGCGGGTAGCAGGCGGCAAATCCTACCGGAACGTTTCCGTCATCCGCCGCAACCCAGAGCGTTCCGCGCTGGGTAAGCGTTTGCAGCAATTCCGGCTTCACCGTACGGTCTACGGCGTAGCCGACGCTTTCTCCCTCGAATGCTTTCGCCGCCGATTCCTCGACGGTCTTCAGAATTGGGATGTCGGATGGAATGGCACGCCTGATTCTCATTCCGCTATTTTACAGAGGAATGGGGAATATTAAACTTTTTCAGCACGTCTTTCTGGCGTTTTTCCAGTGTCGCGAGGTCGAAATCCGCAATCATCTCGTTGAAAACGCGGTACCAATTGATTTCCGCCTTGAGGTGCAGGAACACGGAGCCGAGGCCTAGCGCAGCGCGATCCATGAATACGAACTCGCGCGGCACGGTCACGCCGCCATTGGCCTTGCTGGCCTCGCGCAGTTTTTCATGCACTTTTTGCGCGATCTCGCGGCCGAACACGCCGCCGCTGACTTCGCCGATCGGGCGCACCTTGTCTTCCATCAGCGGCGCGTAAAGGAAGCGCGCCCAGATGTTGAGCGTTTCGATCTGATCTTTTGACAAGCTCTTGAAACCCCATGTTTCATAGGCGTGGACGGAACGCTTGACGTCGTTCTCCATCAGCGAATGGTAGAGGTCGATCACGCCGCCGACGAATTTCGGCGGGAACACGCGCACGCATCCGAAATCGAGCAGGTTGATGGAATTGTCTTTCCTGACAGAATAATTGCCGAGGTGCGGATCGCCATGGATGATGCCGTAATAATAGAGCGGCACATACCATGCGCGGAACATGTTCATCGCGAGTTCGTTGCGCGTGTCTTTGTGGCTGTCGACGAAAGACAGGATTTTCTCGCCCTCCAGCCATGTACTGGTGAGCAGGCGCGTGGTGGAAAGCTCGCCCACGACTTCGGGCACATGCACGCCTTTTTCATCCTTGAGGATATGCGCGTAAAGCTTGCAATGGCGGGCTTCGAGCGCGTAGTCGAGTTCTTCGTACAATCGCGCGGCGAGCTCCTGGTGAATATATTTCGTCTGGATCGCCTTGTCGTAGCGCTCGTAAATCGAAAAAATGATCTTGAGCTGGTTCAAATCCGCCGAGATCGCCGATTGCATGTCGGGATATTGCAGTTTGCAGGCGATGTCGCGCCCGTCATGCGTCACCGCGCGGTGAACCTGCCCGAGGCTGGCGGCGGCGGCCGCCTCTTTTTCGAAGACCTTGAATTTCGATTCCCAGTCCGGCCCGAGTTCGCTCTTCATCCTGCGCTTGACGAACGGCCAGCCCATAGGCGGCGCGTTCGACTGCAGCTGCTGGAAATCCTGCGCGTATTCGGCCGGAAGCGCTTCGGGAATGGTGGCGAGGATCTGCCCCACCTTCATCAGCGGGCCTTTGAGGTTGCCAAGCGCCTGCGTGAGCTGCGCCGCATGCTCGCCGCGTTCGATCTTGATGCCGAAATACCGCTCGCCCGCGACGCGCGCGGCAAGGCCCGCCATCGTGCCGCCGACGCGGCCGTAGCGCATCAGCTTCCCGCCGATCGAGCTTTCCTTCTTTTCGCCTGCCATAGGGTGAAAGATTTGGGGCTTTGCGGGGTAAAAGTCCAGCGATTTCTAGGCCTGTACATTCGCTTTCCAGAGCGTATAGTGGCCTAATGGAGCCCAATCAGACCATCAAGGACAGGATCTTGGAAACGGCCCTGCCGGACGTTCCGTTCGACGGCTGGACGGATGGATTGCTGGAACGCGCCGCCCAAAATGCCGGTTACGATGCGGCCATGGCGCGCGCAGTATTCCCCAAGGGTGTGCGCGATGCGCTGATTCATTTTTCCGGCTGGGCCGACCGGCGGATGCTGGACGCCCTGAAGGCCACCAACCCTGTTTCGCTTAAAGTGCGTGAGCGTGTCGCGCTCGGCGTCCGCCTGCGTTTTGAAATTCTGGAATCGTTCCGCGAGGCCGAGCGCCTTGCCATAGCCTATTGGCTGCGCCCGTTCCGCAAGATGGACGGTGCGAAACTGGTTTGGAAAACCGCTGATGCGATCTGGAAATGGGCAGGCGATACCGCGACCGATTACAACCGCTACACCAAACGCGGGCTTTTGTCCGGCGTCATCACCGCCACGGCCTTTTTCTGGCTTAACGACCATTCCGCGGGCAGGGCGGACAGCTGGGCGTTCCTTGACCGGCGGATAGACAATGTTTTAAGCGCCGCAAAGATTGTCGGGCGCTTTAAAACAGCTTAAACTGTTACTAAGATTATATACGGCGGAGCGGTTTTACGTGTTTCAATATTTCATGACAAAAAATTTTTTTCGCCTGATGACGCTGATCGCCCTGGCGTTGTTCGTCGGCGTATTCCTCTATGCCATTGAAATCGATAAAAACAACCATGCGCCCGAAGGGCTTCGCATCCCCGCAGGCGTTGCCATCGGGAAACCCGTGTTGAAAGGAGTGGAGGTCGCCCGGAACCCGCTCGCCGCGCAACATATGACGAGCGGTGAAATGGCCAGGATGCTTTCCGATATCGTGGCTGAATCGATGTCTTTCACGAAATCCACGTTCGTCTATAACAGCCTGCAGGCTGAAAAATATTTTACGCCCGCCGGCTATGCCAAGTACAAGGAATTTCTGACAAAGGCCGGTTTCGAAGGTGCGCTGGCATCCGGCGAACTGCAATCCGCCGCTTATGCCGAACAGGAAGCTCTCGAGATCACCCGCGGCGTGTTCGGCGGCGTTTTCAAATGGCTGTTCGAGGTGCCGGTGACGATCAGCTTCATCCCCGTCAATGCCGAAACATATCGCGATGGCGGGATTAAACCGGAAAACCGCCGCATCCTGCTGCGCGTCCAGTTCACGCGCGTCGAGGACGCGAACGACCCTCAGGCCGTGAAAATCGAGGGCTGGGAAGTGCTTCCGCCCCGCAAATTTTAACGGGCAAAAGACAGGGGATAGTTCTATTTTCCCCCTTACGCGGGAAGGTTCGCCTGTCCTATAAAAATCATCTCAACAATAAAAATTTTTAAAGGCGTAATTTTATGAGCGACACGAACGTGGCGGACTTCCGCAATCCGAAATCTTCCGAAACGGCCAACGATACGGGTGGCGTTTCAGGCCAGCGTTTGAAGGCTTTCATCGAACGCATCGAGCGTCTGGAAGAAGAAAAAGCCGCGCTTGCCGAGGACGTTAAGGACATTTATGCGGAATCCAAGGCTGTCGGCTTCGATACCAAAACCATCCGCAAGGTGATCCGCCTACGCAAGATGGACAAGGAAAAACGCCAGGAGGAAGAAGAGCTTCTGGAATTGTATAAATCCGCTATCGGATTGGAATAAAAGGGTTTTCCCATTTAATCTTACCGTAATCTTTATCGCATAGAATGGCCCCGAATAAAAAAATATCGGGGTTTTTCTATGGGCGGGGCGTATGATCTGCAAAGCATCCTGAACGCTGTTTCGGCCTGCATCGGCAACGCCGTGCCGGTTTGCCCGCCCGTCACCGAACTCCAGGCCTTCACCCGTTTCGATCCGCTGCTCGCGCGCCTGCATAAGGAATATCTTGACGCGAAGGCCATGCGCTGCAAATCCGAAAAAGATTTTGGCAAGTGCGATCCCATGACCGACATGGCGATGATGGTGGAAGATTCCGCCTGGTGCGCCATGCAGACGCGCTACATGGAAGTCCGCGTCGATCGCGGCCTGATGGCGAAAGTGCAGGAATTGATGGAGGACGAGCGCCACAAGGCCACCCAAAAACGTGAGAGGGAACAATTAGAAGACGCGCTGCGCTATTACCACCACTTCGAAATGATGGCTCGCATGCGCAAAAATAACGCAAGCCTACTCGAAGTCTGGTGGGCGATGATGGCGCTGCGCGGCATGGGCGGCGGTTTCCGCCTCTACCAGCCCATGCACCATTTCAACAGGCTCGCCGCCTGATGCGTAAAGCCCGTCGTTGCGAGCCTGCTGAAAGCAGGCGAAGCAATCCATAAAGCGCAGTTGATCGTCCTGGATTGCTTCGTCGGCTATGTTTCCTCGCAATGACGAAATTGATTTCCGGTTATGCGCTCTTGCGCCCTTTGATCAAATCTTCGACGACGGCGGGGTCGGCGAGCGTGCTGGTATCGCCCAGCGTGTCGAATTCCTCCGCCGCGATCTTGCGCAAAATGCGCCGCATGATTTTTCCCGAACGCGTTTTGGGCAGGCCCGGCGCCCACTGGATATTGTCCGGAGTGGCGATGGGGCCGATGATTTTCCTCACCGTCGCGACGATTTCCTTTCTAGTGTTTTCGTCCGGCTGCGTCCCTTCCATCAGCGTTACATAGGCGTAGATTCCCTGCCCCTTGATATCGTGCGGGAAACCGACGACGGCGGATTCTGCGACGGCCTCATGTTCGTTGATTGCGCTTTCGATTTCGGCGGTGCCGAGGCGGTGGCCCGACACGTTGATGACATCGTCCATGCGCCCCGTGATCCAGTAATAGCCGTCTTCGTCGCGGCGCGCGCCGTCGCCCGTAAAATATTTTCCGGGGAAGGTGGAAAAATAGGCCTGCTCGAACCGTTCATGGTCGCCGAACACTGTGCGCATCTGACCCGGCCACGAATCCGCCATGCAAAGCGCGCCCTCCGCCGCGCCTGTCAGCTCCTTGCCGTTCGAATCGACGATGAGGGGCCGCACGCCGAAAAACGGCATGGTGGCCGATCCCGGCTTGGTTGCCGTGGCGCCCGGCAGCGGCGTGATCAAGAGTCCGCCTGTTTCCGTCTGCCACCATGTGTCGACGACGGGGCATCTCCCCTCTCCGACAATATCCTTGTACCAGTACCACGCCTCGGCGTTGATCGGTTCTCCCACCGATCCGAGGATACGCAGCGTTTTGCGCGACGTCTTCTTCACAAAATCGTCGCCCGCCTTGATGAGCGATCGTATGGCTGTGGGCGCCGTGTAGAAGGAATTGACCTTATGCTTGTCCACGATCTGCCAGAAACGCGACCAGTCTGGATAATTCGGTACACCCTCGAATATAAGGGACGTCGCGCCGTTGGCGAGCGGGCCGTAGACGATATAGGAATGGCCCGTAACCCATCCCACATCCGCCGTGCACCAGTAAATCTCGCCTGGCCTGTAATCGAACGCGCATTCATGCGTGAAGGCGACGAAGACGAGGTATCCCGCCGTCGTATGCAAAACGCCTTTCGGTTTCCCGGTGGAACCGGACGTATAAAGGATGAAGAGCGGGTCTTCCGCGTTCATCTTCTCCGGTTCGCATTCGGCGCTTTGCCTGCCCGTGATGTCGTGCCACCAGATATCCCGCCCTTCTTTCCAGCTGGTCTTGCCGCCCGTGCGCTTCAAAACGATCACGGTATGAACGTTGGGGCAGGCTTCCAGCGCCTCGTCCGCGTTGGCTTTAAGCGGGATTTTCTTGCCGCCGCGCAGGCCCTCGTCGGCTGTAATGACGATATCCGATTTGCAATCCCTGATGCGGTCTATCAGCGAGGTCGGCGAAAACCCGCCGAAGACCACCGAATGCACCGCGCCGATGCGCGCGCAGGCCAGCATGGCGTAAACGGCTTCGGCCACCATCGGCATGTAGATTGTGACGCGGTCGCCCTTTTTTACACCGCGCTCTTTCAGGGCGTTGGCGAATTTGCAGACTTCGGTTTTAAGCTCGCCGTAAGTGATTTTCCTGTCGTCCCCGGGATCGTCGCCTTCCCAGATCAGGGCGACGTCGTTCGCTTTCGCGGGCAGGTGCCGGTCGATGCTATTGTAGGATGCGTTGAGGATTCCATCCTCGTACCACTTGATCAACACAGGCGCGTCGAAAGACGTATTCTTGATTTTCGTCGGTTCCCTGAACCATGTCAGGCGCTTTCCGATGTCCTTCCAGAATCCTTCCGGGTCTTTCACAGAACGCTCGTACATCGCCGCGTATTTTTCGGGCGTGATATGGGCCGTCTTCGTCAAATCGGCTGGCGGCGGGAAAATGGCTGTCTGGTCGCTCATGCGCTGGGCCTTTCGGGATTGATGGATGATTTCGGGAGTTTAACACATTGAAACATCTGGAGAAGCGGCTGCGTGTTGTGCGGCGCAACAGCGCGTCAAACGATACCTTTTTGAATCCGGCGCAACGTAATGATTCCAACGCCCAGCATAGTTAGAAAACCGCCGACGACCATGGGCCAGTCGATATGCTCCCCAAGAAGAACGACCGACATCAAAATCGCCATAAAGGGAATCAGCAGCGTAAAGGCGCTGAGCTTCCCCACATCGCCCTGATGCATCATTCGCTGCCAGGAAATATGGGTCAGGCTAACCAGAATGGCCTGATATGCAAGGACAGGGCCGAAGACGCTCCAGTCGCTCGATGGCAGAGCCGCGATCGCGCCCGGTTCGAACATCAGACTGCCGGCAAAGGTGAACGGAACCGCGAACAGCGACATCAGGCAGACGTAACTTGCCGGATGCACACTTTTTAAATGCTTCATCTTCACATAGCTGTAGGAAAGGGCGAGCGTGGAAAACAACATGACGCCGACCCCCGCAGGGTTGCCAGCGAGATCCGGTTCGCCCAGCATGACGATAACGCCGATCGCGGCCAGGCCCATGCCCATCCATGTCCGCCATCTGATTTTCTCGCGGAAGAAGATCGCGCCCAAAATAGTGGCGAACACGACCTGCGTTTGCAAAAGCACGGAAACGCTCGCTGCGTCGAGCATTTCAAGACCGATAAACAGCGTGCCGATATGCAGGACGTTCATGAAGACCGAAATTTGCAGGATCGTCCATAGCGCCGTCCGGCCCGTCTTTCGGATAAAGGGGAGGAATACGAGGCCCGTCGTAATGAATCGCAGCATGGCAGCGGTGAGAGGCGGCACTTCCTGCACCGCGATTTTGATGGCGATGATATTCCCGGCCCAAAGAACCAGAACGAGGAACAGCCGGACATAATCGGGGCGGGAAAGGGACATGCCGCCCTGATATTGGGCCGTCCCGTTTGAATGGCAAGAAAAAATCCGGCGCGATGGCCGGATTTTTATGGTTTCGGTTGAACTACCAGCGGTAGTACATCGGACCGCTGCCCCAGCCACGGCGAGGCCTTTGCCCCCTGCAGACATTGTAAGTGCCGCCGGTGTTGCCGTTCGGCAGATAATAGGGAACGTTGCAGCCGGATTTGTAGGGCGACCCCGGGTACATCTGTCTATTGTAAAGATGGCGCAAGCTTTTGGGCGGGTTCCAACTGTAGGGGCCGCGTCCACCGCCATACATGCCAAATTGCGCATTCGCTACATCCGGCGCGGCCGCGGCGACGGCTGCAAAGATGCCCGCGGCCGCGATGGTTTGTGTCAAAAGTCCTTTTATCGGTTTCATGATCGTTTCCTTTATTGTTTCAAGACGAATATCGTCAAACGGTGGATCTGCCCGGACGGTTCCGTAAAATCAGGCCCGGGCGATTTTTCATGGCGCATCTCTTTTCAAGGCACACGCCGGGACGATAGGTGATGAAGCAAGCACTGTCAACAAAATTATGTAAATGATAAAAGTTTGTATGAAATCAATCGGAAAGCTTGAGTATATGCTCCCATTCCGCCGCCGTGACGGGCTGAACGGAGAGACGGGAATTCTTCACCAGAACCATGTTTTTGAGCCGTGCGTCCTTTTTTATCCGCTCCAGCGAGACAGGATTCTTCAAAGCCTTGACCGCCTTGAAGGCGACCATGCCGAACCTGCCGCTCTCGTCCGTCGGGTCGGGATGGTATTCTTTCGCCACCTCAACGATGCCGACGATCTCCTTGCCTTCGTTCGAATGATAGAAGAAGGCAAGATCGCCCGCCTTCATCGCCTTCATGTTGTTCGACGCCTGATGGTTGCGCACGCCGTCCCAGCTCTGGACGCCCTTTTTGACATGCTGCTCCCACGACCACGTGGACGGTTCTGATTTCACCAGCCAGTAATTCATCTCATCGTCGCTTGGCAGGGATAGACTCTTCCTTCAAAAAAATTCTTCACAAAAAAAACCTGGCCCAGCGGGCTTTCCAGGAGTCTCACGGTGACACCGTCCGATCGGTAGACCGTATCCCCGTAATGTACATCTCTATATGGCTGCAGGCAGGCTTTTTGCGCGGGCGACAAACTCGTTTCCTTGTAATCCGGCGGCTCCAGGCTGGCCTGCAAAGGCGTTGCGCTGGACAAAAACGCCGCGATGACGGATGCGGCGGCAATCTCTTTTCTCATACTTTTCCCCTTTTAGAAAACTCTTAAGGGGATAAGATCAACACAGCCTTGCGTATAATGCAATGCTAAACCGTTTCGGTTTTTACGGGGCGGTCGAGCATTTTTTCGATAATCTGCCCCACATCCGCCCCGTCCTGCAGGCAGGCGTGCACGGCCTCGGATATCGGCATTTCCACGGCGTTGTTCCTGGCCATGACGACCAAGGCCTCGGCCGTATAGACGCCCTCCGTTACCGAATTGCGGGATTCGAGAATTTCCTTAAGCGTCATGCCTTGCCCGAGCGCCGCTCCGAGCGAAAAGTTTCGCGATTGCATGGACGAACAGGTGAGGATCAGGTCGCCGACCCCGCACATGCCCATCAGCGTTTCCTTTTTCGCGCCGAGCGCGGAGGCAAGGCGGGCGATCTCGGCCAGACCCCGCGTGACCAGTGCCGCCCGCGCGGAATCGCCGAGCTTGCGCCCTTCGATGATGCCGCAGGCGATGGCGATGACGTTCTTCACCGCGCCGCCGACCTGTGCGCCGATGATATCGTCGGCGGCATACATGCGCAGCGTTCTGGAGCTCAGCACTTCGGCCAGCGCCTTTGCGCTTTCCTTGTCTTTCATGGCGAGCGTCACGGCGCTGGGAAGGCCGCGCGCGATTTCCGCGGCGAAAGTCGGCCCCGTCAGGATGGCGAGCGGCGAATCCGGCACGACTTCCTGCGCGATCTGCGAGAGCATCAGGCCGGATTCGATTTCAATCCCCTTGGCGCAGATGACGAGCGGCTTCGCGGCGTCGAGATCGGGCTTCAAAGTTTGCAATGTCGTGCGCAGATACTGCGCGGGCGTGACGATGATAAGGATATCGGCTTTGGCCGCTTCGCGCAGGATGCCGGTCGCGCGAATGTTGGTGCTGAGTTTGACACCGGGAAGAAAAAGCGCGTTCTCATGGCCGATATTGATGGAATCCACGACCCGCTCTTCCCGCGCCCAGATCATGCATTGCTTGCCGGTACTTGCAAAAGATTGCGCCAGCGCCGTTCCCCAGGCTCCGCCGCCGATGATGCCGATTGTTTGCATTCTTTATCCTTGTTTCGATTTTTTCTCTGCTATGGGGTCGAGAGGCCATCGCGGTCTGGCCGCAACGTCGAGTGTGTCGCTCATGTTTTTCTTTAATCTCTCAATTCCCGTCCATGCGATCATGGCGCCGTTATCCGAACATAAATTCAAAGGAGGCGCAACAAATTCCATGGATTTCGAATATGCCAAATCCTGCAAAGTCGCGCGGATTCTCACATTCGCCGCCACGCCGCCGGAAACAACGAGGGTCGGTTTTGCCTGGTTCCCTTGAGTTTTTTCAAACCCGTCGATGGCGCGGGCGCAACGCTCGCGCACGATTTCGGCCACAGTTTCCTGAAAGGCATAACACAGCGCGGCGACATCATCGTACGCCAGTTTTCCTTGCGGGAGTTTTTCGACATGCTGGCGCACGGCGGTTTTAAGTCCCGAAAAAGAAAAATCGCAATCCTTGCGGCCTTTCATGGGAAGTGGCAGCGGAAATTTTTTGAGCGCGGCATCTCTGTTCTTGCAATCCGCCGCCGCGCGTTCGACGAACGGCCCGCCCGGATGGCCAAGCCCCATCAGTTTCGCCGCCTTGTCGAAACATTCGCCAAGCGCGTCATCGATGGTGGTGCCGAGCTGTTTATATTTCGCCACATCCTCCGCGACCAGAATTTGCGTGTGCCCGCCGGATACGAGCAAAAGCAGGTAGGGAAATTCCAGATCGTTCGTCAGGCGCGGGGTGAGGGCATGCGCCTCCAGATGGTTGACGGCGACGAACGGAAGATCGTGCGCGGCGGCGATCGCCTTGCCCGCCATCATGCCGACCATGACCCCGCCGATCAGGCCGGGGCCGCATGTGGCGGCGACTCCGCTTAAATCTTCAAAAGAAATACCCGCATCATGCATCGCGCCCTTGATAAGCGTATCGAGATGATCCATATGGGCGCGCGCCGCTATTTCCGGCACGACTCCGCCGAATGCCTTGTGTTCCTCGATCTGGGATAAGACCAGGTTGGCCATGATCGTCTTGTCGTCGCGGATCACCGCCACGGCCGTTTCATCGCAGGAAGTCTCGATTCCAAGCACAATCATGGCCGGGGTTGTAGCATGAAGATCGACGGATGACAAAGCGCGGAAAGCCGTGCTAAACCAAGCCGATGAAAACGCCCGCCCTCAAGATCGGAACCCGCGGCTCGCCTCTGGCCCTTATCCAGACGGCGATGGTCGAAGACGCGCTGCGCGTCTCGCATCCCGAGCTCACGATTCAGCGCGTGATCATCAAAACCTCCGGCGACTGGAAACCCGAAGACGGCGAAAAGCGCCTCTCGGAAATCGAAGGCGGGAAGGGGCTGTTCGTGCGCGAAATCGAAAAGGCGCTGATGGAGGGCGCCATCGACTGCGCCGTGCATTCGACGAAAGACATGCCGTCGTTTTTGCCCGAAGGCCTTGCGCTCGAACATATGTTGCCGCGCGCCAACCCGTTCGATGCCTTTATCTGCCGCAAATATTCCTCCTTCATGAATCTTCCGCAAGGCGCGGTGGTGGGGACGACGTCGATGCGCCGCCAGGCTTTCCTGCTCGCCAGACGCCCCGATCTCAAAGTCGTGCCTTTGCGCGGCAACGTGCAGACGCGCATTGCAAAACTCGATGAAGGCCAGGTGGATGCGACCTTTCTCGCCATGGCCGGCCTGCAACGCCTCAATCTGGCGGGTGAAAGTTTCGTCCATCCCCTCGGCGCGGATGACATGCTGCCCGCCTGC
Source organism: Micavibrio sp. (assembly GCA_035759665.1). Lineage (GTDB taxonomy): Bacteria > Pseudomonadota > Alphaproteobacteria > Micavibrionales > Micavibrionaceae > Micavibrio_A. The sequence goes on from DASTUM010000111.1 coordinate 30,028, forward strand.
GGGCAAGGAACCATCAGCGTTGAAACGCGCGACAACGATCTGCCGACGCACGATCTCCTGTCCTGCTTGCACCACCCCGAAACGGGCCTTTGCACTTTTGTCGAACGGCTAAGCCTGCAAATATTGGATGGTTCGTGCCACACACCTATCGGCGCATATGCGCGTTATGAAGATGGCAAGATGCAATTCGACCTCGAAGTCGCTTCCCCTGATGGCGCGCAGCTTTACAGTGAAAGCGCCCGCCAGATCGTGAACGACCGTGCCGAGGCCGAGGAATTCGGACGCGCCGTTGCTTCGCGCCTCAAGGCCCGCATCCCCGCCGATATCTTCCAATGAGATCCCGGAAAATCCTTATCACCAGGAGTGGGGAGGAGAGTGGTGACCTGAGCGAGGCCGTCCGTGCCGCCGGGTTCGAGCCGGTCCATGAGCCTTTGCTAACCATCGACTATGTGCGGGACGGCTGGCCTGAGATTGCGGCCTGCGCGCCCCTGATTTTCACCTCGTCCCATGGCGTGCTCTCTTATGCCGCCCATAGTGCCGAGCGCGGACATCCGGTTTACACGGTGGGCCATAACACGGCTGATACCGCCCGCACACAGGGCTTTACCAATATCCAGAACGCTGCGGGCGATTTTAACGATCTGGTCGAATTGCTCTCGCGCCTGCCGGAAAAAGAATTAATTTCCGCAATTTACGTGCGTGCAGCCGATGTTTCGGGGGATTTGAAACAAATTTTAGGGGAAAAGGGTGTCATTATAAGCGAATTTACCGCTTATAAGGCCCATACGGTAGAAAATCTGAGCCTAAGCCTGCTAAAATCGTTCGATAACCGCGAAATTTACGCTGTTTTGCTGTTCTCCAGCCGTGGAGGGCAGGTTTTCGCCGAGCTGATGGAGCAGTACGGCCGGGCCGTACGTCTCAAAACCACAAAGGCCTTGTGTATCAGCGAGGCCGTGTTACAGTCTGTTTCCGTATTGCCCTTCCAGCAAGTCCTTGTTGCCCGTACGCCTGACCGTTATGGTATGATGGAACTGCTGAAAGATATTTCCGTAACTTGAAAACGAGAGAAATCATGAGCCAGGAAGACCTCGACGCCCTGAAAAACGCCTCTGTCATCATCGAACGCTTCGGCGGCATCCGCCCGATGGCGGCGAAAGTGGGGGCTCCGGTCACGACGGTGCAGGGCTGGAAGAAGCGCGATGTCATTCCCGGCGGTCGGCGCGACGACGTGATTAAGGCCGCGAATGGAAACAACATCGACCTCTCCGATCTCCTGAATGAAAAATCCGCTCTCTCCGCGGCGTCCGTCGCCAGCGTCGAAAAAGGCGTCAAGGCAGCCGAAAGCGCCTTTATCGACAAGCCGAAAGCCGCCGCGAACGGCAACGACGACATCAAGATCACGGTGGAACCCATCGCCGCGCCGAAGACGCTTTACGCGCCGCGCATCGACACCACTCATGACGACCTGATGGCCGCCATCGCCAAGGGCCAGAAGAAGGCCGTGAGCGCTAGCATCTGGACGGCCCTCTCCATCGCTCTCGTTCTCGGCGGCGCCGGAACGCTCGCCCTTTTGCCGAGCGCGAAGAAAATCGAAAAACACGAAACGCAGATCGCCGAACTCGAAGGCAAGATGGGCGCGATCGACGAGGACGTCCAGGCGATGAACGAAAACGCGGAAAGCATCCGCAACCTCGTCCCCGAAGAGATGCGCCGCCGCATGGCCGACCTGAAGGCCCAGGCCAGCGTGATCGGCGAAGACGTCAAAAAGGCTGCCGCGCAGGCGCAAGACCTGTCCAAGGCCGTTCTGGCAACGAACGCCGGCTCTCTCTCCGACCGCCTGTCGGTGATCGAAGCCAAGTTGAACGATGTCGAAGGCGGCCAGGCCGTGAAAGACCTGACCACCCGCATCCGCAATCTCGAAGTCACCATTGCAGGGCAGGATCAGTTGTCGGCTTCCGTCGCCGAACTCACAAAAATCGTCGACGCTATCGACGGTCAGGTGAACATGCTCGACGACAAGATGGCCGAAGTGCAGCAAAATCCGGAAAGCCCGCTCGGCCAGACCCTCGAAGGCATATCGAACAGCGATATGAAGGCGGCAGCGCTGCTGATCGCCTTTTCGCAATTGCGCGATTCCCTCAACCGCAACGTGCCGTTCGAAGACGATCTCATCCTTTTGCAAAAGCTGGTTGGCGACGACGATCCGGAATTGCAGGCGGCATTGCAGCGCCTCGCTCCGCAGGCTGAAAAAGGCGGCGTGCTGACGTCCGAGGGCCTGTCCGAGGAATTCAAGGGCTATGCCGGTGACATCGTCTTCTCGTCCCTGAAAGGCGAAGATCTCTCCGCCGCTGAAAAGGCGAAAGTCCGCATCACGCAACTGCTCAATGTCAAGAAGGACGGCGAACTGATCGGCGGCACGGACACGCAAAAGACCGTCGCGAAGGCGCAGCAGCAACTCGACGACAACGACATCCAGGGCGCGATCGCGACCCTGCAAACGCTAGACGGCAACGCCAAGACCACGGCTGAGCCTTTCATCCAGCAGGCCGAAGCTGCCGTTCTGGCCGAAAACATCCAGAACATGCTCCGCCAGATGATCGTCGCCAATGTCGGCGCCAACATGAACACGGCTACGGGTTCGACAGGCACGACGACCCTGAAATCCGTGACCGACAAGGTTCAATCGGCGCTGCCGAAGGAAAATGTGGTGAAGGATGGAGAATCCGGCTTTGCCATCCTTCCCGCTCCGAAAGGGTTTAAAGGGTTTACCCCCGGCGAAACGAAGTGATAGAATCGTTTCCGGTCTAAACACGAAAACGGAAAGGGCCATCCCGTGTTCCGCGCCTTGTGGTTTTTCTTTCAACTAGCCGTCGTCGTCTGCGCCGCCATCTGGATTTCGGCGCAGCAGGGGACGGTCGATGTCGTCTGGAACGATTACACCATCTCGCTGCATCTCGGCCTCTTCCTGCTCTTCCTCACCTTGTTCATGCTCATCGCCATTGCGTTCTTCCGCATTGTCAGCGCGATCGTCAGAACCCCGGCCTCTATGTCCCGCCGCCGCAGAGAGCGCAACCGCCGCAAGGGCTTTCAGGCGCTTACCCGCGGTTTCGTCGCCATCGCCGCGGGCGACGGGAAAAAAGCCACGAGCTATTCCCGGGATGTCCGCCACCTTCTGCCCGACGAAACGGGCCTGCCGCTGCTGCTCGAAGCGCAGGCCGCGCGGTTGCGCGGGGAAGAACTCGTCGCGCGCGAAGCTTTCGAAAAGCTGCTGGGCGATAAAGACGCGGCTTTCTTCGGTATTCGCGGCCTTTTGAAATCCTCGCTCGATCAGGGCGACAGTCTGCAGGCGCTGGGCTATGCGCGAAAGGCGCTGGAGAAAAACCCGAAACAGCCGTGGATTTTAAAATCCGTTTACGATCTGGAACTGCAAAACCATCACTGGCAAGCCGCTATGGCGACGCTGGAGCGTGTGAAGAAAGCCCGCGTCATCGACGATGCGCAGGCGCGAAAGGATGAAATCGCGCTGCTGATTATCCTCGCCGAAGAAGACCGCATCGCGAACAACGAAAGCGCGTGGCTGAAGAAGATCGAGCGCGCCCTGAAACGCGATCCCGGCTTCACGCCTGCCGCCGTCAAGCTCGGCGAACACTGGCTGGCCAAAAACAAAAAAGGCAAGGTCGAGGGAATCGTCCAACGCGCGTGGAAAATCAATCCGCATCCCGACCTCGCTGTGCTGTGGGATCGCATCGCGCCGGAAAACAAAGCTTCCGATCCGCTGCGCCGGCTGCGCTGGTTTGAAAAACTCGTGGCCATCAAGCCCGATTCCGCGGACGGGCAAATCGCCGCCGCGAAGGCCGCCATCGACGCGGGCCTTGCGGGCGAGGCGAAAGCCTATCTCATCATGGCCGAAAGCCTTCGTCCCACCGCGCAGGTTTACCGTCTGCGCGCCGACCTTGAACAGCAGACGACGCACAATCTCGCAGCCATCCGCGAATGGATGGACAAGGCCGCCTTCGCCGCGCCGGATTCCGTGTGGTATTGCACGCTCACGCGCAATGTCTATGAAAGCTGGTCGCCGGTGGCGGCACCGCACGGATCGTTTAACACGATCGAATGGGGCAATCCGCTTTCGCTCGTCCACGCGCAGCAGCAAGGCCTCCTGGCCGGATGGCAGGACCCGCTGTTGATCGACAAATCGTGATGTTTCCGTCCGTTATCCCGAGCGAAGCCGAGGGATCTGTTCCTCGATCTGTGAATTCTTCCGCTGGCCCTGAGGGCAGGGCTCCGGTCGGGATGACATGGAAGTTGGAAGGAAGTTTAAACTCGCATCAGTTTGAGGACGACGAAACCGCCGAGGAAGCCGCCGATATGCGCGGCCCACGCTATGATGCTGCCGTCCGGCCCGCCGAGCATGCCGAACGCAACCGAAAGGCCGATCCAGATCAGCACGAAGGGCAGGATGCCGAATTTGCCTCCCATCTCCCGCTGGCCGCGGGCGATCATGAGAAGGGCCGCCGCGAACAGGCCGCTGAGACCGCCGCTGGCGCCGATCATCGGGAATTCCGAATGGGTGTTGAGCAGGTAATGCGCCGCGACACCGAACAGCCCGCTCGCGAAATAAAGGATCAGCAGGCGCCTGCCGCCGAGCCATTTTTCAACGCCGCTCCCGAATGCCGCGAGCATGAAAAGATTCATGGCCACATGTATCCATCCGCCATGGATGAACATATGGGTGAACAGGCTTGTTAGCACGAAGGGGCCGAACGGGTTTTGGTTGAAGCTTTCGGGCACGAACCCGAGATTCATGAAAACCCAGTCCTGCTGCTCCAGCGAAAGGGCGTAATGAATAATAAGGTGCGCGGCCAAAATCGCGGCGAGCAGGTATTTCGTCACAGGCGGCATGTTGATCATCGGCTCCGCCGCGCCTGCCTGCATTTTTTCGGCTCTTTCTTTTTCACGGCGTATCCGGTCGCGCTCGGCAAGCGTCGGCATAACGACGATCTTGTCGTCGTCGTCCGGTCTGCGGTTGTCGTTTCCGTTGAGGTATGCCATGCCCACCTTTGCTGCGCCGTTTAATATAAAGACAATATCTCCGAAGTCAGCGGCTTTTTTATGGCGCGGGCCTGCGGCAAGAAAAATCCCCCCGAAAACGGGGGGATAGAAGGGTTTTACTTGCAACGCAGAACGATTATGACGGCGCCATTCCGCCGAACATCGGCGCGG